>DTSY01000165.1 GCA_012965075.1 Gammaproteobacteria bacterium | reverse complement strand
GGAAAGGTATATATGGTTAGGGAAGGTTTATTCGATGATGTAGACGTAGTTCTTCACTGGCATCCGGGAAGCGTGAATCATGCAAGACCAAGAACTTCTAATGCAAATAAATCAGCTAAATTTACATTTAAAGGGCTTTCAGCTCACGCAGCGAGTGCTCCCGATAAAGGGAGATCGGCCTTGGATGGAGTGGAATCCATGAATTTCATGGTAAATATGATGAGAGAGCATGTGCCTCAAGAATCAAGGATTCACTATGTGATAACCAAAGGAGGATTAGCGCCAAATGTTATCCCGGATGAAGCTCAAGTTTATTACTATGTTAGACACCCTAAAGAGAGGATGGTTGAAGAGTTATTCCAAAGAGTCGTTAAAGCAGCGGAAGGAGCAGCACAAGGAACCGAAACAGACTTCAGTTATGAAGTTATGCATGGGAATTATTCGGTCATGCCCAATGAAGTATTGCAATCCGTTATGCACAAGCAATTAGTTAACAGGGGTGGGGTTACCTATGACAAAGAAGAAAACGAATTTGCTGAGGAAATCTATAAAACCCTTCTTAATCCTGAAGCCAGTATAGGAGATCAGGAAAAAATTCTTCCCTATAAAACCATACACGGATACGGTTCTACCGATGTTGGGGATATTAGTTGGTTGGTTCCTACGGCCGGAGCCAGAATTGCCTCTTGGGTTCCAGGAACTCCTGCGCATTCCTGGCAAGCAGTGGCTTCCGGAGGGACTTCAATAGGATTGAAAGGAGAAAAATTAGCCGTTCAAGTTCTTTCAGATACTGCCATACAGATTTACCTTGATCCCAGTATTGTCAAAAGGGCAAAAAAAGAACTGTCTGATAGAGTTGGCGAGGACTTTATTTATTTTCCTTTGCTTGGAGATCGGGACCCTCCTTTAGATTACAGAAATTAACTGTAATATTTCTGGCCCCTGATAACCCGGGGTCGGTTATTTTCTTTTCTCCACTTGTTGGTATCCCTAAGGCTATAAACACATCCACAGTATTCCTGCTGGTAAAATTCTTCGCGTTTGGAAATTTCTATCATCCTTGGGGAGCCTCCTGCCTTTCTCCAATTGAAATCCCAAAAGTTCAGACCTGAATATCTATCCGCTGCCCGCAACCCTGAATTGTTTACTTGATCCAGGTCTTTCCATCTTGATATGCCTAGGGTAGTTGCGAACAGGGAAAAATTATTTTCATGGGCATAAAGTGCTGATCTTTCAAACCTCATATCAAAGCATTTGGTGCATCGCTCCCCTCTTTCAGGCTCATTTTCAAGACCTTTAATGCGTTTAAACCAGTTATCTTTATCGTAATCGCCATCTATAAAATTAAAGTCCAACTTTTGACAATACCTCTTATTTTCCTCTTTCCTCAGTTCGTACTCTTGAATGGGATGAATGTTGGGATTATAGAAGTACACTGTGGTTTTGATTTCAGAAGCGGCAACTGCTTCCATAATTTCGCCTGCACAGGGAGCGCAACAACTATGTAGCAACAAACTGGATTCTCCATTAGGAGTCTTTAATTGAGGTCTTTCGTAGTGTTCTGCTTTTAAGCTCTCATTCATGCTGACATTCTAATTAAGGTTATTGAATAACTATATCTTTATCTAAATCTCCAAAAAAGAAACAAAAGCCGTTGGGACCGAGAGAAAGAACTTCCCCATCGGCCTTAGCCTCTAAAAGGGGATGATTATTGATGTCTTTTAAGCCTTCAATCGGGAGGGAAACTTCTTCCTTGGAAAGATTGAAAACACAAACTACATTCTGATCATCCGACTGCCTTGAAAAAGAAAGTACAGGTTCATCTGAATCATAAAAAACCGTTCTTCCTTCTGAAAGAGCTGAGCTATTTTTTCTAAACTTAAGCATTTCCCGGTAAAAAGAAAGCACCGAATCTTTATTCTTCTGTTGTTCAACTGCTCTTTCAAGCTGGGGGTTTTTTACAGGCAACCAGGGGTCAACTTCACTAAAGCCGGCATTTTCTAGACTGGAGTCCCAGCTCATGGGTGTTCGACACCCATCCCTACCCTTATTTTCGGGCCAAAACCTTATGCCCAGCGGATCGGTTAGCTCCGAAAATTCCATTTCGGTCTCAAGCTGACCGAGTTCTTCGCCTTGAAATAGACAGATGGATCCTTCCAAACTTAATAAAAGAGCCGCTGTTTGTTTTGCCAAGGCTTCAGGTGAACTTCCATGAGCAGCCCATCTGCTTACGTGTCTTATGACATCATGATTTGAGAAACTCCAACAAGGAATACCCTGAGGCGCAATATTAAAAAAATGTTCTATGGTCTTCCTGATATGGGAAGCAGAAAAAACGGGTCCTAATAACTCAAAACTGTAAGCCAGGTGCAATCGATTATCACCAGCCGTGTATTCAGCCATTAAATCTAAGTTACTGATTTCCCCGATCATCGCGGTTTTGCCGTACTGATCTAATAATTCCCTGAGTTCCTCCACAAAATCAACATTCTCAGGTTGGCTAATGGAGTAAACATGGTCTTGCATGTAATAAGGATTTACCGGGGGATTGTCTTTGTCGTAAATTCTAGGGGGATTGTCTCTTAACTGAGGATCGTGAAAATAGTAATTTACGGTGTCCAACCTAAATCCATCAACGCCTCGGTCCAGCCAAAATTTAACGTTTTCCTTTAACCATTCTCTAACTTCCGGGTTATGGAAATTGAAATCGGGCTGGCTCACCAGAAAATTATGTTGGTAATATTGCTTCCGTCTTGACTCCCACTCCCAGGCTACACCTTCAAAAATGGACAGCCAATTATTGGGTGGAGCCCCATTAGGCAAAGGATCAACCCAGACATACCAATCGGCCTTATCATTCTGTTTATCCTGCTTGCTTGCTTGAAAAAAGGGATGTTGGTCTGAGCTGTGCGACAACACTTGATCAATCATGACTTTAAGACCCAACGAATGAGCCCTCTCAACTAACCTATCAAAGTCTTTCAAATCTCCGAACAGAGGATCAATATCTCTGTAATCGGATACGTCATAACCCATGTCCTTCATCGGGGATGTAAAAATAGGAGATATCCAGATGCCGTCAACGCCGAGTTCAGAGATGTACTCAAGTCGACTGGTGATCCCCGCTAAGTCGCCGATGCCGTCATTGTTGCTATCTTGATACGAACGTGGATAAATTTGATAAATTACCCCGCCGCGCCACCATTCTTTCATGTGCAGAACCCTTAAAAATAGTTAGTTAGTCCTTCTTTTCAGTGTCTTCACCGATCTCTTCCATTCTCTTTAAAGCTCTATTCATCTGCCTTTCCCGGGTTTCATGCTGATCAACCGCTTTTAGCATGGCCTCTGCTTTTTTAGCAAGATCTTCGGTCGAACTCTCAAAATTTTCAAACTCTTTCTTCAGGTTTCCAAACTCCACTAAGATCTCCTCCGCCCTCTCATTCAAAGCCAAATTTCTAAATCCCATGTGTATGCTAATTAAATAAGCAGCCAGTGAGTTTGGCCCCATCACCAAAACCCGACTGTCCCGGAAAATAATCTTTCTCAAATCTTCTATGGAATCGATAAGTTGCATCAAACTTTCGCTCGGAATAAACATGACTCCCAAATCTATGGTTTGACCCGCTTGCATATATTTTTCCTTAATGTCCTTAGCATCACTGATTACATGTCTTTTGATTGAGGTTAACGCAGTATTTACAGATTCCTTTTCTCCTCGGCTTGAAGCATCCATATAATTGTCATATAGGGCAGAAGGGAATTTGGCATCAATCGGCATTAGCCCTTCAGGCAACTTAATAGCAAATTCAACCCGCTGACCGGATCCGGGAATAACCTCACAATTGCTTTCAAATTTATCTGCAGGAAAGATATCAGTGATAATTGCTTCCAGGGACCATTCCCCAAAGGTACCGGCCAAAGTTCCTCCGGATAAATATCTATTAAGTTTGTTTAACGGGTCTTGAAATGAAGCAACATCCCTTATTAGGCCTTCCAGGGAAGAGGTTTGTGAAGACAAAGAGGCCTTGATGTCATCTATTCTTGATTCATCATCTTTATTTTCTTTTTTTCCAATAGAAAGATAAACATTCCAGCCTACAAGGGCTAAAACAACTATTATTAATAAAGTAGTCAGATCAAAAATCATAACAATCTAAATCGTTAGTTTACCTGCATTATGATGGGCACAACAGGACTTGAACCTGTAACTTCCACCTTGTAAGAGTAGTGTGGATACATTCCATGGACACATTGAAGCTGTATGTATAATAAATTAGATACATATGAACATTGAATTACTCCAAGGAGATATCACCACTTTTGAAGCAGACATCATAGTCACAGCAGCCAATTCATTTTTAAGAGGTGGTGGTGGTGTGGATCGAGCTATTCATCTAGCTGCAGGACCAGAACTATTAGAAGAACTACAGAGATTTAATGGTTGCGAGACTGGAGATGCAGTTATAACTAACGCCTACAATTTAAATGCTAAGTACGTTATCCATGCAGTAGGTCCAATATATAAAGACGGGGAAAGTGGGGAAGATAAGTTACTGGCTTCAGCCTATGAGAAATCTATTGTATTGGCTAAATCCGTTGATGGTAAATCTATACTTTTTCCGGCCATCTCAACAGGAGTGT
>DTSY01000164.1 GCA_012965075.1 Gammaproteobacteria bacterium | reverse complement strand
GAAGCTCATGGATATGGGGATCTGCAAGGTAGATTAAATCTACTTTCAAAAGAAGGTAAGTGGGGAGAAATGACTTCGTTAATTGACGATGAGCTTTTAAACACTGTTGCAGTGGTTGCAGAAACTCCTGAAGAGGTAGCTGATGAGATAAAGAAAAGATATTCAGATCAAGGAGACAGAATTACTCCAGCTTTTTATTCAGGAGAAGAAGGGTTAGCTTCCAGAGTAATCAGTGCTTTAAGAGATTAAGCTGAGTTCAAGAATTCTTCTTTGGCCTCCCAAATTTCGTAAAGCCAGTCCTTTAAATCATCCCTAAACCCCTTCTCTTTTGAATAGTTATTACCTAAAAGGTTTTTTGGAATCTCTATTACTCTAATCTTGATACTAATAACTGACATTCTTCCGCAAAGAAAATCCCAAAAGCTTTTAGTCTTAGATTCATAACTAATACTAAAATCCAGTAAAGTAGTAATGAAAGGCATGGTTGATAAAGCGATACCTATTCCTCCAGCTTTTGGTCTTAATAGATTTTTAAATGGAGACTGTTGATCATCATGCTTTAGCTGTGTAAACCTTGTTCCCTCGGCAAAACTTAAAACAGTACCAGGATTAGTCTCTAGTCTCTTGAAAGCCTTCTTCATTTGTTCTAAATCTTTTCCTCTGAGGCTTGGATTTTTTTCTACTTGTTCTTTGCTATACCTTTTTAAAAAGGGCATATCCAGAGACCACCCAACTATGCTTACAATCGGAATCCATTTAAGTACATCTTTCATAAAGAATCTTAGAAGAGGTACTTTTTTGTTGGTTATTTTTTGTAGTACAAAGATGTCTCCCCAAGATTGATGATTAGATGTAGCTATATACCAATGATCTTTTTTTAGATTCTCCATTCCCGTAATAATGATGGAAGGGCGATGTAGAATTTTTATCCAGCTGCTATTACAGGCAATGCAAGCTTCCCCAAGAAGGACGGTTGCAGAAGTCCAAAGTTTTTTCCAACCCCTAGAAGGAATAATCAGTCTTAGCAATGCAAACAAGAAAAGTAAGCTGCTCCAAAAAATCATATTTACTAACAAGCAAAATAAAGACGCTATTCCAATTAAAGGTTTCATGGGTGAAAGGGTATAAATGAAAGGTCAGTATTCACTCAATGTGGCATATCGATCTAAGTGATAGTCAGAAGAACCAAAGATTTGTTCAGCAACTCTAGATCTTTTTAAGAAGAACCCTATATCGAATTCATCTGTTACGCCAACCCCACCATGCATCTGAACAGCCTCGCTGCTGACTAGATGCAGTGTTTCGCCTGCTTTAAACTTAGCAAGGCTGGCAAATCTAGATCTGTCATTTGAATTTTCATCAACAGCATTAAGTGCGCCCATTACTGAAGATTTGGTCAATTCTATTTCAGCAAACATAACTGCAGCTCTGTGTTGAAGAGCTTGGAAAGAACCTATGACTGCACCAAATTGCTTCCTCTCTTTGAGGTACTCAAGGGTTATGTCGAAGGCTTCTAAGGTATTCCCAAGCATTTCTGCAGATATTCCTATTTGTCCTCTTTCTAAAACTTCTTCTATTATAGAAAAACCAGCGTCTAGTTCTCCCAAAAGTTTTGTTTCTGGAACCTCTACATCTTTTAAATGTATTTCACTAGCATTTCTGCTGTCTACCATGTGAGTTCTCTTTCTTTGTAACCCTGTAGAGTTGGGATCGATCAAGAATAAACTTATTCCGGATTGATCTTCAATCCCTCCCGAAGTTCTAGCAGCTAATACTATTAAGTCAGCACTATGCCCATCTAAAACGAAAGTTTTTTTGCCATTTAAAACAAAATTTTTTCCTTTTTTTTCAGCTGTTGTAGATATCCGATAAGGGGTGTGTCTAGAGCCTTCTTCCAAAGCGAAAGCAGTAGTTAGCTCTCCTTTAGCGATCTTGGTTAAAAGGTCCTTTTTTTGATCCGCTTTACCTCCAAGTTCAATTAGGCTAGCTCCAAGAAGAGCGGTTGAGAACAAAGGTGAAGGGACTAAACATCTTCCTGTTTCTTCTAGGATTCCTCCCATTCCCACCATTCCAAAGTCTGAACCTCCATATTCTTCTGAAATAAGAACACCTGCCCATCCTAACTCTGCCATCTGCTTCCACAGCTCTTTGCTGTAGCCAGTTTCATCTTTTGAGTCCCTTAATTCTCTAAAGTGATTTATAGGAGCATTTTTTTGCACAAAATCTTTTGCCGTATCTTTTAAATATTGTTGTTCTTCATTAAACAATAAAGCCATTACTTATCTCCTCAATAGTTTAGAATTGTCAGTTCGGAAGATTGAGTACCCTTTTAGAAATTACATTTAGGTTAATTTCTGAGGTTCCTCCCTCTATTGAATTAGCTTTAGATCTTAGCCACTCTCGCGTAATTGCCAATTCTTCAGGCGTAAAAGGCTCTCCTTCCCAACCCAGAGCCTGAGTTCCCATTGCTTGAAGCATAATCTCGTATCTCAATTTATTTTGTTCAGATCCATAGTATTTTCCCATGGAAGCTGTAGCACTAGGACCTCCTGTTTTAGCATCTTCAGCCATTCTTTGGAGAGTCAAACCAAAAGCCCTAGAATTCAAGTCATGTTTAGCAATCTTAGCTCTAAGTTGAGAGTCAGCTAAACGATTCTTTTCATCAGTTCCAGCATACTTCTTTCCGAGTTCAGCCATTCCAGAAGTCTTTTTAGGTCCCGAGCCAGCACCCGTTGCTAAACCCATTCCTGAAATCATTGATCTTTCGTGTTGCAAAAGCCTTTTAGCTATAGTCCAACCTTTATTTATCTCGCCTATTAAGTTTGATTTCGGAGCTGTAGCATCTGTGAAGAAAGTTTCACAAAATGGGGACTTTCCACTGATAAGTTTTATCGGCTTAACTTCAACTCCTGGTTGATCCATGTCTATGAGAAGGAAACTAATACCATTATGCTTGGGTTCTTGGGGACCAGTTCTTACTAAGCAAAAAATCATGTCCGCGTAATTGGCGTTAGAAGTCCAAATCTTTTGACCATTAATTATATAGTTATCTCCGTCTTCAACAGCCTTGGTACTAAGGCTGGCTAGATCAGATCCAGATCCGGGTTCACTGTATCCTTGGCACCACCAAATCTTTCCTTTGACGATATTTGGAATGTGTTCCAATTTTTGTTCGTGTGAAGCAAATTCTAAAAGTGCTGGCCCTAACATCCATATGCCAAAACTTGCCAGCGCTGGCCTGGCTCCAATGGCAAACATTTCCTCTTGCAATATTTTATTTTCTTCGTGACTTAAACCTCCGCCACCATACTCTCTTGGCCACATAGGACAGGTCCATCCCTTTTCACCCATTTTTTCTAACCAAATCTCTTGATCAGGGTGTGAGAATGATGGATTTCGACCCCCCCAACAGACATCGCCTGGTTTTCTCATTTCGGGCGGGCAATTTTTTTTCAGCCAGCCTTGGGTTTCTTCTCTGAATGTTTGAATATCACTCATAATTTTCCTTAAAAGTTTCGTTGCAAATTTTGATTATAAGGATAATCTAAGCATAACTAAACAATTTCAAAACTAAGGAGAAAAGAAAAATGAAAGCTTATCAAGTAGTAGAAAATGGAAAACCTCTTGAAGAGAAAGAATTAGACACGCCTGAACCTAAAGGAAAAGAGATATTGCTTAAAACAGTTGCCTGTGGAGTGTGCCACTCTGATGTTCATATTCATGATGGCTATTTTGATTTAGGAGGAGGAGTTCAATTGCCCTCACCACTTCCTGAAGGTAAACCATTAACTATGGGTCATGAGATTTTTGGAGAAGTTGTGGCAACAGGAGAAGATGTAGAAGGAATAAATATTGGTGAAAAATATATAGCTTACCCTTGGATAGGATGCGGTGATTGTGATCTTTGTAATGATGATATGACTCATTATTGTATGAACAATTCAAATCTAGGTATACACGTAGGTGGAGGATATGGAGATCATGTTCTAGTTCCAGATAGAAAATACTTATTTGATGCAGCAGATACACCAGATAACTTAGCAGGAAGCTATGCTTGTCGTGGCTTGACTGCTTATAGTGCTTTAAAAAAGGCAGGACCTTATACAAAAGACAATTCTTTAGTAATTGTTTCCGCTGGAGGTCTTGGGTTGTTAGCTTTAAAGATTGCAAAAGCTGCTTATGGCATCAATCCTATAGTCGTAGACATTGATGATGAAAAACTCGGAATGGCAAGACAACTAGGTGCTTCAGCAACTATTAACTCTTCAGAAGAAGGGGCTGCTGAGAAATTATTAGAATTAACTGAAGGAGGTGCAAGATCAATAGTAGATTTTGTTGGAGCCGAGGCTTCTGTTAACTTTGGTTATAACTTATTAGCTAGAGGTGGTACTTATGTTGTAGTAGGTCTTTTTGGAGGACAATTAACCCTTCCTTTGCCCATGCAAGCTCTATTTGAGAAGAAACTTATGGGTTCTTATGTGGGAAGTTTAGGGGATATGGAAGAATTAATGGAATTAGTTGTAGCTGGTAAGATAGACCCAGTTGATGTTGAAACAAGAGATGTTTCTGAAGTTAATAGAACTCTTGAAGAAATGAAAGAAGGGAAATTATTAGGACTAGTGGCCGTAACTCACAATTAGCTTATTTCTCTGAAAAAACCTTTCCAATCTGTTCATGGATGACTAAGTCAGCTATTGG
>DTSY01000163.1 GCA_012965075.1 Gammaproteobacteria bacterium | reverse complement strand
GAAGCAAAGGCTATGTAAGCAGAAACCCAAAAGATATCATAATCTAACCAGAGTTTAGCTGCTATTGTGGGAGCAAAAGCTCCACCTACTATCGCTCCTAATTGATAACCAAGAGTAGCCCCTGAATATCTCACCTCTGTGCTGAATAACTCCGTAAAAAAGGCTGCTTGAGGTCCATACATCATTGCCAAAAAGGTGAGACCACCCGTAATAGCCAAAACAATTAACCAAAAATTTCCTGTATCAACTAAAGGGAAAACACAAAAGCCCCAAATGGCTGTTAACGCTGCTCCCAACATAAAGATACCCCGCCTACCATGTCGATCTGAATAAGCTGAGAACATAAACTGTATGGGAACCATTATGGCTGACGCTATTAATACTGCTATTAACATGTCATCACGAGACATTCCGGCACTAGCTACCCCATAAGCTAACAAGAAGGCGATTAAGATATAGAAAGTAACTTGAACCGACAAAAAAGCACCTGCAGCAAGAGCAATTCGTTGAGGGTATTTTCTTATGGCTTCTAGGACAGGAGAACGGTTAATGGGTTTATCAACTTCTGCTTCGCCCTCTTGTCTCTCTTTTGTTGAAGCTTGCAGTTCTCTAAAGGCTTTGGTGTCTTCAAGGTTTAATTGAATATACATGCTGATACCAATCAGAATTACACTGGCAAGGAAGGGAATCCTCCAGCCCCAAGTAATAAAAAATTCTTCTGAAACAAGAGCACTTGTAAATATAAAAGCTAGATTGGCTAGGATTACACCAACTGGAGCTCCAGCTTGAGCATAAGCACCGTAATAACCTCTTTTATCATCAGGAGCGCTCTCAGTAACCAATAACATAGCTCCTCCCCATTGACCACCTATCGCTAAGCCCTGTGCAAATCGTAATACTGTCAGCAGAATTGGAGCGGTAACTCCAATCATGGCATAGGTGGGTAAGAGTCCTATGAAAGTTGAGGATATTCCCATCAATAATAATGCCATCACCAGAGTCCTTTTACGGCCTATTCGATCCCCAAAGTGTCCGAAAATAATGCCTCCTATAGGCCGGGCTATAAATCCAGCAGCAAAGGTAAGAAAGGATAAGATATAAGCAGTAGCAGGTTCGCTCTCACCAAAGAAGACTGTTGGGAAAACCAGAGCTGCAGCAGCCCCATAGAGGAAAAAGTCGTACCATTCAATGCTAGTGCCCGCAAGAGCAGTTAGGGCCACCTTGCGCATATTAGTTTTTAAATTAGGGTCTTGATTTAAATCTTTTGTAGATGAATCCGAGTTTTCCATTATGATGCTCTCCAGTACCTATTCTTTGTAAAATGATAACAAAATGTGAGTGTTAATTGCTGTAATAAGGCTTATTTAAGCATCACTTAGGAGAAAAAGTGTTTAAAAGAATATTTCTAATTATCCTCTTAGCAGTCTCTTGCCATTTTTTAAACGCTGGACCAAGACTTGAATACGATCAAACAGCCTTAGATCAATATGTCCATCAACCCGACCAAGCTTATCGATATGAAGTAGTAAATACTTTATCGGGAGAAGGGTATACAACTTTTATAGTCAATCTCATTTCACAAAAATATTTAACCAGTGAAGATGTCAATAAAACGGAGTGGCAACATTGGCTCATAGTGGTTAAGCCCGACGAAATAAAACATCAAACTGGAATGTTAATTATTGGGGCTGGGGACAATGATGGAAAAATTCCAGATGAGTCGCCTCAACTTCTGGTTAATTATGCTAAAGCAACGGGATCGATAGTTGCTGAATTAAGCATGGTTCCTAATCAACCCTTAACTTTCAAAGGGGAAAAAGAACCTAGATGGGAAGATGCATTAATTGCCTACACATGGGATAAATACTTAAAGACCGGAGAAGAAAGATGGCCAGCCAGAATGGCAATGACTAAGAGCGCAGTTGCGGCTATGGACGCAATTCAGTCCTTGATGGAGCAACAAGATATTTCTGAAACAGTTTCTAAATTTGTGATTGTTGGAGCCTCTAAAAGAGGCTGGACTACTTGGACTACAGGTGCAGTCGATGACCGAGTAGAAGCAATGATACCTATAGTAATTGATCTACTTAACTTGGAGCCTTCTTTTAAACATCATTGGAGTGTCTATGGGTTTTGGGCTCCAGCAATTCAAGACTATGTAGATATGGAGATAGTTGATTGGTGGTATTCACCCGAAATTCGTTCTCTTTTTAACTTGGTTGGTCCCTTTAGCTATAAAGACAGGTTTCAAATGCCAAAATTACTTGTTAACGCTGCGGGAGATGAATTTTTTATACCCACCTCATCTCAATTTTATTTTGACGAATTACCCGGAGAAAAATATCTTAGATACGTGCCCAATGCTGACCATGGTTTATCTGGCACTGATGCCTTAGAAACAGTACTGGCGTTTTACGCAAGCATTTTAAATAACTTTCCAAGACCACAATTTTCATGGAAATTTAATCAAGATGGAAGCATTAGAGTAAGGTCTGAAGGTGAAGTTAGAGAAGTTAATATGTGGAGTGCTAAAAATCCTGAAGCTAGAGATTTTAGAAAAGATAAGATTGGAAATAGTTGGAGATCTACAGTCTTAACTGAAGAACAAGACGGTAGTTATAAGGCAATGCCAGAGACCCCGCATAAAGGTTGGAGAGCTTATTTTGTTGAACTGACTTATGAAACACCTTTTGGAATTCCTTTGAAATTCACCACTCCAGTTAGAGTTACACCGGATACTTTACCCTATCAACACCAACCGCCTAAGGAACCAAAAAAAGGTTTTTTGACTAAATAATTACTAAAATAAAAGAAGGAGATTGATATGAGTATTAAGATTTACAACTGCGAAGGCTCAAGGGGTGTAAGACCTATTTGGACACTAGAAGAAATGGGGGTCGATTATGAGGTAGAGATGTTGCCTTTTCCTCCACGGGTCTTTAAACCAGAGTATCTGGAAGTAAATATTTTGGGAACCATTCCTTACCTTGAAGACGGGGACGTAAGAATGACTGAATCCGTAGGAATGTGCCAATATTTTGTACAAAAATATGGTCCTACCGACTTACAAGTTCAGCCCGATGAGGATGACTTCGCAACCTATCTTAATTGGCTAGCCCATTCAGACGCGACTCTAACTTTTCCTCAAACTGTAGTATTGAGATATACCCTGCAAGAGCCAGGGGTCGCCGATGCAGCTGCGGAAGGATATCGGAGATGGTTTGTTGCAAGATTAAGATTATTAGAAAAAACTTTAGAAGACAGAGAATACCTTTGCAGCAACAGGCTTACTATTGCAGATATCTGTGTTAGTTACGCTATTCATCTGGCTGGTTCCTTGGGCATAGATCAAGCCTTCAAGCCTAATATCAAGAGATGGACTGATATGCTTTTTGAGCGTGAAGGCTATAAGAAATCATTGTCTTATAAATACGAAGAGTAATTGGAAAAAGTTTTAAAGATATTTTCTTATTTACCTAACCCCCGGGTATGGAAAGCAGTAATTGCTGGAAATATTTGTGAAGTAAGTGTTGAAGTAATTGGGGATAAGCCTAAGCAATTAGGAAAATGGCTTTGGGATTCAAATCCTCGAGAATTGGAGGAAGAGGAGATGAGTGAGGACAGTCCTCATATCAGAGTTGGTAAAAGAGGATTTTCAGGAGCTTTGTATAAAACTGATGATTTTCTAAAAGCTCATCCTTTTGGAACAGTGCCAGCGGCTTTTAGTCCAGAAGGTAACATAGGGGTGTTTGAATCAAACAGTATATTGCGCGCGGTAGCTAGGGCAGGAAACCATTCTACTTTATACGGGAGTAACCACTATGAAGCTTCCAGAATTGATAGCTATCTAGATGCCGGTCTAGTGTTTGCCAGAGAGGCCCAGGTTTACCTGCTTGAAATAGAAACTTTGACTAAGGAAGGGTATAAAAGAATGGCTGCAGCTTACGAGTTTTATGTGTCTGGACTAGAAGAGTCTTTATCTAATAACTCGTATATCGCTGGAAAGGATTTAACCATTGCTGATATTTCATTTGTGTGTGATTTCGCTCAATTTCTTAGGGAAGGTCATTACGAAGAAATTTTAAAAAATAAAGGACTGGATTTAATATCTAAAAATGGTCCCAAGAATAATCCTAAAGTATTTAGCCATCTTTTAGACCTTAGTGGTCGAGAGGAATTTTCTTCTGTAATGGGGACTTATTTAGATTGGTATAAAAAAGAGTAAGGTAGAATAGAGTTAAATAATAATATTAGTGTGAAATCTTTCTTAATATTTATCGCGTATGTCTGTATTTGGACAACCCCTTTCCAATTAATCTTTTTTTTGTGGGGCTTAGCAGTAGTATTTAACTCAGAAGCTACAGTTATCTCTCTAACCAATGAACTTTTCTTGAGCGAGAAGTTACCTTGGTTTTATTCTTGGCTGAGACCTTTTAGCTACTTTATTTTTCCTGATGTTTTAGCCAGTTGGATTTGGTCAATACCTTTTACTATTCATGTTTTTTTAAAGGGATTTTTTAGCACTTGGTTAGGATTATGGTTGCTACCTATTGCCAAAAAAATGCCTTAATCGTCTGGATGTAACCTAATTTATTACTTAAATATGATTTGTATAGAGACTAAAATTCCTCATGAAATCAGTGAGATAAATGATGAACTAAAAGCAATCTATCACAGTAGTGATTGTATCTGTATCTGGGTCTTCGAAACTCGAGAAGACAGAAATAGATTTATGGATGAAACTGT
>DTSY01000162.1 GCA_012965075.1 Gammaproteobacteria bacterium | reverse complement strand
AACTTTCTAAACTATCCACCTCAAAATCAGGATCAAAAGCTTGTTGATCCCAGTCATCAGTAAATTCAGTGGCTTTAGCATACCAAGGTTCTTCGACGTATTGTTTCCTTAGATCCGTTGGCTTATCCATGTAGTGATAATAATGCTCCCCCTGAAAATCTTGGTGCGTCCTAATAATATGGTAAGCATCTTCGCTAACATAGGGCTTAATAATTTCAGCACATATTTCACCATGACCAATCACACTAATAACTTTGCCTATGTCATGTATTAAGCTGATTAAGACCATTTCATCACTAGCGCCGGCATTTCTAGCCATTGTCGCTGTTTGTAGGCAGTGGTGAAGTTGATTGACAGCAAATCCGCCAGTAAAACTTTCCAACTGCTCAAGCATACCTATTACCCGATTGGGCATATCTACGATATGCGGGAGATGCTCAGCCCCTATGTGCTCCCAATCTTCTTGTGAACCCTCGTCCATTCTAGTAAACATAAAAACCCCTTTATAAAAATGACTTTGGAATAATGTTAATACCATTTTCTGCCAAGTACAATGTAGAAGTAATATATAAAAGGTATTTACTAAGGAAAAATGATTATAAATTTGATTAGATAGGACTATGACTAAAGCACTGGAGGGATTAAGGGTAGTAGATATTGGCGGTTCAATAAGCACTGAGTATTGTTCAAAAATTTTTGCTGACTACGGTGCAGAAGTAATCAATCTTGAACCAGATTCAGGATTCGAAACTCGCAAATACCCTCCCTTTATAAATGGAAGGGATGATAGCGCTATGCATGCTTATTTAAATACCAATAAGCTCAGTGTTAGGAAAGACAAGCTCAGAAGAGAGATACTGGAAGAGTTGATTTCAAGTGCTGACTTGGTTCTAAACAATGGAAAGAAATCAGAACTCTCTTCAATTTCTAAAGGAGTTTTCTCTGATATTAGTTGGTATGGGAAAGGTGGGGATTACGACAATTTTACCGGCACCGATGCGCAGTGTTTTGCATTAAATGGAATGCTTAGAGGGCTCGGTTCTGTTGAAGGCCCTCCCATAATCCCTACTGGTTATCAGGCCCAGATTATCGGAGGAATGGCGGCCTTTGTGGGAAGTCTAGGACAAGTTTTAGGGGTTGAATTAGGAAATAAAAAGAGCCCTACACTGGTAGAAACCAGTATTTATGAAGCGACCTTATGCCTTACTGAAGTGGGAGCAGTTTCTTTTTTTAATACTGGACTAGAAGGAAGAAGGTTGGGTGTGAATAGATTTGCCCCCACTTACCCTCTAGGTGTTTTTCCCTGTAAAGAAGGATGGATAGGCTTAACAGTTCTAACTCCTAGCCAGTGGCATGCCTTTTGTAAGCTACTAAATATGGAGCATTTTGCTTTAGTCCCAGAATATCAAACCTCTTTAGGAAGATTACAAGACATAGACACCATAGAACCTGTTATACAAGAGAGTTTATTAACCTTTTCAGCAAATGATCTTTTTTACAAAGCGCAACAGGAAGCAATTCCTTTAGCCAGAGTTCCCACCATGGAAGAGCTTTTAGAAGTTGATCAGTTCATAGAACGAAATGCCTTCACTTATGCAATCTTGTCAGGTGAACAAAGGATAAAAGTTCCAAGCGTTCCTTTTAGATTGATGGATACACCGCCCACTTTTGGAGGCTATGTTGCTGAGTTGGGAGAACATTCTGAGAGATTTAATAGATGAAGACTAGTAGTTCGCTAAAAGGCATACGGATTATTGATTTAAGCATGGGTTGGGCAGGACCCTTGGCTGCAAGAAACTTAGCGGACTTGGGTGCTGATGTAATTAAAGTAGAGAGTTGCGAGAACTTTGACTGGTGGAGAAGCTGGGAAGCAACCCAAGAATGGATTGATGAAGATGGAGCTGAGAAATCTCCTGCTTTTAACTCAGTGAATAGGAATAACAGAAATATCACCCTGGATTTATCTCATCCAGAGGGAAGAGAATTACTTCTTAAGTTAGTTGGAAGAGCCAATGCAGTAATGGAGAATTTTTCTGGAGGTGTTTTACCAAAGCTAGATCTCAGCTATGAGGTTTTTAAAAAGGTAAAGGAAGACATCATTCTACTTTCAATACATGCCTTTGGTTCATCTGGTCCTTGGGAAATGTTCAGGGCCTACGGATCTACCGCTGAACAATCATCAGGATTGCCTCATGTAAATGGTATATCGTCAGATCCACCCATGATGCACCACATAGCTTATGGGGATGCTGTGGCCGGTTTAAATGGAGCTTCTGCTCTTTTGATTGCATTAAGACATCAGGCAAAGACAGGCAAGGGACAATTTATAGACTTATCACAAGTGGAGTCGCTCTTACCCTTGGTGGCTCATGGCATTACTGAATTTACTGCTAATGGCAAGGAGCCTGAAAGAAATGGAAACAGGTCAGAATTTTTTGCCCCGCATGGAGTGTATCCTTGTGAAGGAGAAGATAAGTGGATTGTGATTCAAATCTTAAACGAGGATCAGTGGCTGAGCTTTCAAGAATTAGTTGGAGCACCTATGCAACAATTTGGAAATTTGGAGGATCGGCTCTCTAAACTTGAAGATCTGGATAAAACCATAAGTGAGTGGACTTCTTCAAAAGAAGCTCAAAAGCTAATGTATGTTCTGCAAGACGCTAAAATCCCAGCTGCAGCTACTCATACTATGTCGACCCTGCTTAACGACCCACACCTTAATTCTAGAAAGTTTTGGCAATATCTAGATAGAGCTGTGGTAGGTAATCAGCCAAATCCTTCAGCTCCTTTTAAAGTGAATGGAGAAAGATTACCAATAAAAACTCCTGCTCCGACTCTCGGGCAACACAACCAAGAAATTCTTACAGAAATTCTAGAGTTGAATCAAAAGGAAATAGACCGGCTGGAGAATATTGGCATCATAGGAACCAAACCTAAAATGCCGCCCCCTTAGAGGCTTACTTATTTTTGACTGACTCTCTGGCTCTTTTAACTGCTTCCCTAACAGTGTATTTTTTGTTCAAGTCCTTTTTAGAAGACTTTCCTGACAATTCTCTAACTCTTTCGTATTCGCCTTTATCATAGGCCGTTCTGAATTGTTTAATACTACCCCATTGATCTCCTACTCTTCCTGGAGCCCCTAAACCAAAGCCCTCTATGGTGGCACCATAAGTTAAAGCTTGTAATCCAATCCTGTGGAGTAGTTTTGGACTGGCATTTTCTAATACATCGGGTGCAACAGAAATTACCCAGTTTTCTTGGGTTCTAGTCCAAGCTTTCACATTACTCATGGTAGCTACAAATCTCTGTTTATTAGTTCTATTTGATCCGGTGCCATGCAACATTCTTCCATCAAAAAGCATGATGGTTCCTGCCTTTGCTTCCAAGTTTATGGCAGGGGGGAGCTTGCCTACCTTGCCTCCGCTTCCTGCTTCAATGAGTAGCTTATGGCTACCCGGAATGACTAAAGTTCCCCCGTTTTCTTCATTAATATCTTGTGGGATGTACATTGTGTTAAATAAAGCAGGCGCTTCTTCGGTAACCCATGGGAGCAAAGGACCTTGATCAATATGAAGTCCTTGCGGATAACCTCCAGGGTCAGCCCCATTGGAAAGAAAACTATGACATATCCATCCTTTTCCAAGAGTTTCGTCCATAATTTGTTCAATTAATGGACCTGCTTGAACCGCTTCTGGATTTTGTTCAATACATTGGGCAAAGACCTCTCCTTTATTAATTAGAGTATTTACGTATTGCCCTGAAGGGGTTGGTTGATCGACACCAGCAAGTCTTTCCCCCTCAGCTTGATCCAGTAATCTACCCAAAAAACGTGCGCATTGCTCCTTGGACATGGCATCTTCAATTAGACAAAACCCCCACTCTTTGATATCCCTTCGCATTTGATTAATGTCTTTAGTTTCTTCAGGTAAATCTAAGTCCTTCCAATAATCATGTTTTCTAGCTACTGTGGTATCCCAATATCTACCTGTGCCCCATTCGAGAGGCTTCTTGATATCTGGGGGCATTAACCAAGGGTTATTCTTCATGATTGAACGAAAGGGTTCACCTGAACTTAAGAAATCTCTATATATCTGTTTATCATGAGGAGAGTTTTCCTCAACAAAGTCTTCAGTAAATTCAATTGGTACTTTCATAGTTTTAATGAAAAATAATTATCTTTAATTTAACTAGAATTATCTAATCAATCAACTTTTGTGATCTTGCCATTTCATCGGAATATGTTTCGGGGGCAGCATTTAAACTTTCTGACCAATCTTGCCACATGTTTTCTTGAGGTGGCTTGGCTCTATTCTCATCCAGATCCTGTTTAATAAAATCACCCAGAACTGCAAGTCTCATTTTGTTGGAATAGTTGTGTCCTGCCATGTGGCCTAATCGATGATGCCATAAAACAACATCTCCTTCTGAACCACAACAGTCAACTGGTTGGGTGTTCGCCATCACTTTCTTAACTTCTTCTTCATATGCCTCCGACTGAATTATGCCTTTATAAGATGGCAAGTGTTCGTAATAAGCTATTCTGGGTTGGTCGTACTGCATTTGAAATGTTGGGTAAAGTTTTTTATGCGAACCTGGCCAAACCTTAAAGGCACCTCCATTAGGGAGAACATCATCAATTAAACCAACCAAGCTCAAATTGAAAGGATGTCCATCACTGTGACAAAAATCAGGTTCCCTTTCTTTGTCTCCATAAGGAAGTGTTGCGTAGATACCTCTGGCTCCCTCGTTGCCTAAGGCTGGATCTACTGGACCACCTGGCCATGCAG
>DTSY01000161.1:3044-4810 GCA_012965075.1 Gammaproteobacteria bacterium | reverse complement strand
CTCCAACCTTGCCATTTCCATACATGTCTACGGCAAATCCTACATAACCTAAAGCAGCAAGATCTTCTGCTTTTTGATGAACAAATTCATCTTTACCAGCCCAAGTATGAGCTATTAATACTAGCGGGGCACTGCCAGTATCTGGAAAGGCAACGTATCCTTCCAATCCAACATCTGTTGCCTGATAATTAACGGTTTCTGTCTTCATAATCTAGTCCTCTACTTTGGTTAATTTTAGTTTAAATCTTTTGTAATTCTGCACGTAATGTTGCGCAGAAAGCAACAATCCCTTTCTTTTATCGTCATCCAAGGGTCCTTTAATTTTTCCAGGCGACCCCATCACTAGAGAACCATCCGGAACTTCCATTCCTTCAGTCACTAGGGCATTGGATGCAATTAAACAACCAGATCCTATTTTTGCTCCGTTTAACACAACAGCATTTATCCCAATCAAACTTCCATCGCCTATGGTACACCCATGAAGTATGGCTTGATGGCCTACTGTTACATCTTTACCTATGTCTATAGGAAACCCTATGTCAGTATGAATAACAGTACCATCCTGGACATTACTGCCTTCACCTATTGTGATTAGCTCCGTATCTCCTCTTAGTACTGCCCCAAACCAGATGCTAGCGTCTTTGCAAAGTTTTACCTTGCCTAATACTATGGCAGTTTCAGCAATGTAAAAATTATCTCCGTCTGTCTCAACAGAATATTCCCCAAGATCAAACTTCATCCTTCTTCTCCTTCTATTTTACTTGGTAAAGACATATCAATCCTTGCATCTAAAGCGCGATTTAAGAAATTAACAGTAATCATAGCCGTTAAGCCCCAAATAATATAAGAGCTATATTTATAGGCTGGCATATAAAAAGTTTGTCCATTTCTGTTAACTTCATCGTTTCTATACCTTTTATCTTCTAAAAGAAAAGATAGTGGGACATTAAAACAAGCCTGAATTTCTTCTGAACTGGAATTAAGCTCTACATCTGGTGGAATAATACCGACGAAAGGTGTGACACTGATATTAAACCTACTAACCATAGTGTCTAAGGATCCCAAGATATTGACACATTCTCGCGGCAAGCCAATTTCTTCCTCAGATTCTCTTAGTGCTGTCATTGTGAGGTCTTTGTCTGAATCTTCTTGCATTCCACCAGGGAAGGAAACTTCTCCTTGGTGAGAAGAAACCTTATTTGATCTTAAAGTGTAGATAATCTCAGGACTTTCCTCATCTGTTATGGCTATAAGGACTGCAGCTTTAGGTAAATTAGCTTTGGGGGTGGATTGCTTTAATGAAAGCTGATCTAACCAAGTAGACTTTCTTTTATTTAAGTTGTCCTCTATTGTTTTGAGCATGGTTTGTTAATTTTTAATTTACTTAATAGTTTATACTTCAAGCAACCAAATCAAAAATTATCCCTAAAAAAAATGAAATATTGCAGCAACTGTGGCAGTGAGGTAGAGCTGAAGATTCCTGAAGATGATAACCTACCCAGATACTGTTGTACTAAGTGTGAAGATATTCATTATCAAAATCCTAAACTAATAACTGGAACTATTCCTATAAAGGAAGAAAAAATTCTTCTCTGTAAAAGAGCTATTCATCCGAGACATGGGCTATGGACACTCCCAGCAGGATTTCTGGAAAACGGAGAAACCATTGGACAGGGTGCCTTTCGAGAAACACTTGAAGAAACCCGTACTAAGGTAAAGATGGGTAATCTTTATACAATATTTAATATTCCTCAGATAAGTCAAAT
>DTSY01000161.1:0-2944 GCA_012965075.1 Gammaproteobacteria bacterium | reverse complement strand
TCCCAATTCTCGGGTTTCCAAGAGTGCTGAGCTGATAAAAAGGATCTCTCTGGATGAGGCATCATCAAAGTTATGGTTCCTGAAGCATTAGTTACACCTGCAACCCCTGACAAAGAACCATTTGGATTTTGAGGATAATTTTCAGTTGTATGACCTTCGTCATCAGCATAAGTTATTGGAACCAAACCTTTTTGTAATAGCTTATCTACCTCCTTTTTTGCCAAACTAATTTGGCCTTCCCCATGTGCGACCGCGATAGGTAACACTGAATCATCCATGCCTTGGAAGAATATTGAAGGTGATTTTCCTATCAATAATTGAATTAATCGAGCTTCAAATTTCTCAGATTTGTTTCTTACAAACTTAGGCCACAAGTTAGATCCCGATATGAGATCTGACAAAAGTGCTATCGCCTGACAGCCGTTACAAACCCCCAAAGTAAACACATCATCTCGGGAAAAAAATTCTTGAAAATCCTTTCTCAAACTTTCGTTGTAGAGAATACTCGTTGCCCAACCTTCACCTGCTCCCAACACGTCTCCGTAAGAAAAACCCCCACAAGCTACTAGCCCACTAAACTCTTTCAATTTCCTCCTTCCCATTATTAAATCTGTCATGTGGATATCAACACAAGAAAATCCTACTCTATCAAAAGCAGCTGCCATTTCTACTTGACCATTTACACCTTGCTCCCTGAGTATTGCCACTGAAGGTCTAGAAGATAAAGAAGTTAATTTTTTTGGTATTTTGTAAGAAATTTTAGGATTCAGTCCTTTTCTATCCTCATCAGTATCAAATAGATACTCTTGTTTTGCTGTCTCGGGATTATCTCTTAAAGATTGCATCTTATAGCTAACAAAGTTCCATTCTTTAAGAAGATCTTCCAACTTCCATTCAAAAGCCAATTCTTTACCTCGATAAAGTTTAATAAGCTTTGATTTATTTGGAGAGGCAATTCTGAAGACATCCTTGTTTAATCCTACTTCTGAGACTAAATGAATAACTTCCTCTATATGCTTAGTAGGAACTTGAATTACTATTCCTAACTCTTCGTTAAAGAGAGCCTCAAACGTTTGATCATAAGACTCGCAGATTTGATCTAGCTTTATATCCAGACCACTTCTCCCAGCAAAAGCCATCTCTAAGAGACTGCAAATTAACCCACCATCAGAACGATCATGGTAAGCAATTATCTTTTTTTCTTTTATAAGTTGATGAAGAGTTTCAACCAAGTTTGGCATTTCATTGACGCATTCAACATCTGGAACCGAGCCCAAGAATTGAGAGGAGACTTGAAGCGCTATGCTTCCTCCCATTCTTTTCTTTCCTTTTGCTAAATCAATAAAAATTAACTCTGAAGAGTTATGGGAAGTTAAATCAATCTGCGGAGTTAAAGCTAAACTTACATCTTTAAGTGGAGCAAAGGCTGAAACAATTAAAGACAAGGGAGAAATCACTGAATGATCCTTTTTTTCTTTATCCTTCCAACTGGTGGCCATGGATAGCGAATCTTTACCCACAGGTATGCAGATTCCCCATTTAGGACAAAGGTCCATTCCCACTGCCTCTACAGCTTGGAAAAGATCTTGATTTCCACTCAGTTTTTCTGGTGCTCCCATCCAATTGGCCGATAGTTTTATATCTGAGAGCTTCTCAATACCGGAAGAGATGATATTTGTAACTGCTTCAGCTACTGCCATTCTGGAAGCAGCTGCAGAATTTATAATTGCACATGGAGTTCTCTCCCCAATCGACATTGCCTCACCAGTTGAAGAAAAGAAGCTAGAAAGAGTTACAGAATTATCTGCAACCGGAACCTGCCAAGGGCCAACCATTTGATCCCTTGATATTAAACCCGTGATTGACCTATCACCAATGGTAATCAAAAAGCCTTTACCTCCTACAGTAGGATGTCTTAAAACTTTTTTTATCAAAGAATTAACCTCTGGTTCAATTAGTTCAGGTTCGGTAAATCCCTTACTTTTTTTATTAAACTTTCGGATTGTTTTTGGTGTATTTCCAAAAATAGTGTCCAAAGAAATATCAATTGGGTAATTTTCAAATAAAGAATCATAGACTTTAAGACTTGATCCTTCGGTTATTTCTCCCACGACGGCAACCGGACACCTTTCCCTATCACATATATCTAAAAATTCTTGCAGATCAGTTGTTCCCATAGCCATAACATATCTTTCTTGAGATTCATTGCACCAAATTTCCATTGGGGACATGGCCGCTTCAGCATTAGGTATGTCTCTTAGTTCTATGAAACCCCCATGACCACTATCTTTGATTAATTCTGGAATAGCATTCGACAAGCCACCTGCCCCTACATCGTGAATAAAAAGAATGGGATTAGAATCTCCTCTTTGCCAGCATCGATCCAAGACTTCCTGACACCTCCTTTCCATTTCCGCGTTATCTCTCTGAACAGAAGCAAAATCTAAATCAAGTTCAGCTTCCCCAGATAACAAAGAAGAAGCAGAACCGCCACCCAGGCCAATTAACATGGCCGGTCCTCCTAAAACAACCAGTTTGGATCCAACAGGAACAAGGCTTTTCTCTACATGAGAACTTCTTATATTACCTAGACCCCCCGTTAACATGATCGGTTTATGGTAACCATAAGCATTGTCATTAATTGTCATTTCAAAAGTCCTGAAATAACCTAAAATATTAGGTCTTCCGAATTCATTATTGAAAGCAGCAGCTCCTATGGGAGCTTCAAGCATTATCTGTAAAGGAGAACATATTCGATCAGGTCTATTTTCTTTTCCCTCCCAATCTTCTTCAAAGTCAGGAATTCTCAAATTTGAAACACTAAAACCACATAGACCTGCCTTAGGTTTTGCCCCTCTTCCAGTAGCACCTTCATCTCTTATTTCTCCGCCTGAACCCGTAGAAGCACCAGGAAAGGGAGAAATGGCTGTTGGATGATTGTGAG
>DTSY01000160.1 GCA_012965075.1 Gammaproteobacteria bacterium | reverse complement strand
AAAGATTATCGAGAAGGCAAAGGCATCCCTCTAAAAGCTAAACTAATAGCCTTGTCCATGATTGTAATTTTTGTCAGTTTCGCAGTTTTTTTTGCTATTGAAGCCAAACAGATAAAGATTCTCGTAGGCCTAATAGGTCTTATAGGTTTCTGCTTTGTATGCTTTAAAGTACCTGCTGTAAAAACTTAGAACTTGTACCTAAAGGAAGCATTGATTGATCTTCCGGATTCTCCAAATAGATCTAACTCTTCATCGTTTTCAGGTAACTCAGCAACCGACGCCCATCTTGTGTATTTTTTATCAGATAAATTTTCTATTGAGAGTCTTATTTGGAAATTATCGTTATGATTATAAAAACCAAATATATCCATTAGACCGTAACCCGATGTGGAAGCTCTTGCGGTACATTCGTTTCCAGGGGTTCCACACTCTTGCCCTATTCCTACTGTAGGCACTCCTTTTAGACCGTCTTTGCTTTTATCAACTAGACTAAGTAGGCCCTGTACGCCCCACTTCTTATCAGAGGATATCCAATCCAATCCAAAAATGAGTTCCTTGGGGTCTACTTCAGCCATTGAAGCCCCTGTGTCATCTTCTCCTGAGCTAACAGCTAGGGCGAATTTGGCAGATAACCCCTCTGAGAGCTCTTTGTTATACTCAAATTCAACGCCTTTGATATCTACTCTTTCATAATTGTCATATTGATAAATAACTAAACCTAATGGAGAAAAACCAATAGCTTCAGCATTTATAAAATCTTTAACTTTATTTTTGTAAATGGCTAATTCCCAATCTCCTTGATCTTGTTGACCCCTAAAACCTGCTTCATAACTTTTACTGGTTTCAGATTGTAGATTTGGATTTGGTCTTACTGTATATCTGTAAGCAAAATTAGTGAAAACTGTATTAGCGTTTTCATAGTCCGGTGCCCTAAAGCCTTCACTGTACTGGCTATAGAAAGTCAAATTAGGAGAAATGTCATATAGATAACCTACTTTAAGTGAAGTTTCTGAATCCCCAACATCTTTAATCTGATAAGCCAAAGAATTGCCATTAAGAAACAAAGTATCAGTAGTTGTATTCATCTCATAGTCATCGTATCTAAATCCCAATGAAAGAATCTGATTATCTGATAGATTAATACGATCGTTAAAAAATAAGGCTTTTCTGACTGATTCAGAGTCGGGAAAAGTTTTGTTTGGGTAAGTTTCTCCATCAACTGAAAAAGATACTGTGCCTGTCATAAGATTAGTTTCAAATCTCATTCTTGGTCTGGTTGTTTCGGTTTTCTCATAATCAAAACCATAAACCATTTGATGCTTTGCCGATGCTTTGTAAGCTTGTAGGGTCATTCCTTCCAAAGACTGATTAAACTGAAAATTACTAATCCTCATCGTAGGAGTTGGGGCAGCTTGCATTCCATTTAAAAATGACACTTGTTGCTGCACAGTTACCTGTTGTTGGTCGGTGTCTTGAATGTATAAAGTAAAGCTACCTGTATCCATCAAGGAGGTGTCCTTAGGGGACAAGTCAATTTTAAAACTTATTCTTTCTCGAGAACCTTCATCCTCTCCTAAAGAAGAAGAAACGGCTCTTGGTGCAGGGAAGTAAACAAAACCTTTTTCTGTATTGACTATCCAATCTCCATCCCACTTCTGCATATCTACTGCCAAACTTAAGGTGGAGGTATCAGAAGAATGAAAAAAAGTTTTAGCTAAAAGACTCTTCTGTGTTCCTTCAAAAGGATTGGCTTCTAGCCCAAAATCACCATGTATCTCAGTTTCACCTAGGCTTCTATTAACCAACTGCAGAAGTCCTTCAATATTTTCTCTTGATAATGCTGTCAAAAAATTAACTTTTTCTTGATTATTTGATTGTTGAGTAGACGCGTTAATTGATAGATAGCTATCTCCTTCTTCTACAAGATCAGAGGGGTCTTTTGTTATATAAGCTACAGCTCCAGATAAACCATCTGAGCCATATTCTACTGAACTCGGACCTTTCATAATTTCTACTTTCTTTAATAAATCTGTATCCACTATGTCTCTTCCATAACCCACATAAGTATCTGAGATTCTTTGTCCATCAATAAGATAAATTACTCCGCCATGAATTCCCCTTATATGTAAATCATCAGTAAAGGAACGTCCGTACTGATTTTCTTTGTGGGATGAAACTCCCGGTATAAACCTAACCAATTCATCTAACCCATCTATCATCTGAAGATCAAGATCATCAGAACTTATAGAATTAACAGAGCCTATAACTTCACTCGCTACAGTTGGGATTCTCGAAGCCACTACCACAATTTCCTCTGTTTCCTCTGTTTCTTCTTCAGAAACTAGGGTCGAAGGTAAGGTTGTAAGAAGAGAAAAACATAAAAGTGATAATAATCTTGTTTTCATAATTTAAATATTAACTAGGTTGAGAGGCAATAAAAGAATGCAAATTATATTTGTCTACGAGCACTATAGCAACAGAAGAAATTGACAAAGTGAGACATTTTGAGACAATATTTTATCTATGCCAAAGCTTTATAAATCAATAAAAGTTGAACAAGGTCTAAAGATAGGATTGAGGGAGCCCTCAGGTTCAGAGTGGTTCGCTGACATGACTATAGATAGAGACAGGAGAACGTGCAGAAAAATTAAATTAGGATTCGATCCAACTGATAAAGAAAACGTAATAGAGGCACAAAAGAAAGCTAAAGCTCTTTATAGAAGTTTTAAGAAAGAAATAGAATCTGAAGGTAAGCTGGAGATAAAAGGCTGGCAAACCCACACCTTCACTCTCTCACTAGTACTCTTATGGTTTACCGGATTAATCTGGATAGTTCTTGAGCTAATAAATTCAGCAACTGCACAAAAACCTTATTTATTAACACTGCATGGTTTGTTAATAGTACCTTTACTTATTGGACTGGGAGGACTTTGGGTAGCTCATATACCTGACGGTTGGAAACCAAAAAAGAAAAAGTTATCAGGAATTTCTTTGATTTTCTCTTTATCATTTTTAATTCTTTCAGGGTTAATGCTTTACTATCTTAGTCCCTTATATTTAAAGGATTTTACAGGTCTCTCCCACAGCATTTTAGGTTTAATCCTAGTTCCTTTAGTCTTTTGGCATTACAGTAAAAGAAAACTAAACTAAGATTTAATGTTGTGGCTTAGCGTAGCACTAATATTAAAAATTAAATCGCTTTGTTATTTATAATCTAAAGCGTATTCCAACTGTCGTAGACCTAGGCTTTTGTGCTCGGGCCCCATTCTTGGGTGCTCTTGCAACAATATCTTTTTCATCAGTAATATTTTCTACCTTCAAATAAATATCTATATTTTCATTAAACTGTTTTGATAGTGAGAGATCAACGACTGTGTATGAGTCTATTTCTGTGCCTGGACTACAACCAGCGACAGAGCAAGTATTACCGTAAGAATATAAGGTGACATCTCCTAACCAACCTTGATTAGTTACAAAACCCCCTCTCACAGCTATCTGCGAATTAGGTAAATCTGGAATATCCATTCCGGACGTAACTTCACCCCAAAAGTCACTAGAGAAAGTATTGTCAAATGTTGCGTTAGTAGAGGTGTAAGTTATGCTCATGGGGTAGTCGATTCCTGATTCTGAATTAATTTCTGATTGCAGAGTAAATTCAATGCCATTTATTGTTGCTCCTCCAGCATTAAAGGAATCACCTATTTCACACTCTCCAACAGCTCCACCTGATGCAGAACAACTTCCGAACATATTTTGGTAATCTGTACTAAAGTACAATAATTCTACAAAGGTGGAGTTTTTAACATACCTTACACCCCCTTCCATATTGTCAGCTTGTTCGGGATCTGCACCTCCAGAAGTAGGGGTAAAACCTTCATGGAATCCAAAAAATAAGGAGGTAGTATCATTTACATCGTAAGTAGCTCCAAGCCCTATTAAGCTATTACCCGAATCTGCTAACTTCTTTGGATAACCGCTATCTGTTTTAATAGCTGATCTAATGTCGTCCACAAATCTTACTTGAGATATTTCCCATTCTTCCACCCTGTAACCGAAGTTTAATGACAAAGCACCCAAATAAAATTCCTCATTTATGTAAAAGGCAGTTGCTTCAGCAGTAGTGATTCTATTGTTTGAACTATAACCAGGAGCTGATCCTTTTGTTAAAGAACTGAGGTTGCCGTTTAACCAATTAGCATATTCGTAGATTTGGAATCGATCTTCTTTATCTTCAGTTGTTCTGTAGCCTAAAGTTAATGTCTGTTTATCCGTGTTGTATTGAACTTTTAAATCATTGCCCTCAGATAGGTAAGATCGATTGTTATTCTTAAGTTTTATCTCGATTTCTTGAGGGTTTGTACCTTGTAAGATAGCTAGGGCATTAGTATTCCCTGAATTAGCAGCATCGATTATGTTATTGATGCCATTACCTATTCCATAGACTTTTTTGTTATCTATTTTATCTACTTTAAACCAGTTTCTAGCGAAATCATTCTGATAAGCAGTAGCACTAAATTCTAAATCACCCATATCAACAATATAGTTTATTGAAAAGGTATTATGAGTATTATCCATATTGTCATATGCAGTTAAGCCATATCTTAAATGGGGATCTTTTCTAAAATCTACTTCTGCTAGCCCTATATATGATTGGTCTGAAGATTCATCAGAATCCTGATACTTCAGATTTAGTTCATGGTAAATTCCTTCTTTATCTGGATCCGAATTAAGCCTTACTTTGACTACTAAATCATCCTTATCAAAACCCGTACTTTCTTGTGAATTTTTAATGGCATCAAAACCATCTGTTTC
>DTSY01000159.1 GCA_012965075.1 Gammaproteobacteria bacterium | reverse complement strand
CTCTAATTGAGATTGGTTTTGCTCTAATACTTGGTTAATAATCTTTTCAATTTCAGATGAATCAGTAACTTGTTTGAGACCTTTTTCTTCAATAATTTCATCCGGACTTTTCTCAGAATTCCACATCTCTTCAAATACTTCTTTAGCTATTTTTCCAGAAATAGTGGAATCTTCAATTCTTGAAAGTAGATTGCCTAAATTTATCGAATCTACTTTTGTTTCCAAAATGCTTAAATTTTCTTTGTTAAGAAAAGCGGAGAGTTCGCCCATTATCCAGTTTGCGGATAATTTAGGATTTCTTGATCTGACTACTACTTCTTCAAAAAAATTAGATAGATTGGGATCTACTGAAAGTACATTAGCGTCGTAGTCACTTAATTTATATTCTCTAATAAATCTTTTTTCTTTTTCTTCAGAAAGCTCCGGCATGAGATCCTTTACTGATTTAATAAAGTCTTCATCCAGAATCACTGGTAACAAATCTGGTTCTGGAAAATATCTGTAATCATTAGCAAATTCTTTTGACCTCATAGGCCTTGTTTCATCTAGCTGAGAATCATATAGCCGGGTCTCTTGAGTAACCCTTTTCCCAGATTCTAAAACCTTCATTTGTCTTCTTATTTCATGTTGGATTGCTTTCTCAACAAATTTAAATGAATTCACATTTTTTGTTTCGGTTCTGGTTCCTAGTTCCTTGCTTCCCTTCTTTCTAAGTGAAACATTGGCATCACATCTCATGGACCCCTCTGCCATATTCCCATCTGAAATTTCTAGATATCTTATGATGGAGTGTATTTTTTTTAAATAGGCTACAGCTTCTTCCGGAGAGCTTAAGTCTGGCTCTGATACTATTTCAAGTAATGGTGTGCCAGCTCTATTTAGATCTATTCCTGTAAGGCCTTCAAAGTCTTCATGCAGTGACTTCCCTGCGTCTTCTTCTAAATGAGCTCGGGTAATACGTATCTTTTTTTTGCTTCCATCTTTGAGAGTAATCTCAAGGCCTCCACCTTCAACGATAGGGTTGTCAAGTTGGCTTATTTGATATCCCTTAGGTAAATCAGGGTAGAAATAATTTTTTCTAGCAAACTGGGTTGGGCTATTAATATTTGCGTTAATAGATAGGCCAAACTTTATGGCCATTTTTAAAACTTCTTCGTTTAGAACTGGGAGTACCCCAGGCATTCCAAGGTCAATATTACAAGCTTGAGTATTGGGAGAAGATCCAAAAAGGGTACTGGCACCAGAAAAAATTTTAGATTTAGTAGCTAATTGGACATGAACCTCAAGGCCAATTACTGTCTCCCACTCAGACATTTTTTTATCCATTAATCTAGCTCAGGCCAAGATTTATGCCAGTCAGTATTTAATTGAAAATGATGGGCCATTCTAAGTATTTTACTCTCCTCTAAATTATCTGAAACAAGCTGTAGCCCCAAAGGTAATCCTTGGTGTTGTCCGCAGGGTACGGAAATACCCGGAAGTCCCGCCAAATTAGCAGGGATAGTAAAGATATCTTGTTTGTACATTTCAACTGGGTCAGAAGTCTTAGCACCTAAGGCGAAAGACGTATCAGGAGCAGTAGGAGAAAGTATCAGGTCTACTGATTTAAAGGCTTCTTTAAAGTCATTCGCAACAAGTCTCCTGCACTTTTGAGCTTTTAGATAATAAGCATCATAGTATCCGGCAGAGAGTGCATATGTTCCGATTAAGATTCTTCTTTTTACTTCTGTGCCAAATCCTTCTTCTCTTGTTCGCATGTACAAGTCCTCTAAATTTTTTGGATCTTCACATCTGTAACCAAATTTAACTCCATCATACCTAGATAAGTTTGCTGAACATTCAGCTGGAGCAATCACGTAATAAATTGGCAAAGAAAGATCAATATGGGGTAAATCTACATCTATAATTTTTACTCCTAGTTTTTCAAATACTTTCAGGCTTTCGTTTATGCTCTGCTCTACATATTCAGGCATATTCATGGAAAAAAATTGTTTTGGTAGACCTACTCTGAGCCCTTTAATCTCTTTATCAATTTCTTTGACAAAGTCTGGAACTTCTACATTTAAGCTTGTGGAGTCTTTAGGATCATGTCCCGACATGGTTTTAAGCATATAGGCAGCATCTTCAGCTGACTTAGTTAAAACACCTCCCTGATCTAAGCTTGAAGCAAAAGCAATCATGCCATATCTTGAGACCCTGCCATAAGTAGGTTTAATGCCTGTTAATCCACAAAGCGCTGCTGGTTGTCGTATTGAGCCTCCGGTATCAGTGCCGGTAGCTCCTGAGGCAAGGCCAGCAGAAACACAAGCTGCTGATCCTCCAGATGAACCTCCAGGTACATAATCTTTTTTCCAAGGATTTTTAACTTCTCCAAAATAACTTGTTTCGTTTGAAGAACCCATAGCAAACTCATCCATATTGGTCTTTCCCAATACAACTGAACCGCTTCCTTCAAAATTCTTTACTACGGTAGAAGAATAAGGAGATATAAAGTTAGATAACATTCTAGAGCCACAAGAAGTTAACACCCCTTCCGTACAGAAAATATCTTTATGCGCTATTGGAATGCCATCGAGAGGTAAAGCTGATCCTGATATATATCTTTGGTCGGATTCTTTTGCGCTCTTTACAGCTCTTTCTTCAAGCACTGTAATAAAGCTATTTATTTTGTTATCTAACTTTTTAATTCTTTTAAGATATGATTCAGTTAACTCTTGACTTGAGAAAGTAGAGTCCTTTAATCCTTTTAGTTTCTCCTTTATGGATAGTTTGTGTAATTCAGTCATCTTAATCTTCCACTTCTATAACTTTTGGTACCATGAAAAGACCAGCCTTAATTGAAGGGGCATTTTTTTGAAGGTTTTTTCTATCATCTTTCTCTGTAACTTTATCTTTTCTCAGGGGTTGAGATAGATCAAGAGGATGGGACATCGGAACTACAGATTCGGTATTTACAGAATCCATCTTAGCTACGAGTTCTAAGATGCTTTCTAATTCTTTCTTTAAAGAAGGAAATTTATCTTTATCGATGTTAATTCGAGCTAGATAAGCTATTTGTTCTAAATCTTGGTTCTTAAGAGACATAAATTTTCTGTTTTAGTATAGAAATGAGGCTAATGTAGCACAATGTTCCTTGCTCAAAAACAAAGCTATGCTAGAGTATCTCTTCTTTTAAAAAAATCATTTTTTGGTAATTAATGTTAAAACGCTTAAAGGGTTTGTTTTCAAATGACCTATCTATTGATCTGGGTACAGCTAATACACTTGTATATGTCAGAGAGAAGGGAATTATTCTGGATCAACCTTCAGTTGTAGCAATTAAAACTCATGCGGGCCAAAGAACCGTGGTTGCAGTTGGTACCGATGCAAAAAAGATGCTTGGAAGAACTCCTGGTAATATATCTGCAATAAGACCTTTAAAAGATGGGGTTATAGCAGATTTTCAAGTAACTGAAGAAATGCTAAAACATTTTATTCAAGAAGTTCATGAAGACAGTTATATTCGTCCAAGTCCTAGGATACTGGTGGCTGTTCCTTGTCAGTCTACTCAAGTGGAGAGAAGGGCAATTAGGGAATCAGTCTTAAAAGCTGGAGCAAGAGAGGTTAGGCTTATAGAAGAGCCCATGGCTGCAGCCATAGGAGCTGGCTTGCCTGTAGAAGAAGCAAGTGGATCGATGATAGTAGACATAGGGGGTGGCACCACGGAAGTAGCTATATTGGCTTTGAATGGTGTGGTTTATTCTAATTCCCTTAAAGTTGGTGGCGATAGGTTAGATGAAGCTATTGTTGCTTATATCAGAAGGAATCAAGGTGTTTTAATAGGGGATTCTACGGCCGAGAAAATAAAACATACAATAGGAGCAGCTTCGCCAGATGCTGAGAATCTTGAGATGGAAGTAAGGGGAAGAAATCTTGCTGAAGGAACTCCAGTTACCTTTACCATGGAAAGCAAACAAATTTATGACGCGATGTTAGAACCTCTTTCCTCCATCGTTCAAGCCATTAGATCGGCCCTTGAAGCTTCTCCTCCTGAGTTGAGTGCTGATATTTCTGAAAGAGGAATCGTGCTTACAGGAGGAGGGGCTTTGCTTAGAGATATTGAAGTTTTAATATCAAATCAAACAGGGGTACTAGTAATTGTGGCCGAAGACCCTATCACTTGTGTAGCTAGAGGTGGCGGAAGAGCACTAGAAATAATGGACAAGTATGACATTGATCTTCTGTCTACAGAATAAGTAATAAGTTTTCTTTCTTTCTTTAGCTCGGTATTATCTTATTAATGAGTAGCGAGGATCATAAGGTATCTAAGATTACCAGTGAGGCAATATTTGCAGTAAGGCCTATCAGTTCAATAAGGTTTTTGATGGCTCTTGTTTTTTGTCTTTCTCTTCTCTTGATAGATATAAGATTTAATCTTTCCAATGAAATAAGAGGATATGCTCATGATGTGTTGTTACCTTTATACAAAATTGTAGAAGTTCCAAGTCAATTTATAAACAAAGCTTCTGAAATTAGGCAATCCAATCAACAACTTAAAAAGAACCTTTTAAGTTACAAAGAGGACAATGAAAAACTAAAACTAATTAATTCTCAGTTGAAAGATCTAACTAAAAGGAATCAAGAGCTTAATCTTGTATGGAATTCGGCTCAGATAGACAAAGAGGCTTATTTGTTGGGGCAAAAGATGAACCTTTCTTCAAATCCCCTTAAACCTGCCTTGATATTAGATGTAAATGATCCTGATTCTATTTTAGAAATTAATCAGCCTGTTCTTTCAAAAGAGGGAATAATAGGAAAGGTAAAGTCTGTAGGGTTAAGGAGTGCCGAAGTAATGATAAGTCAAGATCCGCAGTCTTTAATACCAGTAATCTCTTCAACAACTAGACTTCATGGAATTTTAAAAGGTCATGGGTTACAAAGAAAAGGTCAATTAATAAATGTTAAGAAGACTGCAGCATTCAAG
>DTSY01000158.1 GCA_012965075.1 Gammaproteobacteria bacterium | reverse complement strand
AGCCCTAGGGTTTTAGCAGCGTCTTTTGAAAAAGAAAGAAAGTTATCCGTCATATCTTTATACCGGATGTCTGAGATTAGATTATCTCTGAATTATTAACAAGCAGTAGTTGTATATTTTTATTATAGACTTCTTTTTAATATAGCTTCGGACAAAGATTCCAAGCAACCTTCGGTATCTTTCCAACTTAAACAAGCATCAGTTATGCTTTGACCGTAAACCAAATCTTTTTTATTTGTTATAGATTGGTTGCCTTCAATTAGGTTACTTTCAATCATAACTCCTGTGATTCGTCTTTCTCCTAAACTGAGTTGATCGCATATATTTTTACACACATCGATCTGTTTCTTATGTTGTTTTGAGCTGTTGCCATGACTCATATCTACCATGACTGAAGGCTTCAGGCCTGATTGAGTCAATAAGTTAGAGGTGCTATCTATATGCTTAGGTTCGTAATTAGGTTCCTTCCCGCCCCTAAGGATTACATGACAATCTTCATTGCCAGAAGAAGAAAAAACAGCCGAACGACCTTCCTTAGTTACAGATAAAAAAATATGTGGCTTTTGTGCTGATTTCAGTGCATCAACTGCAACTTGAATACCTCCTTCGGTACTGTTCTTAAACCCAACTGGGCAAGATAAACCTGAAGCTAATTCCCTATGAACTTGGCTTTCAGTTGTTCTGGCTCCTATTGCTCCCCATGAAACTAAATCTGCGATATATTGAGGTGTAATAACGTCCAGGAATTCTGTTCCTGCGCAAATACCTAAATCATTAAGATCTCTTAGAAGTTGTCGTGCTAGGGAAACTCCCTTATGGATATTAAAAGAGTTATCAAGATCGGGGTCATTAATTAAACCTTTCCAACCAACAGTAGTTCTTGGTTTCTCAAAATAAACCCTCATGATAATTTGAAGAGTTTCTTCAAATTTTTTAGAGGCTTCAACTAAATTACCAGCATAATCCAATGCTGCCTTAGGGTCATGTATAGAGCATGGACCTACAACAACCATTAATCGATCGTCATTTTGAGCAATAATTTCAGATATCTTATTTCTGGATTCATATACAAGTTTTGAAGAAGTTTCAGAAATAGGCTGTTCCTCCATAAGCTTTTCTGCAGGCAATAACTCCTGCATTCCAGAGATTCTTAAGTTATCAGTTTGATATCTCATTTCTTTCTTCTTTAAAAAGGGTTGTGCATTTTACCTAGATAATTAGTAGTTTGAAGTATTAGAATACTATAAGTTTTTTAAAAAATGATCACCTTTTTATTTACTCTTTTGCATTTAATGATTTCACTTCGTATTAAAAGGGTCTAACTTAATGAAAGTAAGTATAGTTCAAGAAAATCCCGTAGTTGGAGATGTCGAGGGAAACTTACGTTTAGCACTTAAGGCACTAGATAAATTGAGGAAAGAAGGACCTGATGTGGTGCTTTTTTCAGAAATGTTTTTAACTGGCTATCCCCCTGAAGATTTGCTTTTGAGAGATGATCTATACCTTTCTTTAGATACAGCTTTAGAAAAATTAGCCAAGCATAGTCCTGATTTAAATGTTGTGATTGGCTATCCAAGGAAGAAAAATAAGAATATCTACAATGCAGCAGGTTTGCTTTACGAGGGTGAAATCAAAACTGAATACTTTAAGCAGGAACTTCCAAACTATAAAGTATTTGATGAGAAAAGATATTTTTCCCCAGGCAAAAACCCTTGTTTGATAACAGTTAAAGGTACAGTTCTAGCCTTAACTATATGCGAAGATATTTGGTATACAAAAGCCATAAGGCAGGCCACAAGAAGAGGTGCGGAGTTGATACTTAACTTAAACGCCTCTCCTTTTCATCGATATAAACTAGAAGAAAGAAAATCTTTGTTGATTAAACATGCTGAAAAGTTTTCTGTTCCTATTATTTATGTCAATCAGGTTGGGGGTCAAGACGAGCTTGTTTTTGATGGATCTTCTTTAGTAGTTTCTCCTGGAACAGGAATTGATTTTCAGTTACCAAGCTTCAAGACAGCAACAGCTACTCTGGATTTCTGTAATAAAGATGGAACCTTTCAGATTATTAATAAGAAAAAAGTTGCTGAGTCCTCAGACTTAAAAAATTTATATGATGCTATCGTTCTAGGTACTCATGATTACATAGAAAAGAATGGCTTTAGCGGTGCTCTGATTGGTTCTTCTGGAGGCATTGATTCAGCTTTAACTACAGCTATAGCAGTGGATGCCCTAGGGGCAGGTAGAGTCAAAACAGTCATGATGCCTTTTAAATATACCTCGAACATGAGTATTCAGGATGCAGAGCAACTTTCAGACAATCTTAAAGTTCAACATGAGGTAATAGAAATTAAAGGTATTTATGATTCATTTGAAAAGTCTCTTAAAAAAGAGTTTAAGGGGAAGAAAAAGGATAAGACTGAAGAAAATCTACAATCCAGAAGCAGGGGTGTATTGCTAATGGCTATGTCCAATAAATCTGGTTATCTAGTATTAACTACTGGAAATAAAAGTGAAACAGCAGTTGGATATTCAACTCTATATGGCGACACTGCGGGTGGCTTTGCTGTCCTTAAAGATGTACCCAAGACATGGGTTTATGAATTGGCAAATTACAGAAATTCCATTTCTCGAGTTATACCTCAAAGAATTATAGAAAGACCTCCTTCAGCTGAATTGGCTCCTAACCAAAAAGATTCTGATAGCTTACCCGATTACAAAATACTTGATGAAATTATAGAGCTATATGTTGAGAAGGACATGAGTGCTATTGCTATAGCAAACAAAGGATTCGATGAAGTAACAGTTAAAAGAGTGGTTAATTTAATTAATAAAAGTGAGTATAAAAGGAGGCAGGCACCTCCAGGTGTCAGAATTACTGATAGAGGTTTTGGCAAAGATAGAAGGTATCCAATTACCAACAAATACTCTCAATAACCCCATTTTTATTGGTAAATAGGCCTCCTAGGCTATAATGATGATCCAATACAGGCGTGTTGGAAGATGACTGAAAGCAAAATACCTCATCAAGAGGAGATAGTCTTGGCTACGGTGCAAGGTAAAGAGGTAACCTCTTTGCCGGAAGACTTGTACGTTCCACCAAATTCCTTAAAGATTTTTTTAGATACTTTCGCCGGTCCTTTAGATCTTTTGCTATACCTGATAAGAAAACAAAACCTTGATGTTTTAGACATTGATGTAGCAAAAATAACTGAACAATACATCTCTTACATTGATTTGATGGAATCATTTGAGATTGAGTTAGCAGGTGATTACCTTGTTATGGCTGCTTATCTAGCAGAATTAAAATCTAGAATGTTATTGCCTAGACCTAAAGAAAATGAAGAAGAAGAAGACCCAAGGGCTGAACTGATGAGAAGATTACAGGAATACCAACGATTTAAAGAAGCTGCTGCAAAAATTGACCTTTTACCAAGACTAAATAGAGATTTCTACTTAGCGGGAGCAAAACTTCCAGAATTTGAAGCCCTGACCCCTATAGCCGAATTACCAATGGAAGAGCTAACTTTTGCCTTAGCAGAAGTAATGCGACGCGTTGATCAATCAAAAGCTCATCTGATCAATTTTGAACAACTTTCAACAAGGGAAAGAATGACAGAGATTCTTGAAAGAATGAGGAATGAGACGTTTATAGAATTTTATAGTTTGTTCAGTAGCGAAGAAGGCAGGATGGGAGTTGTGGTTACATTTCTTGCTGTTTTAGAATTATTAAAAGATTCTTTAATAGAAATTGTTCAGTCTGAAGAATTTGGACCGATACATATTAGGGGCATTGAGGAGGTTCACTAATGGAAAATAAATTGATACAAATTATCGAAGCTGCTCTTTTATCAGCTTCTAGACCTATATCCATAGAAGAAATCCAGAGGCTTTTCCCTACAGACCAAATTCCCCCTAAAGAAGATATCAAGGAAACACTAAATAAGATTGAAGACTTATGTGCTAAAAGAGGTGTAGAGTTAAAGAGAGTTTCGTCTGGTTATAGGATGCAAGTTAAGCAATCTTTATCGGCTTATATAGCTAAACTTTGGGAAGAAAAGCCTCAAAGATATTCAAAAGCAACTCTTGAAACTTTAGCTCTTATAGCTTACAGACAACCTATAACCCGTGGAGAAATAGAGCAGATAAGAGGTGTCTCTGTAGGAACTCAATTAATTAGAGGAATTTTAGAGAGAGGGTGGATCAAAATTGTGGGGCAAAGAGATGTGCCCGGAAGACCATCACTTTATGCTACCACCAAGGAATTCTTGGATTATTTTGGCCTTCAACATCTTAGAGAGTTACCAGGTCTTCCTGACTTACCTGATGTACATTCTTTAGACATGGAACTTCCCCTTGAAGAAGAGCAAAAAGAGGTAGAATCTCAATCAGATCTACAGGCTCCACATTAATACGTAATTAAGTATCTATGAAAGAAAGGATTCAAAAAATCCTGTCTAGTGAAGGTATTGTTTCTAGAAGGCAAGCTGAAAACCTTATCAGAGAAGGAAGAATAAAGGTAAATGGCCTAGAAGCAATTTTGGGCATGTCTATTTCACGTCATGATTTAATAGAAATCGATGGTAAAAAAATTGAGATTTCTGAAGGAAAGAAAGCTTTAAGGGTTTTAATGTATAACAAAAAGATAGGGGAAATTTCTACTACAAAAGACTCTCTAGACAGGCCTTCAGTTTTCCAATCTCTTCCTAAGATAATTAATGGAAAATGGATATCCGTTGGTCGATTAGACATTAACACCTCAGGGCTAATGTTATTTACAAATGATGGTAAATTTGCAAATAAATTAATGCATCCTTCTTCTAATATTGAAAGGGAATATGTTGCTAGAATTCGTGGCAAAGTTGAAACGGATCATATTAGAGAACTTTTGGAGGGAGTTAATCTAGAAGATGGGAAAGCCAGTTTCTCTGATATACAACCTGGCAGAAAAGGAAAAACTAACCAATGGTTTGCAATGGTTATTATGGAAGGTAGGACAAGAGAAGTAAGGAGGATGTGGGAAAGTCTAGGCTTTGCTGTTTCCAGATTAAAAAGAGTAAGAATTGGTGGATTATTTCTTCCAGCAAATATCAAGCAAGGGAATTATAAGGAGTTGAGTGAGAAAGAAATTAAATCTATTGAGCCTCAATTGATTTCCCAGTAATTCCTAAGCTATCTATTCCCATAAGAAATAAATAAGCATTCATTATTTCTTTTGGATTTTTGAGAGTATTGGGGTCTTCTGCTGGATAAGCTTCAGCCCTCATTTTAGTTCGAACAGCTCCTGGGTTAATGGCATTCACCCTAATACCTGATGTTTTTTCTAGCTCTTCACTAAGAATCTGCACCAATCCCTCAGTTGCAAACTTGGATATAGCATAAGCTCCCCAGTAAGCCTTTCCTTTCCTTCCTACGCCTGAAGAAGTAAAAGCTATGGAAGAATTATCTGGTATCTGCAATACAGGAAGTAGAGATCTTGTTAACAATAGAGACGATTCAAAATTAATCTTTGATACGCGTCTCCATTCTTTAATGTCATAATTCTGGATTGAAGTTTTAGTCCCTAAAATGCTAGCGTTATTAAGCAGACCATCCAATTTTCCAAATTCTTTAAGCACTGCTTCCGAAATCTTTTTGAAATCTTCTTCTTCAGCTGTTTCAAAGTCAATTGCTTGTAATATTGGTTTTTTTAGATTGTTTTTTTCAAAAAGACTATAAGTCTCATTTAAATTTGAAGAATTTTTTCCAAGCAGAATAACTTCAGCTCCAAAAGCTGCAAAAGTAAGACCTGCTTGTCTTCCAATACCAGATCCTCCACCTGTAACAAGGATAACCTTGCTCTTCAATAAATTCTTTGGTGCATTGTAAAGAGAGCCTTCAATCATTTAATACTTAGAATGAAATCTTTGATGTGACTTGGAGATTCAGCTATGAAATCTGCTTTCCAGTCTGAACAAGTTTGTCCTTTAGGTATATAACCATAGGCTGCAGCTATCGTTTTAATATTTGCTCTTCTGCCTGCTTCTATGTCTATCGAATGATCCCCAATATAAATTGAGGTACTTGGCTCTGACCCTACTGACTCGCAGGCTTTCAATAATCCTTTCGGGCTAGGCTTTCTTTCACCAGTATGTTCCGGGCAAATTAGGCACGAAGGCCCATATGAAGAAAAAAAATAATTTACTATCTTTTCAGCAAAGGATTTTGGTTTATTGGTAACTATTCCCCATTTCAATCCAGCATCGTTGATTTGGTTTAATAGTTTATTTATTCCTTTAAAAGGAGTGGTCTCATTAAGACAACAAGAATCATAAATTTTTAAAAGTTCTTGTCGATGAAATTCTATATCTTCTTTTTCATTATCATCTAAGGCAAGAGCGTATCTTGCTAAACTAATTGCTCCTTCAGAAACTCGACTTCTAATTTCATCAAATTCGCAGGGTTCTAATTTGTACTTGGACCTGAGTTCATTTACAGCTATAAAGAAATCTTTAGCCGTATCCAATAAAGTGCCATCTAAATCAAAAGCGATAAATTCAATTGCTTTCATTGTCTTTTTTAATGTGCATCATATAGTTAACTGCAATGTCTTTTCCTAACCAATACGTATCAGTAATTGGGTTGTAGCTAAGACCTATGGTTTCATTAAGTATCAAATTAGCTGATCTAATCCATTTGGAAATTTCGGAAGGTTTGATAAATTTTGAATAATCATGGGTTCCTTTCGGTAACAGATTAAGAATGTATTCTGCCCCTAAGACAGCAAATAAGTAGGAGCGAGGATTCCTATTAATAGTCGATATGATGAGATCTCCATTTTGTGACAACAAGGATGAAAATTCATTGATAGTTTGAGAGGGCTCAGGAACATGTTCAAGCATTTCAAGGCAAGTAATCAAATCAAACTTAAGATGTGATTTATCATTTAAAAGTTCCTCTGTAGTGGTATTTAGGTATTTGACATTACTTTTAACTTCTTTTGCATGTGCTTTTGCTATATTTATTGTTTTCTCTGAAGCATCTATGGCCATTACTTCAGCGCCCAAGTCAGCTAATGATTCTGACAAGATTCCCCCACCGCAGCCTACATCAAGAACCTTTTTCCCAATTAAATTAACTCTTTCTTTAATAAAATTTATTCTTAGAGGATTGATTTGATGAAGAGATTTAAAGTCGCCTTCTTCATCCCACCAAGTCTTCGCGAGGTCGTCAAATTTCTGTATCTCTTCTGAATCTATATTTTGTTTTATTGTCATAAAAGAGTAGGGCCACTTACTTTATATTATGTTTAAATGCGCCCCAACATTAAATAACAGTTCACAAAAGTGCAAATATTTTTTCCTAAAGAAAATGAGTTTGAGAGCAGAGTTAGCGTTCTTCCGGAGACTGTAAATAAATTAGTTGAATTAGGCATCGATGTAGAAGTTGAAGCTTCAATAGGTAAAACGCTTCACATATCGGATGATTTATATGCTTCTCTTGGAGCTTCTATCAGCAAAGACCGGGATTCTTCTTTATCCTCGTCGGATGTAATTTGCAGAATCAATAAACCAGAAAAAGAAGAAATTAGACTTATAAAAAAGAATTCTATTCACATTAGTTTTTTAGACCCTTTTAATGAGATTGAATTGGTTGAAGAGTTTGCCAGATCTAATATCAGTGCTATCAGCATGGAATTGATCCCACGCATCGCAAGAGCACAAAAGATGGATGCCTTAAGTTCACAAGCAAATTTAGGAGGCTATGCGGCAGTTATTGAGGCCTCAAGTTGTTTAAGCAAATCTTTTCCAATGATGATGACTGCAGCAGGAACTATATCTCCAAGTAAGGTTTTTATTATTGGAGTTGGAGTTGCCGGTCTACAAGCTATTGCAACAGCTAAAAGATTAGGAGCCAGAGTAGAAGCTTTTGATACTCGTCCTGAAGTCGAAGAACAAGTTAAGTCTTTGGGCGCTAGATTTGTCCAAATTGATATTGGAGAAACTGAACAAACAGAACAAGGTTATGCTAAAGAGCTCTCAAAAGAACAAATTAAAATGCAACGGGAAGGCATGAAAAAAGTCTGTGCCCAATCCGATGTTGTGATTACTACTGCTCAAGTTTTTGGAAGACCTGCTCCTCGAATAGTAACAATGGAAATGATTGAAGCTATGAAGCCTGGAAGCGTGATCATAGACATGGCTGTAAGTAATGGAGGTAATGTAGATGGCTCAATATCTGATGAGCATGTTATTCACAACGGGGTAACTATTGTGGGGCTTTCAAATTTACCTGGAAAAGTTGCTTTTGATGCATCTCTCGTTTATGGGAATAATTTATTTAATCTTTTAGAAGAGTATTGGGACGCAGAAAACAAAGAATTAAATTTTGATCTTTCAGATGAGATCTTATCAGGATGTGTTGTTACTCACGATGGAGATATAGTTAACGCTATGGTCAAAGACAGGATCTAATTTATGGAAACTCAATTAACTCTATTATTTTTTGTACTGGTTTTAAGTATTTTTCTCGGTTTTGAACTTATTTCAAAAGTACCTTCTACACTTCACACCCCTCTAATGTCAGGGGCGAATGCCATTTCAGGAATAACTCTAGTGGGAGCTTTGCTGGCTTCTGGTTCAGGCTATGTCTCACAACCTTTAACGGTCTTGTTAGGAACTGCAGCAGTAACTTTTGCGACCATCAATGTAGTGGGTGGATACCTAGTTACCAATCGCATGTTGTCCATGTTTAAAAAGAAGGAAACGGAGTGATTTTCTTTGATCAGTTTAATACTCAGATAGTTGTAAATTTAACTTACATACTAGCTTCAATGCTGTTTATCTTAGGTTTGAAGATGCTAGGCTCTCCAGAAACTGCGAGGAAAGGTAATCTGGTTTCTTCTTCTGGAATGCTGTTAGCTGTCTTAGTTACCTTATTAGACCAAAGTATCATCGATTTCACTTGGATTATAGTTGGGGTTTGTATTGGGTCTTTAATAGGATTCATCGCTGCCACAAAAGTAAAAATGACAGGGGTGCCGGAGATGGTAGCTCTTTTTAATGGCTTTGGTGGTATAGCTAGTCTCCTTGTAGGATCAGCTGAATATCTAAGTGGATTTGATCAAAACGCTGCTCTTCTAATAGCTATTTATCTTACTGTTCTGATTGGTGGAGTTACCTTCTCAGGAAGCTTAATTGCCTGGGGAAAACTTTCTGAGACCATTAGTGGTAAACCCTACCTCTACAATGGACAACAAATCGTAAACAGTCTCCTTCTCGGAGTTCTTCTTCTTGCTGGTTTAGAAATGATCTTCTTTCAAGGGATGTTTACAGAAAACCAATTTCAAATACTCTTCATAATCTGTCTGCTTGCTTTCACGTTAGGCGCTCTGCTTGTTATTCCAATTGGAGGAGCCGACATGCCAGTAGTTATAGCTCTTTTAAATAGTTTTTCTGGCTTAGCAGCTTGTGCAGCAGGATTTGTAATTCTAAACAATGTTTTGATCGTGGCAGGAGCTTTGGTAGGTGCAAGTGGACTGATCCTGACTAATATCATGTGCAAGGCCATGAATCGATCTTTGGCTAATGTTTTATTTAGCGGATTTGGTGCCGTTACTACCATTGGATCTGAAGCAAAAGTAAGTCAAGGTGAAGTAAGACCCATTAACACAGCTGATGCATATCTAATCCTTGAAGCAGCAGCATCTGTTTTAATAGTTCCAGGTTATGGGATGGCCGTAGCTCAAGCTCAACATTCAGTTAGAGAATTGGGTGAACTCTTAGAGGCCAATGGAGCTGAGGTCAAATACGCTATACATCCTGTAGCTGGCCGTATGCCTGGTCACATGAATGTGCTTCTGGCCGAAGCTAATGTTTCTTATGATGTGTTGGTTGTACCAGAAGACGTAAATCCCATAATGGAAACGGTTGATGTTTGTATGGTAATTGGTGCAAATGATGTGGTTAATCCAGACGCAAAAGAAAATGAAAGCAGCCCTATTTATGGTATGCCAATTATAGAAACAGATAGAGCTAAAATAGTTTTTGTCTTGAAAAGGTCTATGGCTTCAGGGTTTGCAGGTATACAAAATCCTTTATTCTTCAAATCAAACACAAGGATGCTGTTTGGTGATGCAAAGGAATCTGTCTCTTCTTTAGTGGCTGAGTTCAAGAGCTAAAAGGCTTCCAAAATAGCCCAATTTTTGGCCACATTTAAGCCATAAAATATGTTAAAATTCTAGTCCAAGTTGACACTTCTTTTAAAACCAAGAAAATCTTTACTTATAAGCCTTTCAGCTTATATTTTCTTAGATTTTTAGACTTAAAAAACGAGGAAATATGGGTGAAATAGCTGCAAAAGAAATTGTTCCAATTAATTTAGAAGAAGAGCTTAAAGAATCTTATCTAAATTATGCTATGCATGTGATTGTAGGCAGAGCTTTGCCTGATGCTAGGGATGGTTTAAAGCCCGTTCACAGAAGAATTTTATATGCCATGCATGTGATGAATAACGATTGGAATAAACCGCCAAAGAAATCTATGAGAATAGTGGGTGATGTAACTGGAAAATATCATCCCCATGGAGATACAGCGGCTTATGAAACTATTGTAAGACTGGGTCAGTGGTGGAGTTTGAGATACATGTTGGTTGATAAGCAAGGTAATTTTGGTTCTATGGACGGAGATCCTCCTGCTGCTGCAAGATACACTGAAGTCAGAATGTCGAGAATAGCTCATGAGATTTTAGAAGATTTAGACAAAGAGACAGTTAAATTCATAGAAAATTACGATGGTCAGGAAACCATGCCTGATGTTTTACCCACTAGAATTCCAAATTTACTCATCAATGGCTCTTCAGGAATAGCAGTGGGTATGGCAACCAACATGGCGCCTCATAACCTGGACGAGACGATTTCTGCGTGTCTTGCTTTTATAGAAAATCCTGAAATTTCTATCGATGAACTCCTAAAACTTATACCTGGACCAGATTTTCCTACTGGAGGAATAATCAATGGAAAGTCTGGTATTCGTAATGCTTACGAAACCGGTAAAGGAAAGGTTAAGGTCAGGGCTAAAACTCAAATAGAAGGGGAAGAAGAAGGAAAACCTCAGATAGTAGTTTCGGAGATACCCTATATGGTAAATAAAGCCAGACTGGTTGAGAACATAGCTCACTTAATGAGAGATAAAAAAATTGAAGGGATCAAAGAGATAAGAGACGAATCTGATAAAGATGATCCCGTAAGAATAGTTATTGAGCTGAGATCAGGAGCAATAGCAGATGTAGTTTTGAATAATTTATTTAAACAAACTCAAATGCAAACTGTTTTTGGAATAAACAATGTGGCTTTAGTTGGAACAGAACCAAAGTTACTTAATCTCAAAGATATTTTGGGTATCTTTTTTAACTTTAGAAAAGAAGTTGTTTCAAAAAGAACCATTTACGAACTTAGGAGGGCAAGGGAAAGAGGGCATATTTTAGAAGGCCTCACCATTGCTTTATCTAACATTGATCCGATGATCGATTTAATAAAAAAATCTAAGGATGGAAATGAAGCTAAAGCCAAACTTCTTAAAAAGAAATGGAGAGGAGGGAAAGTGACCAAGATGTTAAAAAAAGCTGGTGCAGAAGCTTGTCGTCCTGACGATCTTGAAAAAGATGTTGGTTTGAAAGGAAAAAGCTATCAGTTATCAGAAAACCAAGCCCAAGCCATTCTGGATATGAGGCTTCAAAGATTAACAGGATTGGAACAAAACAGATTAATTAAAGAATATGAAGAGATAGTCGATTTAATTACGTCCTTAATGGAAATGCTAGCTGACAATACTAGGTTGGTCGAAGTTGTTTGTGATGAACTTAAAGAAATACAAACTCAATACAAAGATGAAAGAAGGACAGAAATCCTAGATTCTATCGGAGATCTTAGTAATGAAGATCTGATAACTCCCGAAGATAGGGTCGTCACTATTTCTCATGAAGGTTATGCAAAGACACAACCCTTAGATGAGTACAGATCGCAAAGAAGAGGAGGTACAGGGAAAACCGCTGCTTCGGTTAAAGAGGAAGATTTTGTAGAACAATTATTGGTAGCAAATACGCACACCACTCTTCTCTGCTTCTCTAATCTTGGTCAGGTTTACTGGTTAAAGGTTTATGCTATTCCTTCCGCAGGAAGGGTGGCAAAAGGAAGGCCTTTAGTTAATTTGATTCAACTTAGTGAAGGTGAACGTATAACAAGCATGGTACCTGTTGAAGCATACAAGGAAGGTAATTTTGTTTTAATGGCAACCAAATCTGGAAAGGTTAAAAAAACACCTCTAACAGAGTTTTCTAATCAAAGAAAAGGAGGGAAAAGAGCCATTACTTTGGTTGGGGATGATGAGTTAGTAGGAAGCACGGTAACAAACGGAAAAAAATTCGTTATGCTTGTGTCTAATGCAGGAAAAGCTGCTCATTTCTCTGAATCTGAAGTCAGGTCCATGGGAAGAAGCGCTCAAGGAGTTAGAGGTATAAAACTTGAAAAAGGTCAACAAGTCATTTCTCTGATAATTCCTGAAGAGGAAGCGACAATATTTACTGTCAGTAAAAATGGATTTGGTAAAAGATCTGTATCAAGTGATTTTAGAAAAACAAGAAGAGGAGCTAAGGGGGTTATTGCTATGCAAACCTCAGAGCGTAATGGTCAACTAATTGGGGCTGCTCAGGTTTCAGATGAAGATCAGGTTATGCTAATAACCAATAAAGGAATGCTAGTTCGAACCAAAGTTTCAGAAATAAATGTTATAGGAAGGAACACTCAAGGTGTGACTATTATTAGGTTAAAGGAAGGTGAAAAACTAGTCAGTTTGGCTCCTATAAGTGAAGAATTTATAGATGATGCTTAATAATAGAAAATATAACTTTGGTTCAGGTCCAGCCACTATTCCCACAAGTGTATTAGAAGAAGTTAAAGAAGAGTTATTGGATTGGAAGGGTAAAGGTCTTTCAGTTTTGGAAATCAGCCACAGGAGTAATGATTATCAGGAACTTGCCTTAGAGGCTGAAAAGGATTTTCGGGATTTGTTAAGTATTCCTGATTCCTATGCAGTTTTATTTACACATGGTGGAGCCACTTTACAAAATGCAGCTATACCATTAAATCTATCCTCTCCTGATGGCGAAGTAAGCTATGTAAACTCGGGATATTGGGCAAACAGGTCCATTGAAGAAGCCAAGAAGTATACTAATGTAAGAATAGCCGCTAGTTCGCAGGAAACTAATTTTTCTTTTTTCCCTCCTCAATCGAGTTGGAAATTATCAGATAAACAAGATTATATTCACGTAACGCCAAATGAAACCATAGGTGGGATTGCTTTACGAGAGGTCAATAAAGAAGTCATACCCATAGTTGCAGATTTTTCTTCGAGTATTCTTTCTGAACCAATTGAAGTGAGTTCTTTCGGTCTAATTTACGGAGGTGCTCAGAAAAATATAGGTCCTGCCGGGTTGGGCTTTGTCATAGTAAACAGAGAATTACTGGGTTCAGCCCAAAAAACTGTTCCTTCCCCGATGAATTATTTAATTTTGGAGGAGAGCTCTTCAATGTATAACACTCCACCGACCTTCTCTTGGTATGTAGCAGGTAAGGTTTTTAAGTGGCTTAAAGGCAGGGGCGGACTGAAGGCAATAGGTCAAATCAACGAGAAAAAGGCCAAAAAATTATACGATTTTGTAGATAGATCTGATTTGTACTCAAACAAAATAGAAAAATCTTCAAGGTCAATAATGAATATCCCTTTTTTATTAGAAAAAGAGGAGCTAAACAACAAATTTCTAACAGATTCATCTACTCATGGCTTATTGGCATTGAAAGGACATAGATCAGTAGGAGGTATGAGGGCTAGCATTTACAATGCCATGCCTGAAGAAGGAGTTGAGGCTCTTATAGAGTTTATGAAGCTCTTTGAAAGAGAGAACCTTTAGTTTTTATGTCGAAGAAGAAAGAATTAGATAGTATAAGAAAGAAGATAGATGAGTTAGATGCAGAACTTCTGCAAATGTTAAACCAAAGGTCTTCTTTAGCTATTGAGGCAGGTGAAAATAAAAAAGAGGAAGTAATTTATAAGCCAGAAAGAGAAGCTTATATACTGAGACAGTTAAAAAAGATTAACCCTGGCCCTTTGAGCGACAAACAAATAGTTAATATTTTTAAAGAGATAATTTCAAGTTGTAGGGCTCAAGAGAAAGAAATAGATATAGCATTTTTAGGGCCAGAAGGGACCTACTCAGATTCTGCTGTAAAAGAGAATTTCGGCAGTTCAATTAATAAGACTGCTTCAGATACTATAGAAGAAGTATTTAAGGCTGTTAGTGAAAGAAAAAGTGATTACGGAATAGTTCCAATACAAAATTCTAGTGAAGGTCCTATTAATGTGACTTTAGATTGCTTGTCAGACTTCAACTTAAATATTTGTGGTGAAATAGAGATGTTAATCCATCATAGTTTGATGGGCTTAAACCAAGCTCTTCCAAAGAAAGGTTTTGAAATACACGCTCATGAACAAACCCTTGCACAATGTAAAAATTGGTTAGATTCTTATTGCCCTGATGTGAACAGAGTTTCAGTATCCAGTAATGCTCAAGCAGCCATGAATGCTGAGAAGAACTCAGAAATAATAGCTATAGCAGGTGCCTTAGCAGCTGAAAAATATGGTCTTGAAATAATTAAAAGAAACATAGAAGACTATTCCAACAATACAACTAGGTTTATTTCAATTGGCTTACAAGAGGTGGCTAGTACAGGCAAAGATAAAACATCCCTATTAGTTACTACAAAAAATGAATCAGGAGCTTTATATAATTTATTAAAACCTATACAGAAAAATGGCCTGAATCTTACTCATATCACCTACAGGCCTTCTAAAGTAGATAAGTGGAATTACTCGTTCTTCTTTGATTTTGAAGGACACAAGGATGATAAAGAGGTAAAAAGTTTGTTAGAAGAACTTGACGCAACCGACGCAGAAATAAAAATATTAGGCTCCTATCCAAAAGCTGAGAATTAAAAAAGTGGATCTAGAATTAAAGGATTTAATTAATTCTGGCATTAAGGGTTTAACGCCCTATGAGCCAGGAAAACCTATTGAAGATTTAGAAAGAGAATATGGGATTAAAAAAGCAATAAAGCTTGCTAGTAATGAGAGTCCTTTGGGACCTAGCCCAAAAGTGTTAGAAGCCTTAAAAGAAGTCATTTCTGGTATTAATCGTTATCCTGATGGAAACGGTTCTAGACTAAAAGAGGCCTTAAGTTCAAGACACTCTCTAAGTGCAGACACGCTCACACTTGGCAATGGATCTAATGATATTATTGAGTTTGTTGCTAGATGTTTTCTGACCCCAAATGACAATGCTGTTTATTCTAAACATGCCTTTGCTGTTTATCCTCTAGTTACTCAGTCACTTGGAGCCCAAGGAGTTGAAGTTGAAGCAAGGGATTGGGGGCATGATTTACAAGCAATGTTAGACGCAGTGAACAATAAAACAAAAGTAGTTTTTATAGCAAATCCAAATAATCCGACAGGAACCTTTCTAGAGAAGAATGAGATTATTAGGTTTCTTGAAAAGATTCCAAATGAAGTGATAGTTTTGTTAGATCAAGCTTATTTTGATTATTCAAATTATGAAACTGAGGATGTACCTTTTAGTCTGGTTAACAATTTTCCGAACTTAATAATTTCTAGAACTTTTTCAAAGGCTTACGGTTTAGCTGGTTTAAGGGTAGGCTTTTCAGTCACTTCAAGTTCTTTGGCTGACTATTTAAATAGAGTGAGGCAGCCTTTTAATGTAAATTCCTTAGCTTTAGCAGCTGCAGAGGTGGCTCTTAATGACACAGAACATTTAGAACAGTGTCTAAAACTCAACAAACAAGAAAAGGAAAGATTCTATAAATTTTTTAAATCTCATCAATATCACTTTATAAAATCATTCGCTAATTTTATTTCCTTTGATTGTAAAGGCAACTCTAATAAAGTTTTTAATAGTCTTTTGCTAAAAGGGGTTATAACCAGATCTATGGAAGTTTATAAAATGCCTGATCATCTGAGGGTTACCATAGGTCTTCCTGAAGAGAACTCAGCATTTATGGAGAGTTTAACCTCATTAAAAGAGATCTAATATGGAACTTTCATTTAAAAATATTCTGGTAGTTGGGTTAGGTTTAATTGGAGGGTCAATCCTCAAAACCATTAAAGAATTAAATATTCCTTTGGAAGTCTATGGACTAGATTTACACGAAGAAGTAACGAAGGACGCCAATAAGATTGGTCTAATCAATAACTTTGATAATCAACTGAAAAAAATAGAAGAGGATTGTTTAATTATCTTCTCTGTACCAAGCTTAAGTTTTGAAAGGGCTTTTAAATTGATTGAAGGCTCTTTTGATGATGAAAAAGTGATTTTTACTGACACTTTTAGCTCAAAATCCAAACTGCTTGAGTTTTTGGAAGGAAATGCTGATATTGGTGAAAAATTTGTTATGTCTCACCCAATAGCAGGTTCAGAAAAAAGTGGATTAATGAATTCTTTGCCTTTTCTATTTAAAGATAAGTTGGTCCTTGTATCTCACTTAAATTCTTCCAGCGAAAATAACAATGTAATTAAAGTTAAGAGTTTTTGGGAGCAACTAGGTTCAAAAGTTTCAATCATGGACCCTGTAGAGCACGACAAAGTGCTTTCAAAAACCAGTCACCTACCTCATGTTATTTCCTTTGCTTTGATGCATTTCCTAGAAAAAGAATTGGGTGAAAAGGTATTCAAATATTCAGGAGGTAGTTTAGAGAGTTATACAAGAATAGCTTCAAGTGATCCATTGATGTGGAAAGACGTTACTGTTTCTAATAAGGAAGCAGTCTTAGAAGCAATTAAAGGATTTAAGTCTTCCTTAAATGAAGTGTCTAAACTAATAGATTCGGAAGATGAGGAATCTATTCTAGACTTCTTAAGTTTTGTTAAGGAAGTGAGAGATAAACAACTATTTTCTGATGGTACTTCTTGGAAAGCTTCAGAGGAGGATTCTTAGAGTTGGGGCTAATAGTTAAACCTGGAAAAGCATTAAAAGGTGAGATTTTGATGCCTGGGGACAAATCTATTTCTCATCGCTCAATTATGTGCGCTGCCCTTGCTGAAGGTGACAGTGTAATACGAGGGTTCTTAAAAGGTGAGGATTGCTTAGCAACACTCAATGCTTTCTCTAAAATGGGGGTTAATATTGATCAGCATGACAAAGAAATAGTTGTGCATGGGGTTGGCCTACAAGGTCTAAAAAAGCCAGACTCAGATATTTACTTAGGTAATTCGGGAACATCAATGCGTTTAATGAGTGGTTTGTTATGCGGACAAAGTTTTTCAAGTACTTTAAAAGGAGATGTTTCTTTATCTACTCGACCCATGAAAAGGATAGTTACACCACTTACAACCATGGGAGCAAATATATCTAGCAGCAATGGAGGTTGCCCACCTTTAGAAATAAATCCTTCTGAGAAGCTGAAAGCTTTCTCTTATGAGCTACCTATAGCAAGCGCACAAGTTAAGTCATGTCTCATGTTTGCAGGCCTCTATGCAGATGGCCCTGTTGTTATAAAAGAAAAGATACAAACTCGAGATCATACTGAACTTATGTTTAAGAAATTTGGTATACATGTCTCCATTGAAGAATCAAAAGGCTTAAAGGAGATTCATGTTTTACCTCCTAAATCTATGGATGCAGCCAATATTAATATACCAGGAGACTTTTCATCTGCTGCTTTCTTTGTCTTGGCAGCTTTGATAACTCCAGGTTCGGATCTAACATTAATGAATATAGGAATTAATAAAACTCGAATAGCATTGTTGGAAGTCTTAAAAGAAATGGGAGCTGATATAAAGCTTTCAAATGTAAGTAATGAATACGAACCTTGCGCAGATATATCTATAAGAGCTTCTGAACTAAAAGGAATTACTTTGAATCCAAAATTAGTTCCAAATCTAATTGATGAATTACCAGTTCTTTTTATAGCAGCTTCTCTTGCTGAAGGGCAGACAATTATTAGAGGAGCTGAGGAATTAAGAGAAAAAGAATCTGACCGCTTGGAAGCCATGTCAAACTCTCTAAAATTGCTTGGAGTGAAATTTAAGATTTATGATGATGGAATAGATATTCAAGGCTTAAATCAAGAAGTAAATACATCAAATTCCGATATGCCGTTTGAAGCCTCACATATTAATTCATTTGGTGATCACAGGATTGCTATGACATCTGCTATTGCATGCACAAGGGCTAATGATAAATCCTATATAGAAGATACTAAAAATGTAACAACATCTTTCCCTAATTTCTTAGAGATTTGTGAAGAAGTGGGTTTAGATATTAAATAAATGGAAGACATACCTGTTATAACAATAGATGGTTTGAGTGGTTCAGGTAAAGGAACAATCTCTAAAATGCTATGCCTTGAATTGGGTTGGAATATTTTAGATAGCGGTGCTCTGTACAGGACATTAGCTTATTTGATAGAACAAAGGGCAATAGCGATAGAAGATTTTGAGACCAATAGAAAAGAGATCCAAGAAGATTTCCAAGTCACTTTTGGAATAGGCTCTTTAGGAGAACCAGTTAATATCTTCCTAAAAGATCAAGATATTACTGATTTAGTTAGGACTGAAGAGATAGCTGAGAAGACCTCAGTGTTATCTTCCTTAAAGGGAATAAGGGATTTTGTTAGACCCCATCAACGGGAATTCAAAAAACCTCCAGGCCTTATAGCAGATGGACGCGATATGGGTACAGTCATATTTCCAGAAGCAGATTTGAAGATTTATCTAATCGCCTCCTTGGAAGAAAGAGCTAAAAGAAGACAAAGTCAGTTGAAAAGGCT
>DTSY01000157.1 GCA_012965075.1 Gammaproteobacteria bacterium | reverse complement strand
ATGTATTAAGGCAGAGGAAAAAGGGGAACTTGCAACTGAGCAATTTAGTGCCCTAAAAAATTTATTTTAATACGTGAGAAATTTTCTTATAGTTTTACTGTTAATTTCTAATTTTGTAATGTCAGGCGAAACGTTTAGTAACACCAATCAAACCTCTTTTGACAGTGAAAGATCTTTCGGGGATTTTTTGAAATGGAGGTTGACTAGAAAAGAACCTAAAGCAGTTCAAATAGAAACTTCGGATCAATGGAAGCAGCTGGGGGAACAATCAAAAAATTATGCCGTGTGGATTGGACACTCTACTTATCTATTAAATAATGGAGATTTAACCATTTTGACTGATCCTGTCTTTTCTAAAAGAGCTTCCCCTTTTTCTTGGGCGGGTCCCAAACGGCTTATTGCACCAGCTATTTCCTTAGAAGAGTTACCGGATATAGATGTAATTACTGTCAGTCACAACCACTATGATCATTTAGATATAGCTAGCTTAAAAACTTTGCATAAGCTCAACCCCAATGCTTCATTTCTTGTTTCAAAAGGAGATATGGATCTTTTGGTTAGATCGGGAATTAAAAATGTTACTGAATTTCTTTGGTGGGAAGACTTAGAAGTCAAGAATACACTGTTTACCTTTACTCCCGTGCAACATTGGTCTGCTAGGGGTTTTAGGGATCGTAATAAAAGCCTTTGGGGAGGTTGGTTTATGCAATCATCTGATAGCACCATTTATCATGCTGGTGATACAGGTTACTCAGACGATTTTAAGGAAACTAGATCAAGGTTGGGATCTCCAGATTTTGCTATGATTCCAATAGGAGGTTATGACCCTCTTTGGTTTATGCGTTATCACCATGTAAACCCCTCAGAATCAATTCAGATTGCATTAGACCTAGGAGTTTCAAAATCTTTTGGAATGCATTGGGGAACTTTTAGATTGACTGATGAAGATATCCTTGAACCCGCTCAATTGATTGATCAAGAATTGAAAAAATTAAACCTAGCAGATGATTTCTTTAGAACTGTGAAGCCCGGAGAGATACTTCCTTTATAGACAATGATGGATAAGAAATTATGAAGTCAGAAAATAAGGACAAGAAGTTTGAAGATTTCTTAATCTTGGTAAGAGATTTTACCAATAAGATTCTAATACCCAACGAGGAGATTCTTGAAGAACAAGGGATGGTTGGCAAAGAGATAATGTTAAAAATAAAAGAATTAGGCTTGTTTGGGATATCGATACCTGAAAAATATGGTGGCTTAGGTTTTGATATGGAAGAGCAAGTTCTTCTTACTTTTGAATTTACTAGAGCCTCTTCTGTTTATAGATCTAGGTTTTCCACCACTATAGGTCTGTGTTCACAAGCCCTCCTAGATTTTGGAACAACTAAACAAAAAGAAAATATATTACCTTCCATGGCTAGGGGAGATCTTGTGGGTGCTTTTGCCTTAACAGAACCTAATGCTGGTAGTGATGCTAATGCCATAGAAACTACAGCAATTAAAGAGAATGACAATTATGTTCTGAATGGAACAAAGAAATATATTACTAATGCTCCTTATGCCGATATTTTTTTGGTAATGGCAAAGACTGATGATAGTTTTAAAGGAAGTAAAGGAATTTCTTCATTCTTAGTTGATGCGAAACTTCCAGGAATACAGGTAGGAAAGATACCTAAGTTACTTGGACAAAGAGGATCTGCCCCCACAGATATTAATTTTACAGACTGTGTTGTTCCTTCTGATAGTTTGCTGGGAGGCCAGGAAGGTGGCGGATTAAAGCCTGCACTAAGAGGTATAAATCATGCTAGATTACATGTGGCTGCAACCTGTGTCGGACAAGCTCAAAGATTAATTGAAGAGGCTATAAAGTTTGCTAAGTCTCGAAACCAATTCAATATGCCTATATCAGAAATGCCATCTATCCAGAATATGTTGGCAGATAGTTTCACTGAGATGGTAGCCGCAAAAGCTATGACCTTAGAAGCAGCACGGAATTTTGATAAAGGAGAGATACCTGAAGTGGAAATTTCTGCAGCTAAGTATTTCGCTTCTGAGATGGTGACTAGAGTAGCAGACAATAGCGTGCAGATTATGGGAGGAGCCGGATTTATAGACGATAACGTCATAACAAGATTTTATAGAGATACGAGACTATTCAGGCTTTATGAAGGAACTTCACAAATACAACAAAGGAATATAGCGAGAAAAATAATTAAAGTATTTGATGATTGATAAGTTGCCTGGTTGAAATTTCTACTTTTAAGGAGAATAGTCTGCAATTGTAATAAAATAGAACAAGTAAGTGTTCCAAAAAAGTTTTAGATGGTAAAAAAAATAACCTTTTTCTTGATTTTGTTCCTTTCTATTGGGGTTTCAGCCATTGAGCCAGGAGACAAGGTAGAGAACTTCAGATTATTAGATCACAAGGGTGGTTCGCATGAGCTTTTTTATTACGACGATCAAAAAGCCCTAGTTTTTTTAGTTCAAGGAAATGGTTGTCCTTTTGCAAGAAACGCGGCTCCTAGATTCCAAGAACTCAGAGATATTTATTCTGATAAAGAGGTTGAATTCTTCATGCTTAATTCAAATCTTCAGGATGATAGGCTTTCTATCAGAGAAGAAGCTAAGGAATATGGATATGATCTCAACATTCTCATTGACGAAACTCAGATTATTGGTGAATCTTTAGAGTTAAGCAGGACCGGGGAAGTATTTATAGTAAATCCGAAAAATTGGTCAGTGGCCTATATTGGAGCCATTGACGACAGATTAACCTATGAAAATCAAAAGAAAGAAGCTTCTGAACATTTCCTCAAAGATGCAATAGATGATCTGTTAGCAGGAGAGGTTGTAGCTGTTCCTAGAACAGAATCTTTAGGATGTTTAATTAACTTCCCTAATAAGTATAACAAAAAATCTATTTCTTACTCTCAACAGGTAGCGCCAATATTACTGGAGAATTGTGCTGTTTGTCACAGAAAAGGGGGAGTTGGACCTTGGGCAATGACGGATTACAACATGGTAAAAGGGTTTTCATTGATGATGCGGGAAGTGATTCGAACTAAAAGAATGCCTCCTTGGCATGCCGATCCTTTCATTGGACAATTTAGCAATGACAGATCTTTAAATAATGAAGAGATTAAGACCCTAGTTCATTGGATTGAAGCAGGAGCCCCTAAGGGGGAGGGAGCTGATCCGCTGCTGGGAACTGCCATCAGCCAATCAGAATGGGCCAATGAAGAAGAGCTGGGTCCTCCAGATTATGTAATAAACATACCTGCGACGGACATACCTGCCACCGGTGTAGTCGACTATCAATATAAGTTTGTTAAAAATACAGTAGGAAAAGATGTATGGGTAAAGGCAGCAGAAGTTTTACCTGGCGATAAAGCCGTTTTACACCATGTAATCACTAGTTTTGGACAATTAGAAACTCGGGGGCCACGAAAGGGAAGATTAAAGTACCGAGAACGCAAGGGACTGAGGGGTTATGCACCAGGCATTAATAGCAACCCTTACCCAGATGGTGGAGGTATTTTTCTTCCAGCCGATGTGGCTTTTGAATTTCAAATGCACTACACACCAGTCGGGAGGGCTACTGTAGATGAAACCAGAATGGGTATTTGGGTTGCAGAAGAAAAACCTAAACATGAGATTTTTTCAATGATGATACTTAACCCTAGGATTCGAATTCCTGCAGGAGTCAAAGAACATAAAGAGTCTGCTACCAGAGTTGTTTCTAAAGATGCTCTTCTCTATAGCGTTCTGGTTCATGCCCATTATCGAGGCAAGAAGATGGTTGTAGCTGCTTATTATCCTAATGGCACAACTGAAGTTCTTCTTTCGGTTCCAAATTATGATTTTAATTGGCAAACTTCCTATGATCTAGAAGAGCCAAAATTTTTACCCGCTGGGACTACCTTAATTCAACACCAATGGTGGGATAATTCTGCTCAAAACCTAGCTAATCCTGATCCAACTGTGGAAGTTACCTGGGGAGACCAATCCTTTGAAGAGATGTTGTTTGGGGCCTATCTGATGAGAGATTTAAAAGAAGAAGAACTTCCTGCCTATAAAACATTAGTTACAAAGAATTAAAAAGAAATGAAGAGTATTTTTCCATGTTTAATCTTATTACTTAGTTTTGGATTAAGTTCGGAAGTTGAGGAAAAGATCCAAGCTACCAGTCATCTGGAGAGCATTGTTCTAGGATCTGGATGTTTTTGGGGAGAAGAAAAAAGATACGAAGCCATACCTGGAGTGGTCAGTGCCACATCAGGCTATGCAGACGGCAAGGGAGTTAAGCCAACTTATAGAGAAATAACCAAATCAAAAAATAGATTTAACCCTAATAATCATGCAGAAGTTGTCCTTGTAGTCTTTGATAGAAACGTAGTCTCGGTAAAAGAGATTTTGAAGGACTACTTTGAAGGTCATGATCCCACACAGCTTAATCGTCAAGGGAATGATATAGGTACTCAATACCGGTCTGTAATACTTACTATTAATGATCAACAAAGAGAAATAGCTCAAGAACTCCTGAATGAATTTCAAATCCTCATGAGTTCGAGAGGATATGGAAAGATTACAACTAAGATTAAACCATTAGTGGAATTTCATTACGCGGAAGAGTATCACCAGGATTACTTGGTTAAAAATCCGAATGGTTATTGTCCCGATCATTCCACAGGAGTGGTATTTAAAAAGTATGAAAGCTCAGAGGAAATAGACAATTCTTTGCTTCAAAAAGGAAAGCAAATAGTAGTCATTGAATCTGAGTCTTGCCCTTACTGTGTAAAGTTCAGGGAAAATGTACTGTCTGGTTACCAAGGAACAATACCCCTATCTTTTCGCACGGCTTCAGAGCTCAAGGGACTTAAGGTCAAGACAGAAACTTGGGCAACTCCTACGGTTTTATTTTTAGAAAATGGAAAAGAGGTGTATGGAAAGAAGGGTTATATGGAGGCCGAAACTTTTTACAAAATCTTGGGCTTATTTAAATTAGGGGAAACTGAGGCTTTTAGTGTGGCATTTAGTCAAGGTACAGACGCCAGGTATTGTGAACAGTATCAGATTTTTAAGAATACTCCAGATGGTGTTTTTACGGATAAACTTAGTGGTACAGCTCTCTTTGA
>DTSY01000156.1:16461-19237 GCA_012965075.1 Gammaproteobacteria bacterium | reverse complement strand
GAAAGGGCTTGTTGTATGACGGTAATAAGTGACTGAATTGTAAAATAAAGGACAAAGCCAGCAGGGAAAATGCAAAACATAGCAGCTATCATTATCGGCATGAACTTCATGGCGCTTTGCATTTGTTGTTGTGTGGGGTCGTTGCTAGGGGCAACGGGCATCATTTTTTGTGAGTAAAACATAAGCCCAGCATTAAGTAGGGGGAGAACAAAAAACGGGTCATATGAAGACAGGTCAGTAATCCAAAGTAAAAACGGAGCGTGTCTAAGCTCCACCATGTCCAACAAAACCCAATAAAAAGCTAGAAAGAAAGGCATTTGTAACAACATAGGAAGACAGCCCCCAAGCGGACTAACGCCCTCCTTTTTATAGAAAGCCATCATTTCTTGGCCTAACTTTTGTTTGTCGTTAGCATGTTTTTGCTGAAGTTCAGCCATTTGCGGTGCAACTGCACGCATCTTTGCAGCCGACCTGTACCCAGCAGCACTAAGAGGCCACAAAACTGCCTTTAAAACTAAGGTGGCAAATAAAATAGCAAGACCCCAATTTCCCAGAAACGCATAACCCCAGGTCATTAGCTTGTGAATGGGCTCAGAAAGCCACCACAAAAACCCATAGTCCACTACCAAACCTAAGTCAGGGTGTAGTTTATTAAGATTGTCAGAAATTTTAGGACCCACATAAAGTGTATTTTTATAAGAAGCTGGCACCCCAGCGCTTAAAGACCTACTTTGACTGGTTAAAGCTATAGAAAAAGCCCCTGAAGTGATCTGTCTGGCCTGGTATTTATGCTTTTTTCCTTGTTCAGGAATCCAGGAGGACACAAAATATCTCTGCACAAATGCAAGCCAGCCCCCAGAGGACTCCCTTTCAAAACCATCCTCTTTAAGATCACTAAAATCAAGTTTTCCAAAAGAGTCGTATTCAGTAGAGAAAACAGGCCCTAGATAAGTGTAAGAGTCAAAATCAAGAAATTTCCTAGGCGGCCTGTTTCCATCTCTTAGAATTCGTGCATAAGGAACCACAACAGCTGGCTCAGATCCACCCTTAAGGCGAACTGAGTCTTCAACTTCCAGAGAATATTCGCCGGGCCTCAACAACACCTGCCTAGTAAAATGCATATCTGTATTCTCACCAGACAGAATGTAAATTGTCCCCCCATCGCCAATAGTCGATTTTTTTATAGAATTAAAATTTGGATCCAAGTATCTAGAAGAAGAAGGAGAATAAAAACCAGAGCTAGCAAAATAATTACCTACACACTCATGGCCTTTCAGCGTAGCTCCCATTTCAACCGGGCAACCATCTTCTGCGTCTATTAATCTGCGCCCAAAAAGAGACACGGATTCATCGCCATCTTTCTCTACTTTGATATCTTTCATACCAGCCTTAACAAACCTTCCGGTAATAGCGTCAATTTCGATATTTAAAACATCATTGTTAAGAGAAAAAATCTTAGCTAAGTCTGTTTCTATTTGTTTGCCAGGCGCACTCAAATCACCCGAAGACGACAAACCTTCCAATGCTGATAGTAAGTCCTTACTATCAATTAAAACCTCCTCTTTAAGAAGAATAGTTTCTACAGGTTCCTGAGCTGCAATTGTATTCTCCTGGGCAGAAGTTAGATTTAGTGGACCTTCTATAGAAGAAGGAGGCCATTGTAAAAGAAGATAATAAGCAAAGACTGCTATAAGCCCGATAAGCGAAATTTTGATATAGTCCATTATCCATCCACCCCAGGAACAGGATCAAAACCACTACCACCTAAAGGGTTGCATTTTGATACTCTTTTTATTGTAAGCCAAATCCCTTTAATTAAACCATGGCTTTCAAGAGCCGTCTTGGCATACTCAGAACATGTGGGGTGAAATCTGCAGCAAGGCCCCACAAGCGGGCTTATTAATCTCTGGTAAATTACAATAAGCCAGATAAAAAGCCTACCCAACTTTTAGGTCCTCAATATCTCTCCATAAAACTTCTAAGCCGTCCCTAGCTTTAACCTGCTCTCCTGGTTTTACTAACACAACAAAATCAAAAGCAGGAAATTTTGAAGCTCGTTTCATAAAGCTGTTCTTTATCCTTCTTTTAATTATGTTTCTGTGAGTAGCAAGCTTATAGTCTGCTTTTCTTATAGACACTCCAAGTCGGGGTATGTTTTCACTATTCTGCTTAGCAAAAATTAAATAATTTCCCTTATTAACCTTGAATTCAGGTTTTGAAAGAACATGGCCAAATCCAGAACTAGAGGGAATCGAGTGTTTAACGCTTAAGGCCATGCCTATAATTTACACTGTTAGAGACTTTCTTCCCTTTTTCCTTCGGTTATTAAGTATTTTTTTCCCGCTAACAGTAGAGCTTCTTGACCTAAACCCATGAGTTCTAGCCCTTTTAATCTTACTTGGTTGATAAGTTCTTTTCATTTTCAGTGAAAAATAAGTAAATGAAGGCGCATAATAAGTTTTTTAGACTAAATACTCAAGAAAAAACAACTATACACAATATTAACATGTTATCCACAATTATTAATTGTTGTTATGCTGTGGATAACTTAAAAAAAACCTCTATAATTAGGAACATGGCAGAAATTCTCTTTTGGAACGAATGTAAAAAAACGCTTGAAAGGGATTTGGCCCTTGAAGAGTACTCTACATGGATAGCGCCCCTAAAGCTAAAAGAAAATATAGGAATATCTCCGCAATCATACTCAGTCCTTGCACCCAATAATTTTATTTTAGAATGGGTTGAACAAAATTATGGAAACTCAATTAAAGAAAGA
>DTSY01000156.1:0-16361 GCA_012965075.1 Gammaproteobacteria bacterium | reverse complement strand
AAGTCAAACCACATAGCTCTAGCAGCTTCAAGGCAAGTTGCATCAGGCTTAAAAACTTCATATAACCCGCTTTTCATTTATGGAGGCGTTGGTCTAGGTAAGACGCACTTAATGCATGCTGTAGGAAATTTAATGAAAACCCATGACCAATCTAAAAAGATAACCTACATACACTCGGAGAAATTCGTGAGTGATATGGTAAGATCGCTACAATTAGGCGCAATTAATGAATTTAAACAATATTACAGGTCCTTAGACGCCTTATTAATTGATGATATTCAGTTCTTTGCGGGCAAAGAGCAATCGCAAGAGGAACTTTTTCATACCTTTAATTCTTTGCTTGAAAGAGGAAGTCAAATGATACTAACCTGTGACAGGTATCCAAAGGAAATTGATGGCTTAGAGGACAGACTGAAGTCTAGATTTGGGTGGGGGCTACCGGTAGTGATTGATCCACCGGGGCTTGAAACTAGAGTTGCCATAACTCTAAGCAAAGCAGAAGAAATGGGTTATAAGTTGGATGAAGAAAGCGCTTTCTTTATTGCCCAAAAAGTAAGATCAAATGTAAGGGAGCTTGAGGGGGCTTTGAAAAGAGTTATAGCCAACTCTAACTTTACAGGAAAAGAGATAGATATCCCTTTGATAAAAGATTCACTTAAAGATTTATTGGCCATACAGGCAAGACAGGTTAGTGTTGATAATATCCAAAAAACAGTAGCCGAATATTATAATATTAAATTAAGTGATCTTCTTTCTAAAAGAAGAAGCAGATCTATTGCAAGACCTAGGCAAATGTCAATGTTTTTAGCAAAAGAGCTAACCAATTATAGTTTGCCTGAAATAGGGGAGTCCTTTGGAGGAAGAGACCACACAACAGTTTTGCATGCGTGTAAAAGAATTAAAGAACTTAGAGATTTTAATAATGAAATAGAAGAGGACTATAGGAATCTTTTTAGGGCCTTAACAATTTAAAAATGAAATTTATTACAGAAAAGAATGAAATTGTTGATTCTCTTCAAATGGGTGCATCCATAGCAGAAAGAAGGCAAACAATTCCAATCTTAGCTAATCTCAAAATAGTTGCCATGGATGGAAAAATAGAAATAACAGCTACGGATCTAGAAATACAATTAAAAACAGTTACAGTGGTGAAGGAAGTAATTGAAGAGGGGGAAACTACTGTTTCAGCCAGGAAGATGTCAGAGTTGTGCAGATCTTTGCCCGATAAAGAATCACTTGAATTCAATTTAAATAACGGCAAGTTAACAGTAAGCTCTAAGAACTTTCATGCTGATTTTGCAACTTTATCTACTCTCGATTTCCCAGAGCTAGAGTCAAAAGAAGAAACTGATTCATTGTCTATAGAATCAAAAACTTTAAAAAGACTACTCAATAAAACAGCATTTTGTATGGCTTCTCAAGACGTAAGATATTATTTAAATGGACTTTTAGTGGAATACAAAGAAGGCAGTATAAATACAGTAGCAACTGATGGACACAGGTTAGCTTTCGCCACAAGCCAATTAAAAGAAACAACAGAAACAGCAGAAGTGGAAGGAAAAAGACAAATAATTCCTAGAAAAGCAGTTTTAGAGCTAGCAAAAATATTAAGAGAAGAAAATGATAATATTAATCTAAGTTTTGGGAACTCAAGCCTTAGAATTGAGGACATAAACTTAGACTTTTCAACTAAGTTAATAGATGGAAAATTTCCAGATTATGAAAAGGTATTACCATCAGGGGAGCCTGATGCCTTAGAGATTTCTAAGGAAAACCTCCAATCTGCGCTTACTCGGGCATCTATTCTTTCTAATGAGAAATACAGAGGAGTAAGATTCGAATTAAGTAATAACAAACTTAAATTAACAGCAAATAATCCAGAGAAAGAATCAGCAGAAGAACTTTTAGAAGTTAATTACGAAGGGAGTCCAATGGAAATTGGCTTTAATATCGGTTATTTACTTGATGTTTTAGCAACAATAGAATCAGAAACAGTAGAGATAAACTTCTACGGAGAAGAAAGCAGTTGTTTAATCAGGGAACCTGGAAATAAATTAGAGGCTTATGTCATCATGCCAATGAGACTATGAAATGTCCATTGACAAAGTATTTCTAAAAAACTTTAGACCTTTTACAGACTTAAAGCTTGATCTTTCCAATAATAACTTACTTTTAACAGGAGTGAACGGTACCGGAAAAACTTCAGTACTTGAAGCCATCAACGTCTTGATAACTGGTAAGTCCTTTAAAACAAGGGATCTTAAAGACTGTATTAAGGATAAAAGCAAAGGCTTTTTGGTGGACCTTGAAATAACTAAAGATAATGGTATTTTCAAAATTAGAGCTGAAAAAGAATTAAACAAAAGAATCTCTAGAAAGGGTAAAGGAGGCACCTCTTCTGTTGCAAAAAAAGACCTTCCAGTTATTCAGTTTATTCAAGCTAAAGACCTAAGAATGATTGAAGGAGAAACTGAATTACGTAGAGATTTTTTTAACAAGGCAATGTTTCACGTGGAACATAATGCTCACGATGAATATAAATTATATAAGAAAACATTGAGCCAAAGAAACATGGCTTTAAAGAGAAAGGTTTCAGAAAAAGAGCTTAAAATTTGGAATAAAGCTTTAATAGAAATAGGAAATATACTCGAAGATACACAAAAAAGGTTTTACGTAAATTTTTTTAAGGATACCTTAGAAAACAGAAGGGAAGAAAAAAAAGGAAATCCTGAATTTTTAAACACGATTAAGATTCATTTAAGCAAAGGATGGCCAGCAGACCTATCATTTGGAGATGCAATAGCAAAGTCCAGTCAGAAAGATAGGGCACTAGGATACACAAGCCTTGGTCCTCATAGACTTGATTTAATGTTCTACACAGAAAGCAAACTAGCAAGGTCGGTTCTTTCAAGAGGGCAGCAGAAACTACTGATTTTATTAATGTTTTTTTACTTTAATGATGTCCTAAAGTCTCAGATTGAATCAGAAATAATTTATCTTATTGACGACATAACTTCAGAGCTAGATCAAGAGAGTTTAGAAATAGTACTTCAAGAAGCTCTAGCTCTTAACTCTCAACTGTTAATTACAGCCATAGAAGGAAAAAATACAGAAAATTTTGGTCCCTTTTTAGACAACTTTAGACAGCTAAATCTCTCGAAATAAGTTAAAATAACTAGATGCCAGCAAAGAAGACTGACACAGCTACAAAATTAAATAAAACTCCAATAAAAACAAAAAAAACTGCTTTAAAAGGGGCTGCTAAAGGCCTAGGAAAATCAATAAAAAGCCCAGCCAAATCAAATGGTTATGATTCTACTAACATAACAGTTTTAAAAGGATTGGAGGCGGTCAAGAAAAGGCCTGGGATGTACATTGGGGATACTGACGATGGCACAGGTCTGCACCACATGGTTTATGAGGTGGTAGACAACTCAATAGATGAAGCTTTAGCTGGCCATTGTGATTATATAGAAGTGCAAATACTAGCTGATGATTGTGTCTTAGTTAAAGACAATGGACGTGGAATCCCTGTGGATATTCATAAGGAAGAGGGGGTTTCTGCTGCTGAAGTTATTATGACCAAACTCCACGCCGGGGGAAAGTTTGATGACAATTCTTACAAAGTATCTGGAGGACTTCACGGGGTAGGTGTTTCTGTAGTTAATGCACTTTCTAAAAAACTACACCTAACCATTAGAAGGGATGGCAAAGTGTATGAGCAGCATTATTCTGATGGAGTACCAAAAGCAAAATTAAAACCCACGGGCAAGAGCGATCTAACAGGTACAGAAATTAAATTAACACCATCAACAGAAACTTTCACTAACGTGGTCTTTGACTTCGACATTTTAGCTGGGAAATTAAGAGACCTCTCATTTCTTAATGCCGGGGTAAAAATTATTCTTGAGGACCAAAGGGTAGACAAGAAAAAAACTTTTAAGCACAAAGGAGGTCTTGCAGAGTTTGTTGAGTTCCTTACTGGAAAAAGAAATACCATTAATTCTATATTTCACTTCTTACAAGAAAACAAAGAGGGGATTTCTGTGGAAGTAGCTATGCAGTGGAATGATGGTTACCAGGAAAATGTTAACTGTTATACCAACAATATAATCCAAAGAGATGGAGGCACTCATCTGGTAGGCTTTAGAACTGCCTTGACGAGAGCATTAAACAAATACATGGATAAAGAGGGGCTGTCAACTAAAGAAAAGGTAACAGCTTCTGGAGATGATGCCAGAGAAGGCTTGGTTGCTGTAGTTTCAATCAAAGCACCTGATCCTAAGTTTTCATCTCAAACAAAAGATAAGCTAGTTTCCTCTGAAATTAAACCAATAGTAGAACAGGAGGTTTATAAGCACCTATCTAATTACTTATTAGAAAACCCAGCAGAAGCTCGACTGATAGCCTCAAAAATAATAGATGCAGCTAGAGCAAGGGAGGCAGCTAGACAGGCCAGAGAGCTAACAAGGAGAAAAGGGGTTTTTGACGGAGGCGGCTTACCTGGCAAACTATCAGACTGCACGGAAAAAGACCCAGGCAAATCAGAGGTTTATTTGGTGGAAGGAGAGTCAGCAGGAGGTTCGGCCAAGCAAGGTAGAGACAGAAAATTTCAAGCCATACTTCCCCTAAGAGGTAAAATTATTAATGTTGAGAAGGCAAGGATAGACAAGGTTCTTTCCTCCAGTGAAATAATAACAATAATTACAGCGTTGGGCTGTGGAATAAAGGGAGATGACTGGCAGCTTGAAAAATTAAGGTATCACAGAATCATAATTATGACTGATGCTGACGTGGATGGCTCTCACATAAGAACCCTTCTTCTAACCTTTTTTTACCGACAAATGCCAGAGCTTCTAGAGAAGGGTTATATTTATACTGCCCAACCCCCCCTTTATAAATTAAAAAAAGGGAAGCAAGAAGTATACATAAGGGACGACAAAGGCCTAAGAGAACAGCTTCTGGCAGAAGTTTTGGATGAGACCAGGCTTGTATTGAACAAGAAGGGTGAGTCAATAGGCGGAGAAGCCCTGAGTAAACTTTTTTCACAGCACCAAAAATCCCAGGAGTCCATGTATTCTCTTACCCACCTATATCCAGAAGAAATACTTCAGGCAAGCATGTATCTTGAAAGGCTAGCTGACTTGAAAAAAGATAAAAATGTAAAAGATTGGAGTAAGAAACTTCAAGCAAAGCTTAACAGCTCAGCCTTAAATGGATCTAAGTGGAAAGTAGAAGCAATTAAAAATAAAGAACAAAAAATATCTGAACCTGAGATAACTTTAATCCGTCACGGCTCTGAAACAGCTTGGCAGTTAAGTCAAAGTTTTTTTAGAGCGAAAGCATACAAGGACATTTGTTCATTTGGAGAACACCTAAACACCCTGTTAAATAAGGATTCTTATTTTGAATTCAATGGGTCTAAATTTATGGTAGATAATTTCGCAAGCTCAATAAATCAGCTAATCGAAGCAGCAAAAAAATCTTTTACAATGTCAAGGTACAAAGGGCTAGGAGAGATGAATGCAGACCAACTTTGGGACACAACAATGGATCCGGAAGCAAGGCTTCTGGGGCAGGTAACCATTAATGACGCACAAAAGGCAGACGAGCTCTTTAATGCCTTGATGGGTGATGACGTAGAACCTAGGAAAATCTTCATAGATGAAAATGCAAAGTTTGTTGTAAACCTAGACGTCTAGTTATCTTCTAGTCTAATTTCATTAAGTCTTTTTCTTGCCCAGTATTCTGTTTGTTTTGCTGCTTCAGCGCTTGAACTTATGTTCTCAATAGAGTTTCCTATAACAAGCTTAATTTTACCAGGGAATTTCAAGAACCTATGGGCAGGCCAGCAATCACCTGAATTGTGCACAAGGGGGAGGACAGGTACTTTCATTTTTTTTGCAAGCTCGAATCCGCTCCTAGCGTAACCCCCAACTTCCCCTGGGTTTTTTCTTGTCCCTTCAGCAAAGTTTAAAACTGAAAAACCGTTTTTTATTCTATCTTCTCCTTCTTTTAATGCTTTTCTAAGGGCAATAACAGGGTTACCTCTGTTTATAGCTATAGGTTTAAGTAAAGCGAGAGCCCAGCCCCAGACAGGAATAAATAACAACTCTCTTTTTAAAAGAGTAGTCATAGGAAAGAAAAAGTACTGACAAAAAAAAGTTTCCCATTGGCCTTGGTGGTTGGGGATAATGACAAAAGGAGCTTTTGGAATATTCTCTTCTCCTTCAACTACAATTTCAATCTTACAGGCCTTGTACAGGATCCAATTAGAAAATCTTGGCCAAGCAGATAAAAGTTTAATTCTATTAGCTATGGTTAAGAAAGGACAGACAATGCAACCTATTAAACCTGCTAGTAAACCAGAGGCAACATAAAAAAAATAAAAAATGAGCGACCTTATATAAATCATCAAAGTAAAAAGTTTAAGATTCTAAAACATAACTTACTGCATCCATAAGGTCCTTAAAACATCTTTCTTTTGGAGGGCAGTGCTTAGATGTTAAAGTTTTTCCCCCATAGCCAGTTTCTACCAGAAGAGGTATGCATCCATGCCTAGTAGCACATAATAAATCAGACTCCTTGTCTCCTATAAAAAAACTGTTTTTCAAAGAACTACCAATCCTTTCTTCGATCTCAATCAGAAGCCCCGTTTCTGGTTTGCGACAAGAACAATTATCTTTAGGGGCATGAGGACAAAAAACAATACAGTCAATTTTACCCCCTGCCTCTTGTACTAAAGAAGACATGTATTCGTGAACGGCATCAAGCTGTTTTTTATTAATAATTTTTTTACTTATGCAGGCTTGGTTAGTTGCTACAACTACAGTAAACCCTGCAGCAGTTAGTTTTTGTATAGCCTTAAGACTTCCACTGATAGGCTTGAATTCTTCTTTTCTTGTTACGTAACCCCAAAGATCCTCATTAATAACTCCGTCCCTATCCAGGATGATGGGTTTAGTGGAAGTTTTAGGCACTTACCTCAAATACTCCTGCAGGTAGGGCGATGCTTCTTCTAGATGCACCCTCTCTTGATCCATGCTGTCCCTGTTTCTAATGGTAACTGTTTGGTCCTCGAGGGTTTGAAAATCAACAGTAATGCACAGGGGGGTTCCAACCTCATCGTGGCGCCTATAGCTTTTACCAATATTTCCAGAATTCTCCAGCAAGATTCTTCCAAGGCTAAGGCCTTGGAGCTCTTTCTTAAGGTTTTTTGCTGCCAAAACTAACTCTTCATTGTTTTTCTTAAGTGGAATGACGGCTGCCTTGATAGGAGAAAGGTGTGGCTTAAGCGAAAGAACAGTTCTTTCTTTTCCATTTTCTAATTTTTGAATCGTATAAGCTTCGTTTAGAACAGCAAGAAACCCTCTGTCCACACCTGCAGCTGGTTCAATTACGTAAGGGACTACCCACCTTTTGGTCTCCCTATCCTGAATTGCTAGCTTGGCATTTGAAGAAGAATTTTTCAAAACCTTGGCTGTAATAGAAAGATCTGATTGATTTTTTGTATGAGATCCTAAATCAAAATCTGTTCTGTTGGCTATTCCTTCTAGTTCTTCTATGCCATGTGGAAATTTATACATTATGTCAGTGGTAGATTTTGAATAATGGGCCAGCTCTTTGGCGGGCACGTCATATAAATCTAGTCTTTTTTCCGGAACCCCCTGTTTTGACCACCATTCCAGTCTATTTTTAATCCAAAATTGATGCCACTCTTCATCTGTTCCAGGCTCAACAAAGAACTCTAATTCCATTAGTTCCATTTCCCTTACTCTGAAAATAAAGTTTCTAGGAGTCACTTCATTTCTAAAGGCTTTTCCCATCTGGGCTATGCCAAAAGGTAAACTCCTAGAAGTAGAGTCAAGAACGTTTTTAAAATTAGTAAAAGTCTGTTGCGCCGTTTCAGGCCTTAAGTAGGCAAAAGAAGTTCCATCATCAATAGGGCCTACATTAGTTTTAAACATTAAATTAAATGGCCTGGGTTCAGTAAGATCCTTAGAGCCGCAAGAAGGGCACTTAGATTCTTCTAAATGATCTGCTCTCCACCTTGAATTACAAGAGCGACAGTCAACAAGTGGGTCGGAAAAAGTTTCCTCATGTCCTGAGTATTTCAATACAGCAGGGCTAGTTAAAATTGCAGCGTCTAACCCCTCCACATCATCTCTGTCATAAACCATTGATTTCCACCAGGCCTGTTTCAAATTATTTTTTAATTCAACTCCCAAAGGTCCGTAATCAAATAACCCCTGAAGCCCACCATAAATTTCATTTGTCTGATAAATAAAACCCCTGCGCTTACAAAGGGACGTAAGTTCTTCCATTGATTTAGCTGTCATAATTTAATTAAGTTTTATTAATATAGTAAGCACTTACTATCATTTATAGATTATTTAATAGGGGTTTTTAAAATTTGAATGCTTAAACCTTTTGTACTCCCATGCGTATTGCTCTGGGGCTTTCATTATACATTCTTCCAGTTCTGTGTTCATGAGATTAACCCCTTGTTGCACACCTAAAGTATTCAATTTTTCTAACCTTTCACTAAATATAATCCTATATCCCTTCCCCTTTTTTAACCTTATACAACTCACGGAATGACAAGGGCTTTTTGTCCTAATGGCAAGGCTTGAAATTAGAGACACAGAAAGCGCTGGAGTACCAAAAAAGTTTGAAATAATACCATTACTTTTTTTAGGTACCTGATCGCTTGCCATTATTAATATTTCCCCACGATTCAATGCACTAAGAGCTGACTTAACTCCGCCTGAATCTGCCTTTACCATTGCTGCCCCCATTAAACGTCTAGCCTGTTTCATTAAGTCATCTATAGCATCAATTTTTGCAGGTTTATACGGTATGGTGCATTTAAAATTTTCAGACAAAAAGCTTATCAGAATTTCTATATTCCCCAAGTGAGAAGTGAATAGTATTACTCCTTTATCCTGAATGAGGCTTTCTGAAACTAGCTTCATTCCCTCCACTTTTATTATGCTGCTAACCCCTGTTTTCGGGTAAGTAATCCAAGATTTTCCTGATTCAAGTAAATTTTTTGACGTTTCTTTTAGGCTTTCTCTAGTTAAAAATTTAATTTCTTGATCACCCTTATTAGGAAAGCAGATTTGTAAATTTACTTTGGTGATATTTTTAGCTGAGTTAGGAATGATGCTTAATAAAATGCCAATCAGTTCACCTAAAAAATGTATATTCTTAAGGGAAATAAAACTTAAAAAACTTAAAAACAGAGTCAAAAGACCTTTATTAGCCATGGTAATTCAGTTATTTTTTCCAAAAAGCAGGAGTAAATAGCACTAAAAGAGTAAATATTTCTAACCTACCTAAGAGCATTGCCATACATAAACCAAGTTTTGAATAGTCTGATAAAGATTGGTAATTGTTTGAAACCTCTCCCAAGCCAGGACCCAGGTTATTCAAAGTGGCCCCTACTGCAGAAAAGGAAGTAATAAAATCGTTTCCTTGGGCTAATAAAAACAAAAATAGAAATATAAATACAATAACATAGATAGAAAAGAACCCCCACACTGACTCAGCCACCCTTGGGCTGACAGCCTTTTTGCCTAATTTTATTGAAATTACAGCATTTGGATGAATTAATTTAGTTATTTCACTTGCACTTTGTTTTGCTAGAACAAGGGTTCTGATAACCTTAATGCCCCCACCCGTAGATCCTGCGCACGCCCCAATAAAAGCCGTAAAAAGAAGTAAAATAGGAACAAATAGGGGCCAGTTCGAGTAATTTGCCGTAAGAAAACCTGTAGTTGTTGCTATAGAAACAACCTGAAAAGCGCTCTCTTGAATAAGACTAGCTCCTGGGTCCTCTAGATATATACTGAGTGTTATGAAAGTTAAAACAAAAACAGATAATAAGATTACTAAATATGCCTTCACTTCAGAATCATAAAAATAGTGTAATAACCTCCTTTTGCTCCAGGCTATATAGTGAAGCCCAAAGTTAATACCCGAAATAACCATGAATATAACAGCCGTCCATCTGATTGAGGCTTGCGTAAAAAAGCCAAAACTTTCATCGTGGGTTGAAAATCCTCCGATAGACACTGTAGAAAAAGCATGACATATTGCATCATAAGTGGTCATACCGAAGAATTTATAAGCTGAAGCACAGACTATTGTCATTGTTAAATAGACGTACCACAGAGCTTTAGCAGTCTCAGTAATCCTAGGAGTTAACTTAGAGTCCTTTAAAGGCCCTGGTGTTTCTGCTTTATACAACTGCATTCCTCCTATGCCTAATAAGGGCAAGACTGCTACTGCCAGCACTATTATGCCCATGCCGCCTAACCACTGTAGTAGTTGTCTATAAAATAGTATTGACCTAGGAAGTTCATCTAGACCTGTAAGTACTGTTGCCCCTGTTGTGGTTAGTCCAGATATAGATTCAAACAAGGCATCAATATAGGATATATCAATTTCATCTGCGAAAATCAGTGGAAATGAACCGAAAATCGATAAAACTGTCCAAAATAAAACAGTTATAATAAATCCATCTTTTGTCCTAAGATCTTCCTTCCTGGTTGCACTGAGAATATAAAGCAAAAAACCACAAATAAAAGTCGCTAACAGAGTATTAAAAAATACTTTAATGAGAGCATACTCTTGGAAATAGTAGGCCACAGAAGCTGGAAGTAGCTGGGCTGTGCTAAAGAACATTAAAAGGATACCCAGAATTCTAAGAGTGTAAAGAAAGTTCATTTAAGTTAATTTAGGAGGGAGAAAAGATTTGCTGGACTTTAGGTAGTAGTTTTTTATCTGTTAAAAAAAGTATTACGTGATCATGTTCACGTAATTTAACGTCGTCATGGGCGATTTTAGCTTTATCTTTACGTATAATAGCACCAATTGTTGCACCTACAGGAAGTCTTATGTTACCCAGTTCTTTCCCAATAACATCTCCTTTGCCATTAGTTGACCCCTTGACAATCGTTTCTATGGCTTCTGCAACCCCACGTCTTAAAGAATGAACTTTTACCACCTCATCTCCTGCTAATTCAGATAAGAATGTACCTATGGTGATTTGAGATGGTGCTATAGCCACATCTATACCCTTGTCCTGCACTAAATCTACGTATGCCTCATTATTAATGAGAGCAATTACTTTATGGGCCCCCATTTCCTTCGCTAGCATACATGACATAACATTGGCTTCGTCGTCGTTGGTTACAGCTACAAAAACATCACATTCTTCTATATTTTCTTCATGAAGTAGAGATTTATCAGAGACATTTCCTTCTAGAACAATTGTATCTACCAAGCGTGCTGAAATTTCTTTAGCCCTTTCTGAATTAGCTTCTATAATCTTTACTGTGTGATTATCTTCAATCTGTTCAGCAAGAGCACTGCCAATTTTTCCACCTCCAGCTATAACGACATATTTATAGGGATCTTCTTTTGTTCTCATTTCATTAATTACTTTTCTTGCGTCCTTCTTTCTGGCAATAAAGAAAACCTCATCTCCTGCCTCTACTGTAGTTGTCCCCCTGGGAATAATTGCTCCTCCTTTTCTAAAGATGGCTGCTACCCGAGTGTCTACGTTAGGCATGTGTTTTTTAAGATCTCCTATTTCATGACCTATTAAAGGACCTCCCTTTACAGCCCTAACACCAACCAGATTTAATAACCCATCACCAAATTCCAAAACCTGAAGAGAACCAGGAGTTTCAATTAAGGCTTTAATATGTTTTGTAATAAGCTTTTCTGGACTCACCACAACGTCAACAGGTATAACTCCTTCCTCAATTGCCCGCTTAGTTCTATCTTTTAAATAGGAAGATTCTCTAATTCTTGCAATAGTTTTAACATTTTTTGATAGAACCTTAGAGATTAGGCAAGAAACAATATTTATTTCATCACTACCTGTAACAGCAACAACCATGTCAGCTTCTTTTATGCCAGAATTAACCAAAGTATTTGGGTAAGAACAGTAGCCATTAACGGTATTGATATCCGCTTCTTCTTCTAGGCGATGAAGAGTGCTTTGGTCTTTGTCAACAACCGTTATGTCGTTGTCTTCTTGAGACAATGAAATGGCCAGTGTGGTTCCAACTGTGCCTGCTCCAAGAATAATAATTTTCAAGTGTTTTCCTTCCTGGAAATCAAGTTAACCGGATTATAAACCTATTTATGATTCTAACTATTAATTTTCAAGTGAAGACGAGAATTTTTTTACCCGAAAAATATTTTCTCCATTTCCCTTCATGAAGTCCTCGGCACTAACAGGCCTTTTGCCCTCAATCTGTAGAGATTGTAACCTCAATGATTGATGATTTTGACACCCCACATAAAGAGCGTCACCTCCAGAAGCAGAAAGTTCTCCTGGGGACAGGACTTTTGAAATTTTAGCTTTCGTTGAATTTAATATTTTAATCCTTTTATCTCCAAAAAAAGTAAAAGCTCCATATTTTGGAAATAAAGCTCTTACTTTTCTTTCTATGTGTTCAGCGGGCTCATGTTCCCAAAATATTTCTGTTTCTTGTTTTTCAATTTTTTCAGCGTAAGTGGCAAGCTCTGAATCTTGATTTACTTCTTTAACCCTTCCCCCAGCAAGATCCTCTAGAAAATTTATAAGTTCAATCTGGCTTAAGTTTTGATATTTTATTTCTAGAGATTCAGAGTCTTCATCCTCATCAAAAGGGCAGGGAAGCAATTTCATAATAGGGCCTGTATCTAGTCCTTCATCCATCTTCATGTAAGTTATCCCGCCTTTGCTGTCCCCCTCCAGAATACTTCTTTCTATGGGGGCAGCCCCCCTCCACCTTGGAAGTAAAGAGGCATGAATGTTAATACAGCCAAATTTAGGCAAATTAATTATTTCTGCGGGAAGGATTAAACCGTAAGCCACAACTAAAATAAGATCGGGGTTCATTGCTCTAAGATCTTCAATAGTCTCAAGATTATCTTTAAGGCTCTTAGGCTGAATAACCTGTATTCCTTCTTTTTCAGCAAAGATCTTTACAGGTGAAAGTTTTATTTTTTTACCTCTTCCTGATTTTCTATCTGGCTGAGTAAGGACAGCTGCTATTTCGTTTTTACTTTTTATCAATAAATCTAAATGAAAAGCAGAAAATGATGTAGTGCCAGCAAAAACTATCTTCATTTTAAACGGCTACCTTAGATATTTTTAATAACTTCTTCTTTATTCTTTGTCTTTTTAAGTTAGATAAAAAGTCTACGAATATTTTTCCATCCAGGTGATCCATTTCATGTTGGACTGCCACAGCAAGCAAGCCGGTAGCCACAATTGTAAACTTTTCTCCTTCCAAGTTTAGAGCCGTTATGTTTATCTCACTCGGACGACTTACCTCTTCAAAAAACCCTGGAACAGACAAACAGCCTTCACTGCTGACTTCTTCTTCTTCATTAAGAACTTCTATCTTAGGATTGATCAAAATAAGGGGTGAATCCTTTTCATCACTTACGTCTACCACAAGAATTCTTTTATGAATATTAGCTTGTGTTGCCGAAAGGCCTATGCCTTTTCCTTCATACATTGTTTCTAAAAGATTACCAGCAAGCGCTTTAATTTCATCATCTATTACAAGAATCTCTTTAGCTATAGTTCTCAACCTTTGATCAGGAAAAATTAAAATCTTTAATACAGCCATTGTTTATATTTTAACCGCGAGGATTATATTAGAATACGACTTCTTAATTATAAGGAGAAAAATTGACAGCAACAGTTTCAATCATCATAGGATCAGAATCGGATTTAGATCTGGCGAAGAAATGTGCTGAAGTATTAAGCTCCTTTTCCATAGATTTTTCTATAAATGTTTTTTCCGCCCACAGAACACCCGATTTACTAGAACAACATCTTGAAGAAGCAGAAAAGGGGAATACTCAAATATACATAGCTATTGCTGGATTGGCGGCCCACTTAGCTGGAGCTATAGCATCGAAAACTGTAAAGCCCGTAATAGGCATCCCTGCAGACGGAGGCCCTTTAAATGGGATTGATTCACTTTTATCAACTGTCCAAATGCCAAAAGGAGTGCCGGTAGCAACAGTAGCCATCGGTTCTGCTGGTGCTGCCAATGCAGGATATTTAGCGGCTCAAATACTTTCCCTTAGCTCAAAAGAAATTGCTGATACTCTTCTATCAATAAGGGAAGCAAATATGCAGCAAATTTCAGAAGTTAATAAAAAACTCTCGAAAAAATAAACATGAATGGGCTTGATGAAGCTTTGGTCGATTTAAAGCAGGGCAAGGTTATCGCTTATCCATCTGAGGGGGTTTGGGGATTAGGCTGTGACCCGGTAAATGAAGAGGCTGTTTACAGGCTTCTAAAATTAAAAAACAGACCTGTAAGCAAGGGGTTGATACTAGTAGGCAGCAAACTTGAGCAAATGAAACCTTATGTAAATATAAACAAATACAAGACAAAGTTGATAACTAAATGGCCTGGACCCCATACATGGATAGTGCCCACAAGAACAACACCGTTTTGGATAAGAGGGAATTACGATTCTGTGGCCGTAAGGGTCTCAAATCACCCTATAATTATAGAAATATGTAATAAGTTTGGAGGCGTAATGGTTTCGACATCAGCTAATATGAAAGGAAAAAAACCAGTCACCACTCAGCAAGAAGTAGAAGAACTTTTTGAAGGCTTGAGTATAGTGGAAGGGTGTCTTGGAACGCTTAATAGCCCTACCCCTATCCAAGATATCCAGACTGACAAGTGGATAAGAGAATAAATTAAATAGTGAAAAAGTTCGCAGTCATAGGTCAGCCAATTAAACACTCCCTTTCTCCAAGAATTCATTCTGAATTCGCAAAAGAACTTGGGATTGATATTTCCTATGAGGCCATTGAGATAGCTCCCAAAGACTTTAACTCGGCAACAAAACAATTGCTTGAAAATGGGTATGATGGCCTTAACGTAACCCTTCCGCTTAAGGAATTGGCTTACAGCTTGGCTGATGAAGTAAGCCAAATTGGAAGGGAATCAGGAGCAGTTAACACTTTGTGGAAAGAAAAGGGGAAAATCTTTGCTGATTCTACTGATGGCAAAGGGCTGGTAGAGGATTTATTAAATAACCAAATTTCACTTAAAGACTCTAATTTAGTAATTCTTGGGGCTGGGGGGGCAGCACGTTCTATTCTTCCTAGTGTCTTAAGTCTACATCCCAAAAGATTAACCTTACTCAATAGAACCTTTGAGAAATCGCGAGCCTTAGTAGATCAATTCAAAGCTAGTGGTGTTCAGATACAGGCCTTGCCCATGGAAGAAATCCCGGAAGGAAGTTTAACTGGTGTCATAAACACTACTTCAGCAGGAGTAATAGGCGAGGATCTAATCTTGAATCAAAGAATATTTCAAAAAGCTGACTGGTCCTATGATTTGAACTACTCAAAAGAAACAACATACTTCAATCAATTAGCAAAAGATGCAGGTATAGAAGTCTGCTTGGATGGCTTGGGAATGTTAGTAGGCCAGGCAGCTATCAGCTTTAAGATTTGGACAGGAAAGCGGCCTTCAACAAACAGGGTTCTGAACTTGATAAAAAGCAGTTTATAAAAAAATGAAATTGGTCTTAGCTGGAAGACATTTAAAGTTTTAGTGACCCTATTTTTATTTTGTTCAGATTGATAATATTGGTTGTTCGCACAGACCCCATAGGATAAAATCCGCGCGGATTCTGCTGGCTCCAGCCAAATAATATAAATGAGCTTATGAAGTCAATTTCAAGGATTACAGGGAAGTTTTTTTACACACTTCTATTTTTAGTTCCTACTTCAGTTTTTTCTGAAGCTTCGGATTACAACATGCGAGTTGGGGTAACCGAGGTAAGTAAGGAAATCTTTGACTTGCACATGTTAATTATGTGGATCTGTGTGTGGATAGGCGTGGTTGTTTTCGGGATTATGTTTTGGTCATTGTGGAAGTACAGAAAATCTTCAGGAGCAATAGCTGCAAAATTTGATGACCACTTCTGGGTAGAAATCGCTTGGACCATAGCAGCCACAGTAATTTTGGTCGGCATGGCAATTCCTTCCACCTCTGTCATGATCAAGGCATACGACGATACAGAAGGCGATATAAATATTATGGTTACAGGCTATCAATGGAAATGGCAATATAAGTATTTAGAAGATGGCGTTAGTTTTTTTAGTAATCTAGCAACCAGCCAAGAGGAGATAGACAATGCGCTTCCTAAAGGAGAATTTTATCTCTCGGAAGTTGACGAGCCTCTCGTTATACCAATTAATAAACGAATAAGGTTTTTAATTACTGGAAACGACGTAATACATTCTTGGTGGGTTCCAGATTTTGCCGTTAAGCAGGATGCCGTTCCAGGTTTTATCAATACAGCCTGGACAA
>DTSY01000155.1 GCA_012965075.1 Gammaproteobacteria bacterium | reverse complement strand
TTAGGTGAGGACGGCAAGAGAATGTCCAAAAGACAAGGAGCCGTTAGTGTTTTTGACTATAAGGAAATAGGAGTTTTACCCGAAGCACTTTTAAATTATCTAACTAGGCTAGGTTGGTCTTATGGAGATCAAGAAATCTTTGAATTTATAGAATTAATTGAGAAATTTAAAGATGGAAAGATAAATAATGCACCCGCCACTTTTTCACTTAAAAAGCATTATTGGTTTAACAAAGAGTACTTATCTAACTTGAATGAAAAAGATCTAATTTCAAGATTAATTCCATACTCAAAATATTTTCAGGAAGATGACTATTCAACTCAGGTTATTAAATTAATTAGAGAAAGATGTTCCTTACTCAGTGATTTTGAACAAGAGGCAAAATATTTCTATGAAGACCTAGAAGAAATAGACCCTGGCATACTAAGTAAAATCTTTAACGACAAAGCTATTAGTATTTTAGAGAAACTGTCGCAAGAGTTCCAAGCCACGGATACATGGACTTCTGAAAACATTCATGAAGCTATAAATAGGACTATGAAAATACTTGATGTTGGAATGGCTGATGTGGGTAAGCCTTTAAGATTAGCCATAACTGGACGAATGAATGCACCTTCAGTGGATAAAATCTCAGAGGTTCTTGGCCAGGATAAAGTTGTACAGAGATTGAGAGATGTTCTAGATAAATTTCTATAAATATTTATCCAGAAACTTATCAATGTGGTTCCAGGTTATAGATCTAATTGAATCCCTTTCCATCAGCAGTTCATGATTCCCTTCTATCTGGGCTATGGTTATATGTGGAATAGTTTTACAAATAAGCTCATTTCTTTTTGGGTCAACTAATTTATCCTTCGTTGCGTTCAAAAGAAGCGTTGGGCAACCAATATCCTCTCCCCAATCGGATTTGTTAAACCTTCTTACTCTTTTAATTGATTCGTGGGCCCACGCCACAGTTATTCCGCCGAGGGCAAGATTTTCGTTGGCTCTGACCAGATCTCCACCTCTTTTGAACCTGAATTCATCTGAAGTGACCACATTTTCTTCAAACGGTATTTCATGCCAACCTTTTCTTTCCTTCCATTCCGGTTGAGGAAAAGGCGAGCTTCTAAATCCCAGCTTAGAGATCTCACCCACCATTAAACCTAAAACTTCCACAGGCTTAGGAAGTTTTAATGAAAGCATAGGAGCACATAGGATAATTAAATTAAAAATCTTGGGTCGAGCTTCTGCTTTTGAAGCAATCAAACACCCTCCCATGGAGTGGCCCATACCCACCCAAGGCCTTGGGCAAGAAGGGAGGTAAACACTATCAAGAATCTCTTCAAACTCTTTATCGTACAAAGAGAAATCTTCTATGTGGCCCAAATAAGGATTATCGATTAATCGATCTGAAAGACCCTGTCCTCTCCAATCAAACATAGCTATACAAAAACCTCTATCAATAAATTCTTGGATAACTTCGAAGTATTTTTCTATAAATTCAGTTCTTCCAGATTGCAGTATGATTGTCCCTACTGTTGATTCAGTGTTCCATATAGCCACACGAATTCTTACTTGATCCGAAGTGGTAAAGAAAAAAGCCTTACCTCCTTTAGGTGCAGTAAAGTTTTCTATTTCAGTTAAAGGTGCTTCTTGTAAACTTGTTGGCAGCGACATATCATGAGATAAATACGATATTAAACCTTGTTAATTTAACCATGAACCTTTTAAAGAGTCTCTTATTCTTTATAGCCTTACTAGTGTTAAGCAGGCTGATTCCTCATCCGCCTAATTTTACTCCGTTAATTGCAGGTGCTGTTTTTCTTCCTTTTATGTTGAAAGACAGGACTTTAATCATTGGCCTACCTATCCTGTGCCTTTTTATTTCTGATTTAATCATCGGTTTTCATAGTTTAATGTTATGGACTTACGGGGCTTTTTTAATTATTGGCTTAACGGTCTTTAATATCTCCAAACTTAACCTAAAAACACTTTTGGGTCTGAGTTTAGCGTCACCCACAATTTTCTATGTCGTTTCTAATTTTGGTGTCTGGTTAACGGCAGCAACTTACACAAAAGATGTAAATGGTCTTTTGGAGTGCTACGTTTTAGCTCTTCCTTTTTATGGTAATAGTTTAGTTTCTACATTGTTATTCTCACTTGTTTTCTTTTTGACTAGACATTTAGTAATTAAAAGAAGTAAATCTAAATTTATTTGAAATTTATATGTCTGAAGATCTTTACTTAGAACAATTAAAACTAGGACCTATGGAAAATTTTGTTTACATCATTGGTTCTAAAAGTACTAGAGAAGTGGCCTTAATTGACCCAGCTTGGGAAATAGATCGTTTGTTACAACACCTCAAACAAGAGGACTTAAAACTTTCTTCTATTCTGGTAACCCATTATCACCCAGATCACATAGGCGGAGGAATGATGGGCCAATCAATTCCGGGGATAGCAGAAATAATGGCTATAGAGCCAGTAAAAATTTATGTCAACAAATATGAAGCTGAGGGAGTTAAGAAAGTAACCGGGGTTTCTGATTCTGACTTACAGCTAGTGGATTCCGGAGATCACCTTCAAATTGGTGAGAATGATATAGAGTTTCTGCATACTCCTGGACACACTCCGGGCTCTCAATGCTTTAGCGTGAATAAGAATCTGGTATCAGGAGATACTTTATTTATAAATGGGTGTGGAAGAGTTGATTTACCAGGGTCTGACTCTGAACAGATGTACCATAGCTTACAACATCTTTGTTCTTTACCTGACGACACTATTCTCTATCCCGGACACCATTACAGTGAAGAGGAGAGTGCCACTCTGGCTGAAACTAAGAAACAGAACGTCTATCTAAGAGTTTCTGATATCGATTCGTGGCGCCAAATTATGGGTTGATTTTATGAACTATGAAGAAATTATTTATGAAACTAAGGGCAGCGTTGCATTAATAACTCTAAACAGACCTGATAAGCTTAATGCGTGGACTCCCAGGATGTGTGAGGAGCAAGCAGATGCAATTGAAAAAGCCAATCAAGATAAATCAGTGGGCGCGATTATCATGACAGGTGCTGGTCGAGGTTTCTGTGCTGGAGCAGATATAGATGAGACCTTCCAAACTAGGCTTGATGGCGAAGACCCTGGCAATGACACCGCAGGAGGTTCAGGCGGAATGCCAGCCGGAGTGGACTGGTTAAGCCTAGTAAGAAAATCAAAACCAATCATTGCCGCTGTTAACGGTCCTGCAGTTGGTATAGGTGTAACCATGATCTTGCCATTTGATATGATTATCACTGCTGAAACTGCTAAATTCGGTTTTGTCTTTATAAAAATGGGCATTGTTCCAGAACTAGCGTCTACTCACTTTTTAGTGAGCAAAGTTGGTTGGGGAAGGGCAAGTGAAATGATGCTTTCTGGTAGCCTGTACTCTGGCAAGGAAGCCCATCAGTACGGACTAGCTGAATACGTTGTTGAAGACCACCAATTAATAAACAAGGCTTTTGAAACAGCAAACCAAATGTCAGAGAATCCAGATGCTCAGCTCAGAATGATCAAAGAATTATTAACCGCAAATGCAGTAACAACAGATATTAAAGGAGCAGAAGAGTTGGAAACTAAACTTTTACAAGAGTGCTGGGAGAGAGAAGAACACGCAGAAGCCGTTAGCGCTTTTCTAGAAAAACGTAAGCCAAATTTTAGGTAAAAATCAGTTAAAAAAAATTAAAAAAATGGGTTGTAATTTTTTTCTATCGTAGTAATATCACTAGACCAATTTAACCGACCTGGAAACAACTCGAGACGAGGAAAGGAGAGAAAAATTGGTTAGAGAACGAAAGGCGAAAGCACTAAAAGTTAAAGCTAGCAAAAAAGACTTTTAGACCACCAAGATAAAAAGAGAAATTTATCGAGGAGCTAAACAAGAATCTCAAGTTTAGACACTTTCGAACTCGAACTAAACAGAGCTTAGGCTCTGTTTTTTTATGGGAAGCCTTAGCTTCAGACAAAAAATTAATTAATGAGGTTTGGTATTGCAGATCAAGATACCTGGAATGGCTATCATGGCAGACAGAAGCAAACTAGACCGAAGAGGAAGTTATACATTAAGATTCATGGGGAGAGTTTTGATTAATGATAGAAAGGTAGATTGATTGATATTAGTTACATAGAGAGGTACGTATGAAATATAAACTGTTGGGTAAAAGTGGATTAAAGGTTTCCGAACTCGCCTTGGGCGCGATGACCTTTGGAACTGAAATGGGGTTTGGTGTTGATAAGGATGAAAGTCGTAAGGTTTATGAGGCTTTTCGAGAAGAAGGCGGAAACTTTATCGATACAGCAAATGTTTATAACGGTGGAACAAGTGAAACATTTTTGGGTGAATTTATGCAGGCAGATCGGGAGAGGATCGTACTTGCAACCAAGTTTACGGGTGCTATGCGTGGCCGCGATGTTAATGCTTCCGGCAATTCGCGAAAGAATATGATGGATTCAGTCCACGCCAGCTTGAAGCGCCTAAAAACAGATTACATCGATTTATATTGGGCTCATTTCTGGGACCCAACAACACCTACTGAGGAATTAATGCGAGGCCTTGATGATCTCGTCTCCCAGGGCAAGGTGCTCTATGTTGGTATTTCTGATACGCCGGCATGGGTTGTATCCAGAGCAAACACAATTGCTGAATTGAAGGGCTGGTCTCAATTTGTCGGATTGCAAATTCGCTATAGCCTTATCGACAGATCTGTCGAAAGAGAACTGCTGCCAATGTCTCGCGCTCTGGACATCGCAGTGACGCCCTGGGGCATCGTTGGCTCCGGCATCTTGTCCGGAAAATACAATAAAGATGCAGCAACGGAAGGTAGGGCCAAAATGCGTGGTTCCATCGATAAACGTGCCTTGAAAATTACGGCTGAAGTCATGGCCATCGCTGAGGACATTGGCGCAAAGGCAACTCAGGTGGCGATTGCCTGGCTCAGAAACGGACCCGCAAATATCATTCCGCTGTTAGGTGCAAGAACCGTCGAGCAGTTAGAAGAAAACCTAGGATGCCTTACAGTGAGCCTTGACGAAGATCAGATGCAACGATTGGATACCGTGAGTGCAATTTCACCTGGCTTTCCACATGATATGTTGTCCGCCGGAAATGAAGCCCGGGCGAAGAGAATTGATAATCACAGAGACTGGTCAATGGGTGCTTCACTCTAGAC
>DTSY01000154.1 GCA_012965075.1 Gammaproteobacteria bacterium | reverse complement strand
GGAGATTCAAGATGATTAAACTGTTAATGATGTTACCTAATTGGCTGCTGTTAAAACTGTCTGGAAAAAAGCAAATTGAAATTGGAAAACGAAAACTACACCCTCCTTTTCAATTTTTATTGAAATTAACTGAAAATTTGGTAACGGATTTTGATACCTTAACTCCCGATCAGTTTAGAGCTGGTTACTTAGAACAAAACCGCATCGCACCAAAGTTTCCTTCGGGAGTTGATTGGAAGGACCACCAAATAGAAGTATCAGGAACTAAAATACTTGTACGTGAATACTATTCCCCTCAAACAAAAGAGGGTTGCCCTGCATTGGTTTACTTTCATGGTGGAGGTTGGGTTATTGGGGACATAGAAACTCATCACCAACTTACAGGTTATCTATGTGAAAACCTTGAGGCAAAAGTTTTCTCTGTGGATTATCGCTTATCTCCAGAAGAAAAATACCCGGTTCCTTTGGACGATTGTGATCAAGCTTTTGAATGGGTACTTAACAATTCTGATGCTTTAGGTGTGGACAAAAATAAAATAGCTGCCGGAGGTGATAGTGCGGGAGGAAATTTGACGGCTGCCCTTTGTATAAGAAGGAAAAAAGAAAATAAAACTTTGCCAAAAGCACAATTATTACTTTACCCAGTAACTGATCTTCACCTTCAAAAAAGTTCGATTAATGAGTGTGCAGAAGGTTTTTTTCTTACAAAAGCTGCTATGGAATGGTTCAGAAAACACTACTTAAATTCATTGGATGAAATAAAGAACCCCTTGGTATCTCCTTTATTAGCAGAAGACTTATCCAATCTTCCTCCTGCTGTTGTCTCTACTGCAGGTTTTGACCCCTTACGTGACGAAGGAGATGAATACGCAAAAAAATTAATTTCTTCTGGTAATAACGTTTTTCACCAAGAGAATCATGGTTTTATTCATGGTTTTGCCAATTTGGGTTACATCCCTGGGGTTCCTCAAGTTTTAAATGAAATTTGCTCAAATCTAAAAAAGATGATGAAGTGAGATTTACACAAATATTTTTATTGTCTATATGTCTGTTTGGTATAAGTTCATCTTTAGTAGCTAAGGAAAATAAAGACATGGAAGAATCTATTAGAACCAATTGGGATGATGAAAGTTCTATAAAAGATCCAAGAATCCAACATCTGAGCTATATCTTTGAAGAAACTGGTGAATCCATTCCTTACGCACTCTTTGTACCTTCTTCGTACAAAAAGAATAAACAAATATCGTTAATAGTATCTTTACATGGCCTAACTAGAACCTATGACTGGCTCATGGGCTACGAAGGTTTACTGGACCTAGCTGAAGAATTTAATTTTGTTGTAGTTACACCTCTTGGTTACACCAGAAATGGTTGGTATGGATCATGGTCCAAAGGACTAGATGAAAGGTCATTAGAAAAAGAAGGACCTTATAGTGAAAAAGATGTAATGAATGTGTTAAAGCTTGTAAGGGATAATTATTCGATAGACTCAAAAAATATATTTCTATGGGGCCATAGCATGGGAGGTGCTGGAACTTACCATCTGGGAATGAAATATCCTGACTTATGGAAGGCCCTAGCCTTGGCTGCACCTGCACCCCCTCAAGTAAGAACACTAGAAGATTTAAAGATTATTCAAGATATCCCTGTCCTTGTTCTACAGGGTACTAAGGACAGATTGGTTTATCCAACAAGAGAGTGGGTAGCAGAAATGAAAAAATTAGAAATGGACCTTGTCTATGATGAAATAGAGGGTGCAGACCATTCTTTCTTCGTATCTAAGAACAAAGAAAATATGAGAAAAATCTTTAAATTCTTTGTAGAAAACAGAAATTAATCCTAAAACTAACCTTCGTTGTACTTAGAAAGCTCGATTCTCGCTATACTTCTTCGATGAACTTCATCTGGTCCATCAGCTATCCTTAAAGTTCTTTGACCTGCATAAAGTCTGGCGAGAGGCGTGTCTTGAGAAACTCCTGCCCCCCCGTGAATCTGAATAGCCTTATCTATAACTCTTAAAGCCATATTGGGAACTGCAACCTTAATCTGTGCAACTTCACTCCTAGCAACTTTGTTTCCAACTGTATCCATCATATAAGCTGCTTTAAGAGTTAATAGTCTGCACATTTCAATTTCAGTTCTGCAATCAGCGATGACATCATAATTTCCACCTAGCTCAGATAAAGGCTTACCAAAAGCTATTCTTGAAGTAGACCTTTTGCATAATAACTCGAGTGCCCTCTCAGCAGTTCCAATTGACCTCATGCAATGGTGAATTCTTCCTGGCCCCAATCTACCTTGAGCAATCTCAAAACCCCTTCCTTCTCCTAACAGGAGATTTTCCTTAGGGACTCTGGCGTCAGTGAATTTCATATGGGCATGCCCGTGCGGCGCATCATCAGAACCAAAAACAGTCATCATTCTCTTTATCTCTACTCCAGGGGTATCCATCGGTACAAGGATCTGTGATTGCCTCTGGTGCTTAGGGTTATCTGGGTTGGTTACTCCCATAAAAACTATAATCTTACAACGAGGATCTCCAGCTCCAGAAGTCCACCATTTCTCTCCATTTATCACGTAATCATCTCCATCAGCCACTATAGAGCTGCTTATATTGGTGGCATCAGATGAAGCTACATTGGGTTCAGTCATGCCAAATGCTGACCTTATCTCACCTTCTAAAAGAGGCTTTAACCATTTTTCTTGCTGTTCAGCATTTCCATATTGAGCTATAACTTCCATGTTGCCTGTATCAGGAGCCGAACAATTAAATATCTCGGAAGCAATTCCAGATCTTCCCATTAATTCAGCTAAAGGAGCGTAATCAAGATTACTCATGCTTTCACCCATAGGGTTTTCAGGAAGAAATAAGTTCCACAAACCTTCTTTCTTAGCAATCTTCTTTTTATCTTCAAGGATTTCAGGAACCTGCCACCTATTACCTTGCTTAGTAAATTCTTCCATTTGATCAGCATAAATTTGCTCTGCAGGAAATATATGTTCATCCATAAATTGGGAAATCCTTATTCCCAGCTCTTTAGATCTTTCTGAATTATCAAGATTCACTTTGTTTCTCCCTATAAGTTTAATAAATTCTCTTTTTTGAGCACTATAAGTTAAAATGATAATGCTCTTATTGAACCAACTTTGAGTTTAACCCAAGAAATCATCATATAAAAGAATGAATTTAAGCGATAAAGATCTTAATTTATTTGTAGTCTTTGACGTTATTTATACGGAAAGAAATTTAACTAAATCGGGTGAAGTGTTAGGTATAACACAACCAGCTGTAAGCAATGCCCTGTCTAGACTTCGTGAAAACTTTAATGATGAACTTTTTGTAAGAACTTCTAAAGGAATGATACCCACACCGGTCGCCCAAAATATGGTGAAAGATGTCAGACAAGCCTTAGACTTGATAAGAAATTCGATATCAGAATCTGAATCTTTCAATCCTAAAACTGCTAATACCACTTTTAAAATATCTATTGGAGATACTTCAGAGTATCGATTACTACCAGAATTAATTAAGAATATATCAAGAAATGCACCTGGGGTAGGTGTAGAAAGCTATTTAACTCCTAGACATGAAACCCCTAAAGAGCTTGCCGCTGGTAATATAGACTTTGCTATAGATCCTCCCATTCATATAGATACAAGTCTTAGACATGAGAAAATATATGAAGATCAGTATGTTTTGGTTATAAACAAAAAGCATCCTTTTGCTAAAAAGAAGAAAATTTCTTTGGATGAATATCTGAGTCTTTCTCATATGCATATTTCTAAAAGATCTACAGGATTGGGGCATGTAGATACTGAATTGAATAAACTAGGTATTATTAGGAGAATTGGCTTAAGAGCGCAGCACTACTTAGTCGCACCTTATATTATTGAACAGTCAAACTTGGCTATAACTACTATTAAGAGTTTCACTAAAGGCAGGGATTTCAAAGTATTGCCACTTCCCTTTAAGGTAGATCCACTTATTCTTCATCTTTACTGGCATGGAAATAAAAATAAGGACCCAGCAAATAAATGGATGCGAGAACTTATCTTAAATACTTACGGAAAAATTCAAGGAAAAAGATAGTCTGGTACGGATGGAGGGACTTGAACCCCCACGCCTTTCGGCACTAGAACCTAAATCTAGCGTGTCTACCAATTCCACCACATCCGCAAAGTGACCAGCATTATAAGCCTAAAAAAATAAAATCTTATATGTTTACTGAGAATCCTGAATTTTAAGCTGAAGCTCATCGAGCTTCTCTTCAAGCTCGAGTAAAGTTCTATTCACCTGCTTTCTATAAGCATCAAATGCAGCTATAGCTTCTTCTTGAGATTTGAGCTTTTCACTAATATCTGAACTTTCACTCAAGGCATTTAGGTTTGTGAGTTTTATCTTAAGATCAGCTTGAACTTTTTCTAATTTGGCAATCTCAAGGGCTCTTGCTCTTTGTTTAGCTAATATAGAATTATTACTCTTAAAAAGTTTTTCAAAGGATGTTTTTACTTCAGTCAATTGAATAGTCAGAGAATCAATGTTCTTTCTGTTTCTTTTGTTACTTAAATCCCAAAGCTTCCTTATTTCTTTATCAATAAACTTCGTTTGTTCTTCTAGTGAGTCAATAGACTCTTCGTTTACTGCTTTCATCGAACTTATTTCTTCTTCTAAGAAACTAATTCTCTGCACAAAACTTTGACCTGTTTCCTGTTGATAACCTGAAGCATTAAAAAACCATAGACCTAATATCACCAAGCCGCCTAAATTAATTAATCCCAACAATGAAATAAAAAGAAGGCTGCTACCGCCAATATTTCTCTTCTTTCTATTGTCTGAGGCTTCAGATCTTACAGGTTTTATGTCCGATGAATTCAAGTTTAGATATTAATAGATTTCTAAATTTATTTTAGTCTTTCATTATATTTCTTCGTAGCTACAATATGCTAATAAGATTTAAAACTTAAATTTAAAAAGTTTAAAAGAAAAGGAGAGCTAATGAATTTTGAATTTTCATCTGATCAAATGTTATTAAGAGATCAGGCCCGCAAATTCTTAGAAAATGAAGAATCTGTAAAAAAGGCAAGAGAGGTTTTAGAAGGTGATCAGACACATGATGAATCTCTTTGGAGATCAGTAGTAGAAATGGGTTGGACAGCTACAACTATTCCTGAAGAATTTGATGGCCTTGGTTTGGGCTACCTAGAGTTATGCGTAATTGCAGAAGAACTTGGAAGGAGTTTAGCTCCAACACCCTTTTCCTCAAGTGTTTATCTGGCAACTGAGGCCTTGATTAATCAGGGTTCGAAAGAACAACACCAGAAATACTTGCCTAAATTAGCCGCAGGCGAAATAGTTGGTACTTTGGCTCACACAGAAACCACTAATTCCCCTTCACCTGAAAACCTAAACTGTGAATTAAGCAATAATAAGCTTAATGGTATAAAAATAGCTGTCACTGATGGTGACGTAGCAAATTTTGCAGTTGTATCAGCTAAAGAAGGAGATAAGGTTGTACTAGGCCTAGTAGATCTTGCTTCTAAAGGAGTTGAGATAACAAGCCAGAATACTCTAGATCCCTCTAGATCTCATGCTTCTATAAAGTTTAAAGATGCGGATGCAGAAATTTTAGGTTCTAGCCAAGACGGATGGGTGGCTTTGCAAGAAATACTAGACCACGCTGCTGTTCTATTTGCATTTGAACAATTGGGAGGAGCGGAGGCCTGCATGGACATGGCAAAAGAATACGCTATGGGAAGATTTGCATTTGGCAGACCAATAGCTTCTTTCCAAGCTATAAAGCATAAAATAGCTGATATGTACATAGCAGTAGAACTAGCAAGATCAAATTGTTATTTTGGTGCTTGGGCCTTGAGTACTAATGCTCCAGAACTTGCAACAGCTGCCGCCACAGCTAGGGTTAGTGCAAGCAAAGCCTTTCATGAATGTTCTAAAGAAAATATACAAACCCATGGAGGAATGGGATTTACTTGGGAATTTGACTGCCATCTCTACTACAGAAGATGCAGGCAATTAGCAGCGAACATAGGAAGTCAAGCTGTGTGGAAAAACAAACTAATCAGCTCGCTAGAAAGAGCTAATCAAATATAGGAGAAAGTTATGGATTTTAACGACACACCTGAAGAAACTAAATTTAGAAAGGAAGCTAGTGATTGGCTTAGCGCCAACGCGAAGCTTAAGGATGATGAAGAAGCTGGTAATTACCCAGGTATGGGAGAAGACGATGCCTTAACTTTGGCAAAAAAATGGGCTGCTAAGTTATATGACAGTGGCTGGGCTTGCTTACATTGGCCCAAAGAATATGGAGGAAGAGGATCAACTCCTATTGAGAGGGTGATTTGGGGTCAGGAAGCTTCAAAATACAGAATTCCAGGCGGTTTCTTTGAGATTGGTCAAGGGATGGCTGGGCCTGTGTTAATGATGTACGCAAACGAAGAACAAAAAAAGAGATATCTACCTCCAATGGCTAAAGGAGAAGAAGTCTGGTGCCAATTGTTTAGCGAACCGGGTGCAGGTTCTGATCTAGCTGGGTTAAAAACAAAATCAGTTCTAGAAGGAGACACTTGGACTATTAATGGTCAAAAAATATGGACTTCGGGAGCTCACTATAGTGACTATGGAATACTGGTAACCAGAAGTGACTCTTCTGCGCAAAAACATAAAGGTCTAACTTATTTTTTCTTGGATATGAAAAGTCCAGGCGTTGAAGTGAGACCTATTAAGCAGATTTCAGGTGGTGCAAACTTTAATGAAGTTTATTTTACTGATGTAAAGATACCTGACGAACAGAGACTAGGCTCTGTAGGTGATGGTTGGAAAGTAGCATTAACAACTCTGATGAATGAAAGATTGGCGGTAGGCGATGCCTCGGGTCCAGATTTCCAAGAAGCTTTTAACCTTGCTTGCAGTCATGATCTGAACGGAGATTTAGCTATCAAAGATGGATCGGTTAGGGACAAGCTTGCTGACTGGTATTGTCAATCAAGCGGATTGAAATATACCAAGTACAGAAATATTTCTGCGCTTTCTAGAGGAGAAACTCCTGGACCACAGGCTTCAATCACAAAAATTGTTAGCGGTAATAAATTGCAGGAAATAGCAAATTTTGGGATGGATATAATGGATGCTGCTGGCATAGTTAGACCAGAGTCTGCTGATGCAGAACAGACTATGTATCAAATGGGATTTTTCGGGGCTGCTGGAATTAGAATCGCGGGAGGTACTGATGAAATTCTCAGAAATATAATTTCAGAGCAAGTATTAGGTCTTCCTCAAGACATGAGAGCTGATAAAGGTATACCTTTTAACGAAATACCTTCAAGCAATAAAAAGTAGTTCAGTAAATACGCCTCATGATTCTCCTTTATTCTTGAAGGAGGCTGAGGTGGATTGGATATCTGAAGAACCCTTATCAAGGACCTATAAAGACCTTTATTTCTCCAAAAAAAAAGCAACTCAAGAAGCTGAATTTGTCTTTATACAAGGTAATGATTTGCAGCAACGATGGTCCAATCTTAAAAAAAACGAAGTATTTAATATAATTGAGCTTGGATTTGGAGCAGGCATCAATTTTCTAACTACTTTAAAAACTTGGACAGAACAAAGGCAGACTAATAATTGGTTAAATTATCTTTCTATAGAAAATCAACCTTTAACACTAAATGATATTGAGAAAACCTTAAAAAAGTATGATGAGTTAGGCCCTTATTCAGCTAAATTGCTAAACAATTACCCAATTAATTGTAAAGGACTTCAAAGAATAGAATTCTCAAAAGAAAAAGTTTCTCTCACAGTTTTTTTTGGAGAAGTTGGTTCATGCCTAAACGACTTAGACCCAGAGCAGGTAACATTTGATGCTTGCTTCCATGATGGATTTAGTCCAGATAAGAACCAGGACATGTGGAGTTCTGAAGTATTTAATTCAATTGCAAAATTAAGTAGTTACAAAACAACCTACTCAACTTTTTCATCTTCAAAAGTTGTAAGCGAAGGGCTGAAAGCAAATGGTTTCAAAGCAGAAAAAACCCAAGGCTTTGGAGATAAACGTCACATGACTAAGGCAACTTTTAATCTAAAAAAAAATCTAAAAACAAAATCTTTTAAGAGAAACATTGCAATTATAGGTGCGGGAATAGCAGGATGCTCTTTAGCAAAGAAATTGAATGATAAAGGGTACCAGGTTACTATTTTTGAAAAAAATAAGAGCTTAGACACTGGTCCATCAGCCTATAAAGCTTTAGTTATGTACCCTAGACTGTCTGCCTTTGACACTCCCTATTCTCTTTTTTGTTTACATTCCTATTTATATTCAACTAAATTTTATGATGCTTTAAATACTTCCTATTGGAATAAAACCGGGGTTCTCCTTCTAGATTTTAATGAAACTACTCACAAGAGGTTTTTACAAATTCTTAATTCAAGACAAGACTTAAAATTATTTAAGAAAGTTACTAGGGATGAAGCTACTGAGATTTCAGGAATTCCTGTACCTTACGGTGGTTTATTCTTCAAAGATGCTGGTTGGTTAAACCCTAATGGCATACTTAAACACATGCTTAACAGCCCTAGAATTAAATTAATAACTGGAGAAGTAACAAAAATTTCTAAAACAAAGGTATTTGTTGAACATAAAGATTATTCTTTTGATCATATTTGTTTATGCTCTTCCTTTGAGAGTAATAAGCTAATCAACTTGAAGGGGATCACAAAAAAAAGAGGGCAAATAACTTACCTAAAGAAAGAGCTGGACATTGCTAATCTGAAGATTCCCATATGTGCACAAGGCTATATTTCGCCCACTTCAGAAGATGTATTAATTACCGGCTCCACCTATTCTGATAGTGACAACGAAGATGTTACTTTGGAAGAAAACCTAGAAAATATTGAGAGGTTAAAACTTATAACTGATCAAAAAGTTAAAGTGGTAGATTCTAATTTTGGTTACAGATCTATTACGCAAGATCGCTTGCCTCTTTTGGGTAAATCTGAGGATATCTTTATAAATATTTCTCATGGTTCTAGAGGAACCACCAGTGCGCCTATAAGTGCACAATTCATCTGCGATCTTATTGATGGCTCTCCCCCAGTTTTTGGAAAAAGATTGATTAGATCTTTGAACCCAGAAAGATTTACAAAGAAGTCTTGAAGCTAGAAATAGCTTGCTCAATAAGAACATTTACTTCTTCTTGTTCCTTAGGAGCTTTAGTCCTATTAAATCTAGAAAAGGCATACCAAACTACTTCATCTGTCTCAGCGTCATGAAATCTTATGGTAAGAGCATCTTTATCCACCCGATAATACCTTTGACTACGATCATCTAAATATCCCCTTCTATACCATGAGCCATAGCTCTGGCTTCTTTCCACTTCTCTTTCTGTAGCTATAAAAAACCTAACAACCATGTCAGGTTCAGAAGATTTCTTTAAGCCCTTTTTAACTAAAGATTGTTCAATTGATCTTGACACTCTTTGAAGCAATATAGGATTAATACTTATCTGAGAAGGTTCTTCTATTACATCAAAAGCTTCAATGGAAAAAGTGCTGTAAGAGGAAAGATCATAAACTTTATCTGAATCTGTTTCTATTTTTAACTGAGTTGCACAGCCACCAACAAATAACAAGATAATAATAAGAATAAATGTATTTTTCATTCCTTTATTTTAAAACTAAAAAAGGATAATTTCAGAATAATATAAAGAATCTTCGACCAAGTTTCTTTTTACATTTCTGATACTGACTGTTGTATAAGGCAGACTGCCTTTGTACTTTATCTGCTACCCCTAGTAGCCAAGGTTTATTTCGATAACTACCTTTCTTATAACCACCTCTGCCTTCGTGATAGGCAAGATACAAGGCTCTAGCATTGGTTTTCTCTATATTGAGTTGTTTCAAACTCTTGGAGTTGTACCACCCAATAAAATCCACAGCATCGTCAAAATCACTTCTTGATTTAAACCATCTTCCTCTTTCTTTTAAATACATCTCCCAGGTTCCATCTATTACCTGAGCATAACCCTTAGCAGAACTTTGTCTTTTCCATGGGATGAAACCTAAAATCTTTGTTCTTGGAGGTTTTGCTGCAGAAATAAAACTAGACTCTTGCTTGACTATGGCCATGGTTACAGAAACCGGGATATTCCAACGATCTTCAGTTCTTTTAGCAGCTTTATACCAAGATCTTTTTTCTTTAAAGATCTTACATACATCAACAGTGTTTGAAGGAGGTCCAGACGTAGCACATGCTGTAATTAGAAACAGAAATAAAAGGAAACTGATTTTAGTTTTCATTCCACAATCAGCTTAATAAATCTATTGCTTCTTGCTCATCTAAAATTTTTACCTGAAGTTCTTGTGCTTTAGAAAATTTTGATCCTGGCTTTTCACCTGAAATTAAAAAATCTGTTTTATTGGATACACTTGAAGTGACTTTGGCTCCTCTTGTAATTAATTGTTCTTTTAATTCATTTCTAGAATAAGTAGTAAAAGAGCCTGTTATGACGATAGTTTTTCCTGAGAAGTTAGAACTATCATCCTTTTTAGGAGGAGAAAGTTTAAAGCCAAGCGTCATAAATTCATTTACGAGTTCTATATTTTCAGTATTCTTAAAATAATCATTTATAAAGTCAGCAGCCACCGGCCCAATATCATTTATTTCAAGCAAATCTTCCCTAGAAGCTTTGATTAAATCTTTTATATCGTTGAAATTAAGAGCTAAGTTTAGTGCTGTGGCTTCGCCCACTTCTCTAATTCCTAAAGCATAAACAAATCTTTGAAGGCTAGTCTCTTTACTGGATCCAATGGAGTTAATAAGGTTAGAAGAAGATTTGGAGGCAAACCCTTCAAGTTTAATAATATCTTCTTCTTTAATTTTATAAAGATCCGAGACATTGTTAATTATCTTATTATTTATTAAAAGTCTAATAATCTTATCTCCTAGGCCTTCTATGTTCATAGCGTTTCTAGAAACAAAGTGTTTAATTATTTCCACTAATTGAGCTGGGCATTCCTGTGCTTTTACACACCTTAATGCTGCTTCTCCTTCTTCTCTAAAAAGCTCACTGCCACAGGAAGGACAAATTTTTGGTAGTTTTGTTTTTGGTTTTCTTTTTACAGAATCTTTTAAGTCAACTTTTGTAACTTGGGGAATGACATCACCGGCACGCTTGATTATTACAACATCACCTTCTCTTACGTCTAATCGATCTACTTCATCAAAATTATGTAAACTTGCATTTGAAATAGTTACTCCCCCCACCTTTATTGGTTCTAATTCAGCTACAGGGGTGACACTTCCTAATCTGCCAACTTGATACGAAATTGAATTAACTCTAGTTTTTCCTGTTTCTGCAGGAAATTTTCTTGCGATAGCCCAACGAGGAGCTCTAGATACTTTTCCTAGCCGTTGTTGAAAATTAAATTTATTGACCTTATAGACAACACCATCTATTTCATATGGTAGTTCTTTTCTTTTATCTTCTATATATGAGAAGTATTCAATACAGGTGTTTATTCCGATTGCAACTTTTACTTCCGGATTGGTAGGGAATCCCCACATCTTAAATAACTGAAGCATGTCAAATTGATTATTTGGAATATTTTCTGGGGAAGAATCAGAAATACCATATCCATGTATAAATAGTTTTAATGGTCTGGAAGCAGTTACCTCTGGATCCAATTGCCTTAAACTTCCAGCAGCTGCGTTTCTTGGGTTTGCAAAGATTCTTTTTCCAGATTCTTTTGAATACTCATTTATTTTCTTAAATTCAAAAGATTCTATAAAGACTTCTCCTCTTACCTCTAAAGCATTAGGAATCTTTGCTATTTCTTCATTCTTAATCAACTCTAATGGAACTGAAGGTAATGTTTTAATATTATGGGTAATGTCTTCCCCAATAGTTCCATCACCTCGCGTAGCTGCTTTATCTAAAACACCTTTCTTATAAAATAAGTTTACTGCTACTCCGTCTAGTTTAGGTTCACAGCAGTATTCAAGGTTTTCTTTTAAGACTAGTCTTTCCGTTACTCTTTTATCAAAATCCTCCAAATCTTTAATGCTGAAAGCATTATCCAAAGACAACATTGGCATGCCATGTGTTATTTTCTTAAATCCTGTCGAAGGTTTTGATCCTATCCTTTGCGTTGGAGAGGTCTTTGAAAGTAATTCTGGAAACTTTTGTTCAAGAGACAATAGCTCTTGAAATAACTGATCGTACTTAGAGTCTTCAATTTCAGGTTCGTCTAGAACATGATACTTATAAGAATGATTTCTAATTAATGCGGAAAGTTTTTTAACTCTAAGGTGGTCCTCTTTTTTAGGCATCATGAGTTCTAATTTTAACTAGCGTTAGCAAGACGTTGGCGCTGAAATTCTTGAGATTCATTTCTCATGTGCTCTAGCATTTGCTTAGTTAAAAGGTTCCTATTCTCATCTAATAAGCTGCAAGAAAAATTTTCTGAAAGAGATTGGGCCACAGAAAACATCAAATCAAAAGACTCAACAACTTTTGGTGATTTACCTGGGTCCAACACCAAAGCTATATCAGATGAAGTTATATCTTCTAGGAAATTACCGGGTTTTTTAGCGTTTATAAGACTAAATAATATTTTTTCTGTGTTGTCTCTAAAAGTAAAAAAGCCTTTGTCTTCAAATAAAAAACTATAAGAAGAAAGGCTTTTGGAAAGGGAAGTGCATGAAAAAGTTTCTAAATCTTTAGAACATAAATTAAAAATTATTAAATTGTGACCTTTAAGAATAGGTATATCTTCAATTGATTCAGTTACATCACTTAAGAATTCATTTTCATCAACTAGTTGTCCAGATATATCTTCTGACTCATCGAATTCTTCTTTCTCTAATTTTTCAGATGGAACGAGATCAACTTTAAGTTTATTTTTTCTATTTTTGATAGATCTTCTTATGCCATCCACAAATACTAAGGCCAATAGAAGTCCAATTATTATAGTAAGAATTTCTGCCAGGTTTAACATCAGATCTAGGCAGTGGCAGCCAGTTTGACAGCCTCTTCCACATCTACGGCTACCATCTTAGACACTCCCGGTTCTTGCATTGTTACACCCATAAGATGTTTACTCTTCTCCATAGAAATTTTATTGTGAGTAATATAAACAAATTGAACCTTGTCCGACATTTCTTCAACCAAGCTTATGAACCTCATGGTGTTAAGATCGTCTAGAGGAGCATCTACTTCATCTAACATGCAAAATGGTGCTGGATTTAGTTCAAAGAAGGCAAAAACTAAAGCTATTGCCGTAAGGGCCTTCTCCCCTCCTGATAATTGAGTAATGCTAGTATTTTTCTTACCCGGTGGTTTGGCAGCAATGCCTACACCAGCCGTAAGTAAATCATCATCTAACAAGATTAATTCTGCATGACCTCCGCCAAAGAGCTTAGGGAATGACTTAGCTAAACTTTTATTAAGATCGTCAAAAGTATCCTTGAATGTTGTTCTTGTTTCTTTGTCTATTTTATTAATAGCATTCTGAAGCGTCTCTAAAGCCCTCATTAGCTCTTCATGCTGTTTATCTAGATGCGTTTTCCTTTTTTCTTCTTGAGCATATTCTTCCATAGCAGCGAGGTTTATTGCTCCCAGTCTCGATATTTTCCTTTCTATCTTTTCCAAATCCATTTGGTAATCACTTACGGTCTTGTCCTCATCTAGTTCGGATAAAAGTTTTTTAATATCTAAATTATTTTCTTTTATCTGTTTCTCTATATTCTCTGCTTCCATTCTGGATGCCTGACGATCCAAACGAAGTGTTTCTAGAACTTCTCTTGAATTTATTGCCTTCTGTTCCTTGTCTAGTTTTTCTTTCTCAGTATTCCTAATACTGTCTGAAGCATCATCTATAGATTTTCTTATAGAACCCATTCTCTCCTCAACAGCTAGTCTTGATTGAAGCAGTCCTTTTAAAGAATCCTCCATAGTTTTAAGTGGTTCTTTATTTGAAAAAGATTGACCCTCTAAAGATATGATTTCTGCTTCAAGAGTACTTATTTCTGTCTTTAAATGATTAATCTGGGAAATGTTTGTAGCAAGTTTAGCTTGCGAATCAGCGTACTCTTGAGTTTTATCAAGAAGCTCTAATCTTTCTTCTTTGGATGACCCTTTAAATAATCCTTTTGTTTTATCGACTAATGTTAAAGATATGCTTGATAAAGAGTCTAAAGAACCCTCCACTTCCTTCAGACCAGTATCATGAAGTACATTCTCTTGAGAAACTTTTCCACTGGCCATTAAAGCTAAGAGTTTTATTTCCGCTTTTCTTAACTTATCTAAAAGATTTATAAGATCGTTTGAGAAATTATCCCAGTCCATTTCAATTTCTTCAATTTCTGAATCTTGACTGTTTTCTTGTAATTGCTTTTCTCTTAATTGTTCTAATTCAGGTGTAATCAAAGAAATAGATTCTTCCAGCCTTTCTATCTGCTCTGAGGATTTAGCTACTTCATTTTTCTTAGAAGACAAAGTATCTCTACTCTCCCCTAGTTTAGAAGCTACCTCTGATGTCTTATTTTTATTTTCCTTTATTTCTTGTTCCTGCCTAGAAATGTCTGCACCTAGGCTATAAAACTCCTGTTGGACTTTATCCATCTCGGTTTGTAATTCCATTTGTTTTACTCTGAACTCATTAATCTCAGAGTCTGAAGTAGTTTTTAATGAATTTATCTCTTCGAGCTCAATCTTCTGTAGCCTTACCTTTTCTTCTTTTACTACAACCTCATTTGCTTTATCTTGCCATTGGTTAGACCATACAAGTCCTTTTGTGTGATTTTCCTCTATTCTTAAATCTGCGTACCTCTCAGCAGCTCTAGCTTGCTGTTTTAATTTGAACAAGAGTCTTCCGATTTCTTCTCTTAAATCTTCTAATCTGCTTAGATTTTCTTTTGTTCTCTTAATTCTTGATTCTGTTTCTTTTCGTCTTTCAAGATACCTAGAAATACCTGCAACTTCTTCAATATATGATCTCATTTCTTCTGGTTTTGAACTTACCAGTGTGGAAATCATATCCTGCTCAATTATTGCATAACTTCTTGGACCCAAACCTGTCCCTAAAATAAGATCTGTTATATCCCTCTTTCTACAGCTAGTACCATTAAGGTAATAATTTGATTGGCTATCAATGTCTAATGTTCTTCTGACTGAAATTTCACTGTAGTCAGCAAATTCTCCACCTATCCTTCCATCATCGTTATCAAAAAAAAGTTCCACTGAAGCTCTTGAAACTGGCTTTCTAGAAGCAGATCCGTTAAACACAACCTCAGACATGTATTGGCTTCTTAAATTCTTTGCTGAACTTTCACCCAATACCCACCTGACTGCATCAATAATATTAGATTTACCACATCCATTAGGTCCAACAATAGCAGTAAGGTCATGAGGAAAAGATATTGAAGTTGGATCAACAAACGACTTAAATCCAGAAAGTTTGACTGATTTTAGTCTCATATTTTACTTGGTTTTGGGGGGAAGAAACCCTTCGCCTTTGGGTTAGACGACGACGAAAGACAAGAATATCTTTCCATTTGCGGCGTAAGTCTAGTCTATTTAAGTCAATGAAACTACTGATTTTTCATTGATTTAATAGCATTTATTGCCTCTTGTATGGTTAGTTTCTCGTTTCCATCGTTAGTATTTTCTTTAGCTTTTTCCCATGAAATCATTGCTAAATCTATTTCTCCTGCTTGAAAATTTTTCACCCCTTCTAAAGTTAAAGCAATTGGATCAACAGGAGATTTCTTAAGGGCTAGTTCGAGGGCAATTTCCACATCTTTTGAAAACACTCTGTTGTCCCTAAAGAAAAGAATTTGTGCATATTCCGCGTAGATGCCAAGAGGAATCTCATCTGAATGCTTATCAATTAAACTTTTCAAAAGTAAGCTAGTAATGAGAAATTCGTTAATGTCTTTGAATCTATTTGCTAATAAATAAATTTCAGAAGCTCTTGTTTCAGTTTGATTCATAAAACCCTTCAATTCTTGAATAACAGATCCTCTTGTTTCTTTCCTTGATTCAAAGTCAGCTTCAATAAAACCATTTATAGATTGGTAAGTCTGAAGGTCTTTTAAAGACCCCATTGAGAGAGGTTGAAAATAAATACCACAAATAGCTATAAAACTAAAAACGGAAAAAAATAGTGGTCTAAATAAAGAATCTTTTTTAGTAAGAACTACTAACTCCTTTTCCTCAGGAACATCCTGTAGAAGAATTTGCTCTCTCTCATTAACCAGCAAACTCAAATATTCTTGAGGTAAACTTTTATTTAATTTTAGATTTTCTTTCTCTTTCTTAAACAGTTCTACATTTTCCTCTCTCCTGTCATAACCAGACCTATTTGATATATAAAAGGCAGTTCCAACATAAATTGCCAAGCTCATAAGTATTGTTATGCCTAATAAATAAAACATTTAATCTTCTTCAAATAATTTCTTAAGCCTAGTCCTCTCTATAACCTTTACGATTTGTTCAGCTTCTAAATCCTTAGATTTCCGTTTTGAAGACATGTTCCAGCTAACTACTAAAAAAACAATCAGAGAAAGTAAGATGAAAGGACCTAACCAAAGGATTAAAGTATTTTTCCTTAAAGCAGGTTTATAAAGGATGAAATCTCCGTATCTTGATCTCAGGAATGCTTCTATTTGTTCGTCTGTTTTACCCTCTTCAATTAATCTATGGATTTCTCTTTTCAAGTCCTTAGCAATAGGGGCATTGGAGCCAGATAAATTTGAGCTTTGGCATTTAGGACATCTGTATGTATCTAGAAGGGTATAAAATCTTTCTTGATTCTCATCAATAACAAATGAATACACTTCCTTTGAAGATTCGGATTCTGCTGTAAAAGATAACAGGCATAAGATGCAAACAAGTGTTCTATTTTTCATCTTCTTTTAAATTATTAAGAACACCATTAAATTTTTCTTCCCACACTTCAGGCGTTAAGACTCCTACATGCCTAACTCGTATAATCCCACTCTTATCTATTAAAAAAGTTTCTGGAGCTCCATAAACACCAAGGTCAATAGCAAGTATTCCCTCATGATCAAAAATACTGAACTCATAGGGGTCACCTATCTGATCCAGTAAATTTATTGCTTTACTCCTATCATCTTTATAATTTAAACCGTAAATATTTATAGTGGATTCATTCCTTAATCTCATCAGGAATGGGTGTTCTACTCTGCAGGCTATACACCAGGTAGCCCAAACATTTAACAGCGAAGGTAGCTCCACTAAATCATTTTTTGTAACGATTTCTTGGTTTTCTAGTTTAGACAGAGAGAAGTCAGGGAAGTTTTTGTCTAGCAAAACTGAGCGAAGATCACTTTCTTCATTATCAAGAAAAGTGAATAAACCTATTATCAAGAAGATGAAGAAAATTAAAGGGAGATAATGAGTTATTCTATTCATAGCCTCTTTGTTTGCCTGAAGCTTGAAACAAAAGTGCCCAGTGCAATTAGGATCGCCCCAAACCATATCCATCTAATAAAGGGCTTTATTTGAAGCTTAAAGGACCACTTTCCATCTCCAACTTGATCTCCAAGAGTTACATAATAATCCTGGAGAAGAGTGGGTTTTATAGCAGCCTCAGTCATGATTTGATTTGAAGATAGATAGTTTCTTTTCTCTGCACTTATTTCGTCTACTAATCCTCCCTTTCTAATTTCTATGCCAGCAGATTGGATAGAGTAATTGAGTCCTTTAGACTCTCGTATCTCTTTAAAAACAAAATTTGTACTACCCAATTGATAACTTTCTCCTTTTTGTAAGATCACCTCTCTTTCCAAAGAGAAGGTTGTCACTATTCCTACTCCTAAAATTAAAAAAGCAGTTCCTAAATGAGCGCTTATCATTCCAAGCCTTCTCAGAAGAACTGACTTTAACTCTTTGACTTGAGAAGATTGGTAAACCATATCTATAAAATTTCCGGAAAAGATCCAACTAAACATAGCTATAGCAAGAAATGTTCCCCAGTTTAAAGTTCCGAAAATTAAAAAAACTAATAAACTTATAATAATGAATAGCGAGAAACTCTCTATCAAGACTCTGTTTAAAAAACTAAACTCTCGGGTTGAGCTCCAACTAAGATAAAGACCTACTCCTTGTAGAAAGCTTAGAGCAATAGCGAAAGGAAGAATCAGAACCTCATAGTATGGGGCTCCAACTGAAATCTGTTCTCCATCATAGATAGCTTCATAAATTAGAGGAAACAGAGTTCCAAACATTATTGATATTGCCAAAATAACTAGAAGGATATTATTTAATAAGAATCCAAATTCTTTTGAGATCATATTGTAGGTACTTCGTCCCGGAAGCTTATTATTCATAATGGAATAGAAAATTAAGGAACCTAAAATGAAGTAGGCAAAAATAGCTAGAATAAAAACTCCCCTTTCAGGGTCTAAAGCAAAAGCATGAACTGAAGTCAGAATACCAGATCTTACTAAGAAGGTTCCTAAAATACTGGCAGCGAAAGCAAGAATACTTAAGAGTATTGACCAATTCTTATAAAGTCCACGTCTTTCAGTGACTATTAAAGAGTGAAACATTGCGACTGATATTAACCAAGGCACGAAAGCCGCATTTTCTACTGGATCCCAGAACCACCAACCTCCCCAGCCTAATTCATAATAAGCCCACCAGCTCCCTAGAACTATTCCTAAGGTTAAGAAGCCTGAAGAAAGAAGTGACCACAGTCTTGCATCCCTGGCCCAAATTGAGTCAATTTTCTTTGAAATGAGGGCCGATAAAGACAAAGCGAAGGGAACGGCTAAACCTGAATAACCCAAATAAAGTAGAGGTGGATGAATGGTAAAAGCAAAATCTTGCAATAAAGGATTAAGATCTGCTCCTTCGAAAGGAGCTATTGGAAGTAATCTTTCAAAGGGATTAGAAGTGAAGAGAGTAAAAGCTATAAAAGCAAAAATAATTTGATTTAAAACTGATAATGTTAGTGCAACAAATTCCACATCTTTTTTCCTATTCAGAAAAAAATAACTAGTAGACCAGAAACAAAGGCACAATATCCACAACAATAAAGACCCTTCGTGTGCACCCCAAGTTGCTGCTAGTTTGTAATAGAAAGGCAATAAAGTATTTGAGTTGTTTGCAATATAAGCAACTGAGAAGTCATCTACAAGAAAGCTATAAATTAATGAAACAAAACTTAGAAAAATTAATAAAAAGACAAGATTATTTAGAGGGCTGATAACCTCATAAAAAAAATCATCCTTTGTGAGAAATCTAAGTAATGGAGAAAATCCTGCTAAAAAACTTACAACTAAAGACCCAATGAGGAGTAGATGTCCTATCTCAGCAATCATTTCTTATCTTTTAAAGTTTTAGCAACTTCAGGTGGCATGTAATTCTCATCATGTTTAGCAAGCACTTCATTTGCAACAAAAATACCTTCCTCATTTATCTTACCTTTTGCAACAATTCCTGCTTCTTCAGAGAAAAGATCTGGAAGTATTCCATCGTAATTAACAACCAAATCCTCTTCGAAATCAGTTATTACAAAGGAGACTCTTAATGAGTTTTCTACTCTAATAATTGAATCTTTTCTTACCATTCCTCCTACTCTTATTTGAGTATTTATTTGCGCTTTTTGAAGATCTGAAGGTGAATAAAAAAGATTTATATTTTCTGACAGCCCTTTAAATACTAAAAGAGC
>DTSY01000153.1:3727-61231 GCA_012965075.1 Gammaproteobacteria bacterium | reverse complement strand
TGGTCCCGTTAAGTATAGGTATGGCAGCTGCAGTGAGGGTAGGAAATAAAGTTGGAGAAAGAGACTTTCAAGCAGCCAGATACAGCTCGTTTTACTCGCTCAAATTTGGAGGGGTTTTAGGCCTATTTAACACTTTATTCTTACTTTTATTTGCTCAATTAGTAGTCACTTCAATATGGCCGAGTGATCCTGAGGTTGTAGAGTTGGCAGTAATCCTGCTTATGTTTGCTGCTTTTTTTCAAATACCAGATAGCTTGGCCATGTGTGGTATGGGCAGCTTAAGGGGTTACAAAGATACTGTCGGGCCAATGATAATTATGTTAGTAGCCTATTGGATGTTTGCACTGCCGTTTGGTTACAGTCTTGCAATAACAGATTTTTGGACCATAAAACTCGGAGCTCAAGGTATGTGGGTTGGCATGTGCATAGGTCTTGTTATAGCTTCAGCCTTAATGATTTGGAGATTAAATTACACAACAAATAGGTATTTAACAATCAGATATGAAAATTAAAGCAGAAGGTCTTCTTTGTCCCGAGCCTATAATGATGCTTCACAAGGCAATGCAAGGATTAAAATCTGGTGAAAAAGTAGAACTTTATGCAACCGACCCTTCTACGGAAAGAGATATTGATAGATTTTGTAAATTCTTAGGTCATAATCTGTTAACTAAAGAAACCTCAACTGAACCTTTTTATTTCCTCATTGAAAAACAAGGAAGTAAAAATTAATAAACTAAATTAAAAAATCTAAATAAAGGAAAAGATGGCTGAAAAAATAAATAAAAAATGGGTTCTCAATAAAAGACCAGAAGGCATGCCAGAGGATGATTGCTGGAAATTGGAGGAAGTTCCAGTTCCTGAAATTGAAGAAGGAAACATTTTAATTAAAACCCTGTACTTATCCATTGATCCTTATATGAGAGGCAGAATGAATGATGCTAAATCTTATGCGGATCCAATAAAAATTGGTGAAGTTATGACCGGCGAAAGCGTTGGAATAGTGGTAGAAAGCAAATCTGATAACTACAGTGTAGGTGATTATGTATGTGTTCATCGGGGCTGGCAGAGCTACATAGTAGCTCCTGGAAACGACAGACAGTTATTCAAAGCGGACCCAAAGATAGTTCCACTCTCAACCTACCTGGGCACTGTAGGAATGCCTGGTAGAACAGCTTATTTCGGGTTATTAAGAGTGGGTAAACCAAAATCTGGAGAAACCGTAGTAGTCTCAGCTGCCTCAGGTGCTGTGGGGACTGTCGTAGGCCAAATGGCAAAATTTCTAGGTTGCAGAGCAGTAGGAGTCGCTGGTGGAGAAACTAAATGCTCTTATGTGACTGAAGAACTGGGATTTGATGCTTGTGTGGATTACAAAGCTGGAAACTTGGAAGCAGACCTTAAGGCTGCTTGTCCTGAAGGAATAGACATTTATTTTGAAAACGTTGGAGCAGAAGTTTCTAAAGCAGTCGCCAAGAACCTTAATCCAGGAGCCAGAATACCGATTTGTGGTTTCATAGCTCACTACAATTCGATTGACTTTGAAAAAGAAGAAACTCCTTTCCACGTATTTGGGGCTTTAGATCCTATTCCTGAACACAGATTCTTTGTAGTTACTGAATGGTTTGAAGAATGGGCAGAAGCCACCAGAGAGCTCTCAAACTGGATAAAAGAAGGAAAAATTAAGTATCGAGAGACTGTTAGCGACGGGATAGAAAACGCACCCCAAGCTCTTAGAGATGTTCTTTCCGGAAAAAACTTTGGAAAACAGGTAATTAAGGTAGCTGAAGAGTAAAAGAATTATTCCCCTGACCATTCCAATTTGGATATTACATCTATCTCTTCTTTAGAATTGAGCATGGTCCTCATTGCCTTTGCAGCATCCTTTGAATTCATAGTTTTATTAAAAGCTTCTTGCTCAATCAATAAAGCTTCTTCCAGAGGTAAATCCATACCTCTATGAATTGCTCTTTTAACTTCTCGCAGAGCAATAGGGGCTCTGTTAGCCAAAATCTGACAGTATTCTTTTAAAGATTTGAGGAAAGACTCTTTAGGAAGAATCTCATTTATGATTCCGAATTCAAGGGCTTTAACATTTGATATTAACTGCCCATGCAGAATTAGATCTAAAGCCCTTGAGGATCCTATTAACCTAGCTAACCTTTGAGTTCCACCACCTCCTGGGAGAATTCCTACCGATGTTTCGGGTAGCCCAATAAAGTAATCTCCTGAAGACATAACTCTCAAATCACATCCTAAAGAAAACTCACAACCCCCTCCTGCTGTATTTCCATTAATACCGGCTACTACAATTGCATTCAGATCTCTGATCTTTAATAGCATCTTGTGAAAACCATGTAATTCTTTAATAGGATTGTTTTCTAGTTTCTTTGTTTCTTCTTGCTGGCTAATGTTTTTCTCGGCAGAGTCTGCCAATTCTCCTACTTCATAATGTCTTATAAAAACGTCTTCTCCTGCCCCAGTAAAAGCTAGAATTCTTAGTTCTTTATTAGTGACCAAGGAATCAAGAAAGTCGTGAATTTCTAGTAGCCCTTGTGCTGTTAAAGTATGAGTTGGAGGATTTGATAAATAACAAATAATTATTTGTCCCTGATCTTCGATCTCTAAATGCTTGTAATCTACCATCCTGTTATCTCTCCTACACCTTTACCTATCTCTGCTGGACTTCTAACAGTGTGAACGCCCGCGGCCTCTAGTGCTTTAAATTTTTCTTCTGCAGTACCTTTTCCCCCAGCGATTATTGCGCCTGCGTGACCCATCCTTTTACCTGAGGGAGCTGTAACACCTGCAATATAGGAAACCACAGGTTTTGATATATTACTTTGGATAAATTCTGCTGCTTCCTCTTCAGCTGTTCCTCCTATTTCACCTACCATAACTATTGCTTCAGTGACTGGATCGTCCTCAAAGAGGTGAAGCATGTCAATGAAAGTGGATCCAGGAATAGGATCACCTCCTATGCCTACACAACTGCTCTGTCCAAAACCTAAGTCACTAGTTTGCTTCACCGCCTCATAAGTTAATGTACCTGATCTGGATATAACGCCCACTCTTCCAGGCAAATGAATATATCCAGGCATAATACCCATTTTACTTTCTCCAGGCGTGATCACTCCTGGACAGTTTGGCCCTATCAGTCTTGAGCCCAAATCATCACACCTTTTCTTTACTTCTACCATATCCAAGGTTGGTATGCCCTCCGTAATACAAACAATCAATTTTATGCCTGCCTCTGCAGCCTCAAGAATAGATTCTTTACCAAACCTTGCCGGAACAAATATTAAGCTAGCAGAAGCTTGGGTAGCGCTGACTGCAGCTTTAACTGTATCAAATACTGGCAAGTCTAAATGGGTTTGACCCCCTTTTCCTGGAGTGACACCACCCATAAAATTTGTTCCATAATCAATGCAATGTTTGCAATGCTGGGTTGCCTGAGAACCGGTAAAACCCTGACAGATTACCTTGGTATCTTTATTTATGAGAATACTCAAGATTTTCCTCTTCGAGAAGCTTCAACAACTAACTTGGCTGCGTCCTCTAAGCCAGAAGCGATGATTATATCTAGCCCACTCTTGGAAAGCTTATCGGATCCTAACTCTGAATTATTACCTTCTAGTCTTACAACAACAGGTATATTTACTCCTATTTGCTCTACTGCTTCAATTATTCCATCAGCAATAATGTCACAACGGACGATGCCGCCAAAAATATTAATTAGGACAGCCTGAACAGCCTTATCGGAGAGAATGATTTTAAAAGCCTCTGATACACGCTCTGAATCCGCAGCTCCTCCGACATCAAGAAAATTAGCAGGCTCGCCGCCATGAAGTTTAATAATATCCATGGTTCCCATAGCCAAACCCGCTCCGTTTACCATACAACCGATATTTCCATTTAAAGACACATAACTAAGATTCCATTTTGAAGCATAAGATTCTCTCTCGTCCTCTTGAGAAACATCATTTATTTTCACCAAAGACTCTTGTCTGTATAAGGCATTGGAATCAACATTTACTTTCGCATCTAAACAGATCAGATTTCCTTCTGTAGTTATAACTAAGGGGTTTATCTCTAACAAAGACAAATCTTTTTCTATAAACATTTTAGCTAGAGAAAGATACAAATCTTTAAACTGTTCTTTTTGAACTTCATTCATGTTTAATAGAGACGACAGTTGATCCGCTTCATTAGAAGATGGCCCTTTTAAAGGATCAATTGCAACTTGGAAGATTTTTTCTGGAGTTGATGCAGCTACTTCTTCTATATTTACTCCTCCTTCTTGTGAAGCCATGAAAACTAATCTTTGTGAGGATCTATCTATCACAGCTCCTAGATATAACTCTTCAGCAATATCTATGCACTCTTCTATCAGAATTGTATTTACGGGTTGGCCTCTTTCATCAGTTTGATAAGTCACTAAGTTGTTACCTAACCACTTTTCTGCAAATGCTTCTGCTTCTTGGATAGTATCAACCAGCTCCACTCCTCCGGCCTTACCTCTTCCTCCTGCATGTACTTGTGCTTTTACCACCCAACGATTACCTTCTAAAGAATTAATTGCTTCTTCTATTGCATTGCAATTATTGACTGGGATGCCTTTCGATACCGAGATGCCGTACTCTCTAAAGAGACCTTTAGCTTGATACTCATGTAGATTCACTTTTTCTTCCTATTATTCAAATGAATTGCATTACCTTTTGCTGATAAAACAGCCTCGTGTAATGCTTCTGAGACAGTGGGATGACTAAACATAACTGAACCCAGTTCTTTTGCAGTTACATTAGATTCCATTGCTATTAAGCCTTGCTGAACCACATCTGCTGCTGAGGGACCCAAGACATGAACTCCTATAATTGAATCATCTTCTTGATTTACCACTACTTTAACAAATCCAGTACTCTCATTAGAGGTTAATGCTCTGGCATTAGCTTGAAATGGAAAGGTGCCAACTTCAACTTGAATACCTTCTTCTAATGCACTTTTTTCTGAATACCCCGCCCAAGCAATTTCAGGATGGGTATAAATCACAAAAGGAATATTTTTATAATTCAAACTATAATTTCTTCCTGCGATTCTTTCTGCAACCATAATGCCTTCTTCAGAAGCTTTATGGGCTAGCATGGGGCCTCTCACTAAATCTCCTATGGCGTAAATATTAGGCACCTGTGTTTGGCAATGCTCATCGACTATAACAAACTCTTTGTCATCTATTTGAATCCCTAGAGCGGGATCAAAAAGACCTTTCGAAGTTGGATTCCTGCCCATAGCAAAAATAACTTTATCCACTTGAAGATTATTTATTTCATCATTGCTAACTTTTACTTCTACTTGATTGCCAATCACCTCCAAACTTTCTATTTCTGTTCCTAGTTCTATATTTAGGCCCTGTTGCTGAAATATCCTTAAGGCTTCTTTTGAGATACTGTCATCGGCGTTAGGCAGAAAATCTGTTAAGGCTTCGTAAATGGTTATTTCTGATCCCAGTCTTGCCCAGACACTACCTAGTTCAAGTCCAATTGCCCCTGCTCCAATCACTGCAATTCTATTGGGAACTTCACTGAATTTTAAAGCTCCATTTGAACTAAACAAAAACTCTTCATCAAATGGATAATCTGATAATTCAATAGGCCTAGAACCTGTGGCTAAAATAATATTTTCTGCTCTGATGTTTTGGTCTGTACCTTCTGTGCTTACCTTTATGGTATGAGGATCGGAAATGTAAGCCTTACCTTGAACTGTATCTACCTTATTTAGTTTAAATAATCCAGAGACTCCTTTGGTTAGCGAAGAAACAATCTTATCCTTTCTTAGGTGCATAGCATTTACATCTAGAGAAACTTCAGATACTTCTATTCCATGATCTTTTAGATTGTGATTGGTATTAGAAAAGATCAGAGAACTTTCTAAAAGAGCCTTAGAAGGAACACAACCAACATTCAAGCAAGTGCCTCCCAGAGCTGCTTCGTTCTGGTTAGCTACTTCTTCTATACAAACTGTTTTTAAACCAAGTTGAGCACAGCGTATAGCTGAGACATAACCTGCAGGACCTGAGCCTATGATTGCTACATCATAGTGATTGGCCATAAAACTTCCCCCTTTTTCCCCTTTAGCTCTTTCTATTGATTAGCTTTTTCCTGATATTAGATATTGCTTCAGTGGGATTCAGTCCTTTCGGACATACTGAAACACAATTCATTATTCCATGACATCTATAGAGACTGAATGCATCATCTAAATCATCTAACCTTTCCTCAGTGGCTTGATCTCTTGAGTCAGCTATAAACCTCCAGGATTGCAGAAGTGCTGCTGGACCTAAAAATTTATCTGGATTCCACCAGAAAGAGGGGCAGGCCGTCGAACAACATCCACATAGAATGCATTCGTATAAACCATCTAATTCTTCCCTTTCTTCTGGAGATTGCTTTCTTTCTTGTTCCGGGGCCTCATCTTTGGTTATTAAATACGGTTTTACTTTCTCTAACTGATCAAAAAACTGTTTCATGTCAACTATTAGGTCCCTTATTACAGGAAGCCCGGGCATAGGCTTCAAAACTAATTTATTTCTTTTAACAGCCTCTGAGAGTGGAGTGACACAAGCTAGACCATTCTTTCCATTTATATTCATTCCATCTGAACCACACACGCCTTCTCCACAAGACCTTCTAAAAGAAAGAGAAGTTTCTTTCTTCTTAGCCAAAAGCAAGGCATCTAAAACCATAAGATCCATATTCGCCGGAACTTCTATCTCTATATCTTGCATATAAGCTTTTTTATCCTTGCCTGGATCAAACCGATATATGCTCAACGTAACATTTTTAACTTCTTCTAAAGGTATTGTTGTATTCATTAGTATGACCTCTCAGTGGGTTGGAAGGCCTGAACAGTTGTGGGCCTAAAATTGACATCTTTTTTGGAAACAGATTTTGTTGAAGAGAAATAAATTGAATGTTTTAGCCAGTTATCGTCATCCCTTTCAGGGTAATCATCTCTAGCATGAGCTCCTCTACTTTCTTTTCTCTCATTAGCAGTTATTGCTGTAGCTTCTGCTACTTCGAATAAATTCTGCATTTCAAGTGCTTCTATTCTAGCTGTGTTGAATGAAACTGATTTATCTGACAAGTACATATTTTCTACTGCTTCTCTTGAGTTGCCTAAATCCTCGATCCCTTTTTCCATAAGATCTTCTCTTCGGAAAACTCCAAAATTGCTTTGCATATTGTCCTGCATATCCTTTTTTAATTCAGCTGTTTCTTTACCTTCTTTAGAAGCATTCAACTTATTAAGTCTAATCAGAGCTTGATCTATGTCTTCTTTAGAAGAGGGACTTAAGCTTGAACCTTGTTTAAGAGATTCCTCAATATAAATTCCCGCAGCTCTGCCGAACACAATTAGATCCAATAAAGAATTTCCGCCCAGCCTATTACTTCCATGAACTGAAACACAGGCCACTTCTCCCGCGGCATAAAGGCCATTGACTACTGAATCCTTTCCCTCTTTCAAGGTAACAACTTGACCATTTATGTTGGTGGGAATTCCTCCCATCATATAGTGACAAGTCGGTACAACTGGAATTGGCTCAACTGCAGGATCAACATGAGCAAACGTTTTAGATAATTCAGTTATTCCAGGTAATCTCTTATGAACAACCTCTGCTCCCAGATGATCAAGTCTTAACTTGATATGATCTTCATGCGGACCGCAGCCCCGACCTTCAAGAATTTCTTGTGCCATGGCTCTAGAAACCACGTCTCTACTGGCTAAATCTTTGGTGTTAGGGGCATATCTTTCCATGAATCTTTCACCGTCTTTATTAATGAGATAACCGCCTTCACCTCGACAACCTTCTGTTACCAAGGTTCCGTGTCCGTAGATGCCCGTAGGGTGAAATTGCCACATCTCAATATCTTGAACTGGTAATCCAGCTCTAAGTGCCATTCCTATCCCATCTCCTGAATTAATAAGAGCATTAGTGGTAGAAGCGTAAATTCTACCGGCTCCCCCAGTAGCTAAAACTGTAGCTTTAGATCTAATATAAAATATTTCGCCTGATTCAATTTCAAAAGCTATAACTCCAGTAACTTCTTTGGAAGAATTGAGAACCAAATCAATGGCAAACCACTCGTTTAGAAAGTTTGTTCCTGCTTTCAGGTTTGCTTGGTAAAGGGTATGCAAAAGACTGTGACCCGTCCTATCTGCTGCACAAGCAGTCCTGCAAGCTTGTCCGCCTTTACCATAATCTTTAGATTGCCCTCCAAAAGGTCTTTGATAAATCCTTCCTTCTTCAGTTCTAGAGAAAGGCATCCCCATATGTTCAAGTTCGAAAACCGCTTTCGGGCCTTCACTACACATATACTCAATGGCATCTTGGTCCCCAATATAATCAGATCCCTTTACAGTATCGAACATATGCCAACGCCAATCATCTTCAGGGTCATCGCTTTGAATAGCACAAGTAATACCTCCTTGTGCGGAAACGGTGTGTGATCTTGTAGGGAATACTTTAGAAATAACAGCAGTATTTAAACCTGATTCTGCTAATTGAAGAGAAGCTCTCATCCCAGACCCTCCTCCTCCGATAATTATTGCATCAAAGTCCCTAATGGGAAGGTCTTGAGCTTTTATAATTTCATCAACTTTCATAATCCTTTACCAAATAATCAATAATGACCAAACAGTTACGCAACTTATTATCAGAGCACAAACCATTCTATAAAACTTGTTGATGTTAAGCCCCATGCCCCCCAACCTAGCCAAAGTTAAATAATCACTTCCAATAGCCCAAGTGCCTATCCAGGTATGAATACCGAAAGACAAAAGAAATAAAGTAGTAAATATCTTCATAACTACATTCTCGAATAAACCATTCCACAGATCAAAATTTATTGGTGCATTACTAATGACAAAAAAAGTTAAATATAGGAAATAAGACAATAGAATTAGTGAACTTATTCTTACTGCCAAAAAGTCATTGGTCCCGGACCCAAATATTCCCTTCATGTTAAATAAATAATTTACTAAATAAGAAAACTGCTATAAACAGAAAAATTAAATTGAAGCTCCAAGAAATCAAAGTACCTGACTTAAGCTCTTCTCCTATTCCAAAGGCATCGGACATTAGTTTCTTTATCCCTAATAGAGAATGGTAAAGAAGGCCAACTAAAAATAAGTAAAATATTAATTTCAAAACAAATAGATTATTCAAATCTTTCACTAGAGTTATAAACTCTTGTTCAGAAGATAATGACCTGTCTAGCATCCATACCGAAACAAGAAAAATAGAAAATAAAGAAAATCCCGATATCCTATGAAGTATTGAAGATACCCCAATGATTGGGAGATCTGTTGCCAAGGGGTTTAAATAAACTGGACGGTTGTCTTTTTCTTTCATAAGGCTTTCTAAGCTGTCATGGGCTGGGAACAGCGTAATTATAATTTGGCAATAAAGCGAATGCTATAAAGTTTTGCCTGCCGCCAGACTTTTATTAATGTATGAAGCAATTAAGAAGACTAGAACAAAGATAGGAAGAATGGCTAGGAAAGGAAGTGATGGAGAAGATTCGTATAGAAAACCCCCTAAAAGGGGGCCTATAGAAAACCCCAATCCAGGAGCAACCATAGCTAAACCTACAGCTGCTCCCTGGCTCTCTGAATCAGCATTTAGAGAAGCCGCTGCTGTGTACCCTGGTGTACCTAAACCCATGCCAAGGCCTATTATTGACATGCCGAGGACGTAAATATTGAAATTATCAGCATACACGGCCACCAATGTGCCTAATATAAAGAAAGGAGTTGACCATTGAACTAGCTTAATAGGGGGAATTTTTATTTTTTGAACAATTGTTAGCTGCGCAACTATTGAGGTAAGAGCCATAAACCCTAAGGCTATACCTAGACTTTGTTGCGTTGCTAAAATCGAGAGAGAGAAAGTATCCTGTAGATAAAAAGCAGAAATGGATTGAATAATTGCAAAAGATGAAAAAATCAAAACCCCAGTTGAAATTAACATCAGATTTGATTTATCAAAATTAAAACCTTGCCCTGAGCTGTTAGCTTCTTGTTTTACTAATGATTCTGGTAAATAAAAATAAACAAATACTAATGCCATCATCATAAGAAATGACATAAACAAAAGAGGAATTAGACGACCATATGGCTCTAGCGAAGCTGGAAAAATGGCAGTGTTGGCTATAAGAAAAGCAATGAACGAAACTAAGACTGGTCCGAGAATAGTCCCTACATTATTGGCCGCCCCAAATTGCCCCATACCAGCTGATCTATTTTCTTCTGTCGTAACATCAGCAACTGTAGCCCCTGTTGCTGGTCTCATACCAGCACCCAGTGCAGAATTAATCACACGCGCCACAAGCAAAAAGAAAATAAGAGCAGTAAAGGTGAAATAACCTATCAGTCCTAAATAAGCTATCCAACAAAAAAGAAGGGTTGAAGCTATGTATCCGACCAATCCAATTAAAAGTACAAATTTTCTTCCTTTTTTATCACTCAACCTGCCCCAATAAGGAGTGAAAATAAGAAACATTAAAGCTGAGAAAGAAACTAAAGAAGTAATCAATTTAACACTAAAACCCAATTCTCTCCCTATTAAAGGCATGGTTTGCCAATAGACTGATTGACCCATGCTTACAAAAATCACAGTAGGAATTAACAGAGCTATTACTCTCTTGTTTCTTTTTTCTGAACTAATAAGCTTCTACCTTTTTTCTTTATCAATGCGTAACAAAAAAGCGTATTCCATAGCCACTTCTGCTAGGCTTGCAAATCTACCACTGAGACCACTATGGCCCGCAGAAAGATTTACTTTCATTAAGATTGGATGAGTTGACTGATTAAATTCTCTTAATTTTGCAACGTATTTTGCAGGTTCGTAATATTGCACCTGAGAGTCCCATAACCCTGCTGTGACTAGAATGCTTGGGTACTGAAGATGGTCGATATTGTCATAAGGGGAATATTGCATAATGTATTCAAACTCATCCTTGTTCTCGGGGTTCCCCCACTCATCATATTCTCCTGTGGTTAGTGGAATTGAAGGATCAGACATAGTTGTTATTACATCTACGAAAGGCACATTTGCAATTACTCCATTATAAAGTTCAGGCTCCATATTAAGAACAGCACCAATTAAGAGACCTCCTGCACTCCCTCCTGCAGCATAGACTCGTTCAGTATCCGCATAGCCTTGTTTTATAAGTCCTTTGGTTACATCAATAAAATCATAGAAAGTATTTAATTTATTAAACATCTTTCCATCTTCATACCATTGCCTTCCGAGTTCCTGCCCTCCTCGAACATGAGCAATGGTAAAAACAAATCCTCTGTCTAAAAGAGATAACCTGTTGGAATTAAATCCTGGATCAACTGAATATCCATAAGAGCCATAGCCGTAAACGAAAAGAGGATTTTTACCTTTTTTAAATTTATCTCTTCTATAAACCAAAGAAACAGGTACCAGAGTTCCATCTCTAACCTTAATATTTTTCCTTTCGACTTTGTAAGTACTAGGAGAAAACGTCCCCAAGACTTCTAATTGTTTTAATAGCTTTCTTCTGCCTGTCGCTAGGTTATAAGAATAAATACTATCTGGAGTTCGCATGCTTGTATAACCAAAATACATTTTCTTACTTTCATACTCAGGATTTGATGCGAAGTAAGTTGAATAAGCAGGATCATTAAATTTGATCTTCCTTATGAACTGTCCCTTCCTGTCCATAATTCTAATTTGTCTCAATCCCTGCTCTCTCTCCAATAAGACTATGTTTAAAGGATAAGCCAGAAAAGACTGCAACAAGACATCCTCTCTATGGGGTACTAATTCTTTCCAATTTTTCTTGGTTGAAGAGTTCTTTAGATTCGTTTCCATAAGTCTAAAGTTTTTAGCTTTCCAATTAGTCAGTATAAGTAACCTTTCAGAATCATCCTCGATGGAATAAAGATGGTCTTCTTCTCGAGCCAAAATTTTTATTGGTGAACTTTCTGGAAAATTTGAATCAATTAAAAGTGTTTCGGAACTGGTGGTACTTGAAACATTTATTTCAATGTATTTCATGGAACGAGAATTCCCAAGCGTTACGTTGAAAGTGGTATCTTTTTCTTGGTAAACCAAATGGTCTTCGGATTGCCTCTCTCCAAGTTTATGTCTATAGACTTTAAAGGGGAGAAGAGTCTTTGGTGCCCTCAAAACATAAAACAAATATTGACCATCAAGAGACCAGGCCATATCCCCAGAAGTATTCTTGATACTATCATTGAAAAATTTACCAGAGTTCAGGTTTTTTATCCTAACCTCATACTTTCTTCTTCCTGTGATATCTTCGGCTAAAGCCATTAAATCTTCTGAAGGGGAGATGCTCCAATTCGACAAATTATAGAATTCAGATTTTCCTGCCAATTTATTGACGTCTAAGATTATCTCTTCCTTCTTTGAGTTAAGCTTCCTGCGAATATAGATGGCGTGCTCATTCTCAGGCTCATACCTTCTGAAATATTCGTAGGATCCCAAGGGGATAGGAACGGAGTCTTCTTTTTTAGGTATCCTTGAAGTTATTTCTTCGAAAAGCTGATCTCGCTGATCTAGACCTGTCTCAAACCATTGTTCAAGAAATTTATTCTCTGATTTTAGATGATCTATTACTTCGGGTTTTTTTCTTGTGTCATCCCTCATCCAGTAATAATCATCAACTCTTATTACGCCATGCGACTCAAATTTTACTGCTTCTTTTTTTGGGTTAGGAGGATTCAATTCTTTCAAATCTCTTACTTGTAATTCATTAGAGCCAATAAAAAGAAAACAGACTAACAGAAAAAAGATAAGTTTATTGTTATTGCTTCTCATTATTTTTTACTTCTTTTAATTATTCTTTTTCTTTTCTTTTTTTGTCTACCGCTTAATACGTTAGGTTTATCTTTATAAGGATTTTCACTTTCAAGAAAATCGATGATTAAAGGAGTAGATCTTAGTTTTAAGTGTTCTCTAAAATAATTTTCCATGTATTTTTTATAAGATGAAGATAGTTTTTTCAAGTTTTTACCATGAATAATAAATAAAGGGGGATTCTTTCCACCCTGATGGATATACCTCATCTTAGGCCTGAACCTCCCAATCAATGGAGGAGGTTGTTTTTTTATAGCTTCATTTAAAATTTTATTAAGAACAGAAGTACTAAAATCTTTGCTGGTTGCCAAGTAAGCTTCTTCGGCTAAATTCAATAATTTCTTTAGACCCTTACCTTCTTTTGCTGAAATTAAACTAACCCCAACAAATTTCGCAAAGCTCAACCTTCTAAAAATATGATCAGTTAAGTTAGCTAATTCTTCTTTATTTAATAAATCAATTTTATTGGCAACAATGAGGACAGGCTTTCCTATTGAAAGTGCTAGACCTAGTAGATGCATATCCTGGTCAACTAAAGGTTCTACAGCATCCAAGATATGAATGACTACATTGGACTTCTTAATTGCTTCAATTGATTGAGAAATTGAAAATTGTTCAACCTTACCCTTAGACACACTCTTTTTTCTAACTCCAGCTGTATCTATGAGGGTTATTTCTCTTTCTTTAACGGGTACTTCAATTGAATCCCTGGTAGTGCCAGATTCTGAGGACACTAACACTCTTTCAAACCCAGATAATTTGTTTATTAAAGTTGATTTTCCAACATTAGGTCGACCTAATATAGAAATCCTCAGGTCATTTCTTTTTTCTTGGATGGGTTCAGCTACCGGAGATATTTCTAGTAAAGCTTTTTTTAGGGCATCTAAGCCCAAGTTATGAGCTGTAGAAACTACAGCTTTATCTTTGAATCCTAACTGATCAAATTCAAAACTCCCTTCTAGATCTTTTGCGTTGTCTATTTTATTTACTATTAACCTAACTGGCTTATTCCTTTTCCTTAACTTCTTAGCTATCTCCTCATCTAAAGGCATTAATCCATCCTTTCCATCAACCATAAAAAAGAGAATATCAGCCTCTTCAATTGCTAGATTTGTTTGTTTGATTACATCTTTACTAAGATCAGAAGAATCCTTTCCTATGCCCCCTGTGTCAATTAGTATGGCCGACGATTTGAGATCTCTTCCGTATTGCCTATCTCGAGTTAATCCTGAAAAATTAGCTACTAGTGCAGCTCTAGACCCAGTTAATATATTAAATAAACTGGATTTACCTACATTAGGCCTTCCAACAATAGCTACTATACAAGACATGACCAGACCTGCTCTCCCCTAAAAATTTGTAATTATAAAGATTTATTTTAGAGATAAGAAAAATAGCCTTCCCTTTTCATCGGTTACAGCCAACTTATCTCCTTCGGAAACAATTTCTAAAATTGGATTCTTGGATATCTGGGATCTGCCTAAAAATGAACCATCACCAGCATTTAAAATATGAATGTAGCCTTCAAAATCTCCTACAGCAATATTACCTCTAATATTTACTGGTGAAGTTAGGCCTCTCAATTTTAAACCCTCTTGTTGCCATAAAATTACTCCAGAAGATAAACCAAAAGCTTTCACAATGTCCTTATCGTCTATGGCTACTACTCTAGATCTAGCCTCTACTAAATCTTTGGTGGTAGAGATCTTTTCTTGCCAGATTGGCTTACCTTGCTGCAAATCTATTGCAGTTATATGGCCCTGGTAAGAAGCTGCAACAAATAGATTATTTGCTACCACTACCTTCCCGTCTATATCTACAATTCTTTCTAACTCTGAAGCAGCTTCATTTATAGTAATAGGAAGCTCCAACCTTACAGATCCAGATTCTGGATAAATCATTGCCACTGTACCGTTTGCAAATCCAGTAAAAATAAAACCCTGTCTTAAGATAGGAGTAGAAGTACCCCGAAGGCTTAAGTTGGGCACAGAAACTTGGTGTATCCAGTTCTGTTCACCTGTATCTAAATCAAATGCCGCCACACTGCCATCAGCCCCTTGAGCAACGACAACGCTTCCATTTGTAACTGGGGAAGAGAGTATTTCACTTGTTGTTTGAGCCCTCCATATCTCTTGACCATTTTCTTGGTTCAAAATTACCACCTCACCATCCAAAGTAGCGTAAATAATCTTTCTAAAAGCAGACTCTATGCCTCCTGAAGCTTGATCATTTGTTTCCCTTTCCCATAGCTTTCTTCCAGTACTTTTCTCGAAAGCAAATAGTTCTCCTTCTGGATTTATGTAAAAAACTTTGTCTCCACTGATAGAAGGTAAAATTCTTCCTACCGGTTTCTCCTTCCCCACTTTCACTTCCCAAAGGCTATTTATGATCACTTTCTTTGTAATTTCGTCTAAGATGGCAGGTAATTCAATCTCATCCTCATCATCTCCCCAAAACTTCAACCAACTGAGAGAGGAACAACTGCTTAAAGTTACTAGTAATAAAAAAATTGTAAAAAGTTTTGTAATCCTATGCATATCAATTATCCAAGTTGGCTAATTTCATTTTTAATAAAGCTTGTATAGACTGGCTTTGAGTGGATTCCAGTGCCCTAAGATAGCTTAATTTAGCCTGAGAAAACTGACCCAGTTGTTCTTCTGCATCTCCTTTAACTTCATAAAGTGAACCATTCAAGCTTTGAGAGAATTCAATTACCTCTATAGCCTTTTCAGGATTCTCATTTGCTATTAAAACTCTTGCTAGCCTTAATCTAGCTGTAACTTCAATTGGATCAAAATCTGAGCCCCATTTTGAATCGTGCCTATCTAAAATCCATCTTAGGTATTCTTCAGCTTTATTTAGATCGTTTTGATCCACAAAAATTTTAGCTAGATGAAAAGTTACTAAATCTGCATACAGGCTGTTAGGGTATTTTTGAACTATCTCTTCAGCCAATACCTTTTGATCTAACTCACTATCATTTAATGCATTTATAAAAGATTCGTACATGTCTGAAGAATCCTGTAACTTAGTTACTTTATTTTGAGACCAATATTCCCACCCTATAATTCCACCACCTAACAAAATCAACGAGAGCAAGAGCAGATACTTATAACTACCCCATAATGAACTCAGAAATTCTGTATTCTCTTCTTCGGTTGAAGAAAGCTTTACCATTTGATTATTACTATAGTTTTTTTAGTGTTTCTATAACTTGATCCAAACTAAGAGTTTCTTGGGATTCTTTTCCTCTCAGATTCTTAATTGAGATTGTATTATCCTTTAACTCTTCTTCACCAACAATCAAAGCTATCTTTGATCCCGACTTGTCAGCTCTTTTGAACTGAGAATTAGCACTTGTAGCTTGCAAGTTTACCTTCAAATTGAGAGAAGGAATCTCTTTTCTAATCTTCTCGGCATTTAGTAGAGCATAAGAAATCGACTCTGAAGTTAAGCAGATAAAATTACAATCTAAATTATTAGTACTAGGGCCATTATCTTTTGAGTGTTCTTTTACTAGAAGAACTAGCCTTTCTAAACCTATAGAAAAACCAGTTGCAGGACACTTTTTCCCGCCTAGCTGTTCCACAAGACCATCATACCTTCCTCCTCCACATACTGTGTCTTGAGCTCCTAAGTCCTTCGTTTTCCATTCAAATACTGTTTTGTTGTAATAATCTAGTCCTCTTACAAGCCTATCGTTTACTTCAAAATCAATATTTGACTGAGTAAGTAAATCTTTTAATTTATTAAAATGGTCTTCAGATTCAGAATCAAGATGATCTAGTATTGAAGGCACATCAGCTAACAAACCTTTTATTGTTTCAGATTTTGAGTCTAAAATTCTCAGAGGATTTTCTTTTAGTTGCCTTTGAGAATCTTTATCCAACTCACTTGAAAATCCTTTAAAGAACTCGTGTAAAAGGCTTTTATATTTTTTTCTTGTTTCTGAATTACCTAAGCTATTAATTTCAAGATTGACGTTGTTTCTTATACCTAGATCAGTCCATAGACTCTTAGCCAGCATCATTAGTTCAGCATCAGCATTATGATGGTCTATACCAAAAACTTCAGCGCTGGCCTGGTGAAATTGTCTGGACCTACCTTTCTGGGGTCTTTCATACCTAAACATTGGTCCCATATACCAAAGTCGTGGTGAATCAATCCTTAATAGATCATTTTCTATGCATGCTCTGACGCAACCAGCTGTCCCTTCAGGCCTCAAAGAGATTCCGTCTCCACCTCTGTCTTCAAATGTGTACATTTCCTTTGAAACAATATCAGAGGAATCCCCAACTGATCTTGCAAACAATTCTGTTTGTTCGACTACAGGAAGCCTTATCTCTTCATAACCGTATGAGCTAAAGACTGAGCGAATACTTTTTTCCACAAGTTGCCATATTGCAACTTCTTTTGGAGTTACATCATTCATCCCTCTTATGGATTTGATTTTAGCCATTTCTTAATCTGATTTTGCGATAACAGTATTCTGATTATTTTTTTGTTTGCTAATTTTTTCTCTAATTAGAGATTCTAAATGATCCACCAAGTTATCATTATCTATCTTATGATCAGGCTTACCGTCTATATAAATTAAGTTTTTAGGTGAAGCGCCAGTAACTCCAATAGAAACTTGCTTAGATTCTCCAGGGCCATTTACATAACATCCAATTACAGCTACATCTAAATCTTCAGAGACATCTTCTAAGCGTTTTTCTAGTTGATTCATAGTTCCTATGACATCAAAATTCATCCTCGAACAGCTAGGACATGCAATAAAGTTGATTCCTCTAGATCTTAGTTTCAGGCTTTTGAGTATATCGAAACCCACCTTTATTTCGTTTTCAGGCTCGGAAGCTAAAGAAATCCTAATGGTATCTCCTATGCCATCAAGTAATAAGGATCCTAGGCCTACCGCAGATTTAACCGTACCAGATCTAAAGCCTCCAGCCTCTGTAATACCCAAATGAAGAGGTTGTTCAATTAGTTTTGAAATCTTTCTATAACTTTCCATGGTAAGAAAAACATCTGAAGCTTTTATGCTCAGCTTAAAATTCTGGAAGTCGAGAGACTCTAAAATTTCAACATGATTTAGGGCAGACTCGACTAATGCATCCGCTGTTGGTTCCCCATATTTCTTCTGTAGCTTCTTTTCAAGAGACCCTGCATTAACTCCTATTCTAATGGGAACCCCATAATCCTTAGCGGCAGAAACTACTTCTTCAACCTTTTCTCTTTTTCCAATGTTTCCTGGATTAATTCTCAAGCAATCAGCTCCATTCTTAATGGCTCCTAATGCAAGTTTGTGATCAAAATGTATATCAGCTATAAGGGGTAGTTGTGATTTTTTCTTTATCTTCTTAAAAGCTGCAAGAGAATCTTGATCGGGTACAGAAACCCTTACTAAGTCAGCTCCCGTTTCTTTAAGACTGTTAATTTGGGCTAGAGTAGACTTAACATCTCGAGTGTCAGTATTTGTCATGCTTTGCACAGATATAGGTGCACCACCGCCAATGGGAACGTTGCCAACCATTATTTGTTTAGATTTTCTTCTTTTAATTTGGCAAGGTAAATTCACTACATCTTCCTTTTGGTAAGACCAAACAACTTACATTAGTTTTAACATTTGTGGTAGAGGCAAGGCTAATTTTTGCTCCATTGTAAAACAACTCTACTCTGTTGCTGTTTCCTATAATTAACTTAAACGGACCTGCCCCTTTAACATAAATTGAAGAGCCTGCTTTGGCTAACTGGTATTCTAATCTCCTATTGTTATCCATTATCTCAATCCAGCAATCTCCAGAGAAATTCATCTCTATTGTGTTAATTGCCTCAATTATCTGGTCATTTGCTTTTTCAATTACAGCACTTGAGGCTTCTTTATCAGTAGAAAGTTCTGAAATAGTTAGATTTGGAGGAATTGTTGAAGAAGTTTGTTCAAAATTTACTTCCTTTTCAACTTCTAGACCAGGCAAGATCTCCTTGAAATCAGGTATTTCCTCTTCAGTGTAGGTATCAATTCCTTTATTCTCTGAAGTTTCAGTGTTTCTTTCAGGTACAAAAATAATTAATAAGATAATAACTAAAAGAATACTTGCATATAAGAATGAAAACTTCTGTTTTCTACCTTTCTTATTATCTTTTTTTAAAGAGCTCTTTTCTTGCTTTCTTCTATCTTTTAAGTATCTTTCAAAAGCTGTTATTACTAGTTCTGGATCTAGATCTAATTTTTTTGCATAAGCTCTTAAGTACCCTCTTACATAAGTAGGTCCAGCCATGATAGAGAAGTTATTCTCCTCTAAAGCTTCTAGATATTTTTCAGGGATGCCTAATTCAGAAGATAGCTTTCTATATTTACGTCCTTTCTTCTTTCTTGCTTCTTTTAAAAGCTCTCCGGGGTAAATTCTTTTTTCCTTTTCTGCCATATTCCCTTCTTAACCTAATGCTCAGGGAAAAAGTAGGCAATCTCCCTTGCTGCTGACTCTAATGAATCTGAACCATGAACCGCATTGGCGTCAATTGCCTCCGCAAAATCATGTCGTAATGTTCCTGGTTTGGCTTTCTTTGGGTTTGTATTACCCATCAACGATCGATATTTGGATATAGCATCAAGGCCCTCCAGAATTTGAACTTGTACAGGCCCTGAAGTCATGAAATTAATTAAAGCCTCAAAAAAAGGCTTCCCTTTATGCTCATCATAAAAGCCCTCAGCCTGTTCACTGCTTAGTAGAACTTGTCTTTTACTTATAATCTTTAGTCCGCTTTCTTTGATTCTAGTACAAATGTCTTCTGTATAGCCTTTTTGGACGGCGTCAGGTTTAATTATTGAAAGAGTAGTCTGCATCAGTTTCCTCTTGGATACCGCTTTTGGCGCGGCATTATACTTATTAACCCAAAAAATAGTTACTCTAATTCTTCTATCCAAGCCATTTGGATAGCTTCTAAGATTTGTTCATTTGATCTATTAGGCTCATCTTCAAAATCTTCTAGGCTTAAAATCCATTTATGTAAGTCTGTAAAAAGAATATTTCTAGGATCTATTTCTGGATAATTCTCTATCAGCTCAATGGCTATTTCATTTATATCAATCCACTTCATAAATCTCTTAGTTAATTTCAGAAACCATGTTAATTGTGTATTTAGGGAGTTCTATCTCTAAATCTTCAGAGCCAATAACTATTTGACAGCTCAATCTAGATTCTGGTTCAAGCCCCCACGCTTTGTCTAACATATCTTCTTCCGAATCTGTAGCTTCTTCCAAAGAAGTAAATCCTTTTCTGACAATAACGTGGCACGTCGTGCAAGCACAGGATAATTCGCAAGCATGCTCTACTGGAATTCCTTTATCTAAAAGAGTTTCGCAAAGAAACTCTCCTGAGGCGATTTCCAGTTCTACTCCTTCCGGGCAGATTTCTTCATGAGGATAAACTTTAACTTTTGTCATTTTTAATATGGATATTTAATATGGATAGAAAAAAGAAATATGTTTATCAATCTATTTCAAAGGTTTCTCCACAACCACAGACTGCTTTTACATTTGGATTTAAAAACTTCACTTCTTCATTAACGCCTTCAGACACAAAATCTACTTTTGTACCTTTCAGATAGGTGAAAGATTGAGGATCAATATAAACTTTTAAGTCTTCGCAATTAAAAACAAAATCTTCATCCGCATGGTTTTCAACGAAATCCATGGCATAGTTATACCCAGAACAACCTGAAGCTTCTTCTACAGAAAACCTTATTCCCATATCTCCCTTTTCTAAAGAACGACTGTTCTTGAAGTGCTCTATAGCGGCACTCGACATAGTAAAACTACCGGGGTCGAAGGTTTTTGGGAGATTCATTTACTAAAATTAATTTTCTCTAAACCTTAGTTTCATAATCCTTAATAGCTTGTCTAATACTATCTTCAGCTAAAACTGAGCAATGAATTTTGATTGGAGGCAAGTCTAACGCCTTGACGATATCTACATTCTTAATATCTCGGGCTTCTTCTAGAGTTTTACCTATCAGCATATCTACAATTTCGCTAGAGGAAGCTATAGCAGAGCCACAGCCATATGTTTTAAATTTAACATCTTTTATGATGTGCGAATCACCCTTGGACTCACATTTAATCTGTAGTCTCATAACATCGCCGCACGCTGGTGCGCCAACCATGCCTGTGCCCACATCTTCTTCAGAAGGATCCCATCTTCCTACACTATTTTTTTCTGGTTCTCTTAAAGTTTTTTCAAACTTGTCTATTACTTTTTTACTATATGCCATTCCTATCCTCCCTTAATGTGAAACCCATTCTACTTTATCCATATCAACACCGTCTTTAAACATATCCCAAAGCGGGGAAAGTTCTCTTAATTGTACTATTGACTCTCTTACTAAATTAACTGTGTAATCAACTTCTTCCTCTGTAGTAAACCTTCCTAAGGCAAAACGAATTGAACTATGAGCAAGCTCATCTTTAAGCCCTAGAGCCCTTAGTACATACGAGGGTTCTAAACTTGCAGAAGTGCAAGCAGAACCTGACGAAACAGCTATGTCTTTTAAAGCCATTATCAATGATTCTCCTTCCACAAAGTTAAAACTCACGTTTAAAAAACCAGGAGCTCTTCTTTCCAAATCTCCATTTAAATAAATTTCTTCCATTCCTTGTAAGCCTTGCCAAAATCTGTCCCTCAAAGCTCTGATACGTGAATTATCTGAATTCATCTGTTTCTTAGCTAGTCTAAAGGCCTCTCCCATTCCAACGATTTGATGAGTTGGTAGGGTTCCAGATCTTATGCCTCTCTCATGGCCACCTCCATGAATCTGTGCCTCCAATCTTACTCTTGGTTTTCTTCTAACAAACAAAGCACCTATTCCTTTTGGCCCATAAGTCTTATGGGCTGAAAAAGACATTAAATCAACTTTCAACTTTGACAAATCTATTAAAACTTTTCCTGTGCTTTGTGCAGCATCTACATGAAAAAGAACTTCTTTCTTTCTAGTAACCTCACCTATAGCCTCAATATCATTAATTACTCCAATCTCATTGTTTACGTGCATAATTGAAACAAGAATTGTTTCTTCTGTAATTGCATTTAACACCGACTCAGGACTGATAATTCCAGATCTTTTAGGATCTAGATAGGTAACTTCAAAGCCTTCTCTCTCTAACTGCCTACAGCTATCTAAAACAGCTTTGTGTTCTATTTTTGAGGTAATAATATGATTACCCTTCTTCCTATAAAACCTGGCAGCCCCTTTAATCGCCAAATTATCTGCTTCGGTGGCTCCAGAGGTCCACACAATCTCTCTATGATCACAATTTAATAAAGAAGCAACATTTTCCCTTGCTTCCTCTACAGCTTTTTCAGCTTTCCATCCGAATTGATGAGATCTAGAAGCAGGATTACCAAAGTTCCCTTCTAGGGAAAGGCATTCTTGCATCTTGGTAACTACCCTAGGGTCAACAGGAGTAGTAGAAGCATGATCTAGATATATTGGCAGCTTAATCATAATTAACCTGTAACAATTAACCCTTCTTGCTTCCTAGATAAAGAAGTCCTTTTATTTTTAATTACATCTTGCAGAGATTTATTTAATAAAAAGCTATCCACTTGTTCGTTTAGCTCTGTCCAAAGATCATGCGTAAGACATCTTTTTCCTGAATTACAATCAGTTGCTCCTCCGCATTGAGTAGCATCCATTTTATCTTCTACAGACGCCACTACTTCTGAAACATTAATTTCCGTACTCGGTCTGCTTAGTCTATATCCTCCGCCTGGTCCTCTTGCCGACTCAACAATACCTGCTCTCCTCAAATTTCTAAACAATTGTTCTAAATAGGAAACTGGCATTGTTTGTCTTGATGCTATTTGAGAAATTGAAATAAACTTTTTACCCGATTGGTATAAAGAAAGATCTAATAAAGCAGTTACAGCGTACCTTCCTTTTGTAGTTAAGCGCATAATGATGGGTATTCTATAATCCCGACTAATTTTGTCAAGATTTTAATATATGTACCTTTATTATATTTTTAAAGATTTGTAAAGACCTAATTTATATAAAAAGATACATAAACATTTTGTACAAAAAGCTTTCAATATAGGTTTTTTTATGTACCATACGAATCAAAGTAAGGTACAGTTAACTAAAAGGGAGATTAAAAAATAATAGGTATGGATACTCGTTACCTTTTTAAAAGACATAATACTTGGTGGGTAAAAGTTGCAGTTCCAAGAACTTTGCGTAATCAACTTGGCTATGACCTTAGACAATCTCTAAAAACCCATAATCTAGAAGAAGCCCAAGACTTAAGATGGTCAGTTATTGATTCCTTAAAGGAAAAAATAGAGTTAACAAACCAAGCACCCCTAGAAGATCATAAAATTGAAGAAACAAGTACTGCTGTAGAAACTTTTATGCCCATTACTGATGCCAATAACCCTCAGTATTACCATAAAATAGTAGATTGCCAGTACGCTTGCCCTTCTCACACTCCGGTTCCTGAATATATAAGACAAATCTCTCAAGGAAACTACACAGAAGCTTATATGATCAATTGGGAATCTAATGTTTTTCCGGGCATTCTAGGAAGGACTTGTGATAGACCATGTGAACCGGCTTGCAGGAGAACTAGATCTCATGAAAAACCAGTAGCAATCTGTAGACTCAAAAGAGTTACTTATGACTATAAGGAAGATATAACTCATCTTTTGCCAGAAGTTCCAGAAGAAAAAACTGGTAAAAAACTTGCCCTTATCGGAGCAGGTCCAGCTTCACTTACCGTAGCTAGAGATCTTCTTGTCCGAGGTCATGAGTGCGTAATATTAGAAAAAGACCATAAAGCAGGCGGACTTATGAGAACTAATATACCTGCATTTAGATTGCCTGTTGAAGTTTTAGACGATGAAGTAGACCAAATTATCAATATGGGTATTGAAATGAAATTCAATTCTGAAATCGCAAGCATGAAATCGTTACTTGAAGAGGATTTTGATGCCATATTTGTTGGAACAGGCGCTCCTAGAGGAAAAGACCTTAATGTTGAAGGCAGGCAAGACGCAGCAAAAAATATACATATTGGTATAGATTGGTTAACAAGTATTGCTTTTGAACATACTGACTCTGTAGGAAAAAAGGTAATAGTACTCGGAGGAGGAAATACGGCTATGGATTGTTGCAGATCCTCTCTACGTTTAGGAGCCGAGGACGTCAAAGTTGTTGTAAGAAGTCCTTTTGATCAGATGAAAGCTTCCGAATGGGAAATAGAAGAAGCTATGGAAGAGAATATTCCTATATTTGAAAATCATGTACCTAAAAAGTTTCTATTAAACGAAGGAAAACTAGTAGGCATGGAGTTTGAAAAGGTAGATGCCGTTTTTGATGATAACGGTAAAAGATCATTGGTTCCTACGGGCGAAGACCCTGTAATTTTTGAATGTGATGATGTCCTGGTTGCAATTGGACAGGATAATGCTTTTGATTGGATTGAAAGAGATATAGGAATTGAATTTGGTGAATGGGATATGCCTGTTATTGATAAGGTTACATTCCAATCAACTCATCCTAAAATTTTCTTTGGTGGAGACGCTGCCTGGGGGCCTGAAAATATTATATGGGCTGCAGCGCATGGCCATCAAGCTGCTATCTCTATTGATAAATTTTTTAATGATCTCGATCTCTACGAAAGACCTGAACCAACTGCTAACCTTGTTACTCAAAAAATGGGTGTTCACGAATGGTCATATGATAACGATATTTCGCAAGCTAAAAGATTTCCGGTACCTCATGCAGACCAATCCATATCCTTAAAAAACTTAAAGGTTGAGGTTGAACTAGGTTTTGACGAAAAAATGGCTTTTGAAGAAGCCCAAAGATGCCTCAATTGTGACGTACAAACTGTATTTACTGAAGACCTGTGCATTGAATGTGATGCCTGTGAAGACATTTGCCCAGTAGATTGTATAAATTTTATTGATAACTCTAATGAGGAAGACTTAAGGAACAACTTGAGAGTCCCAGCCTTAAATCTTGATCAAGATTTACTTGTGTCAGACAAACTAATACAGACTCAGAGAGTGATGGTAAAAGATGAAGACATATGCCTGCACTGCGGACTTTGTGCTGAAAGGTGCCCTACTGGGGCATGGGATATGCAGACTTATCTTTATGAGGAAGCTAAGATTTATTAATGACCCAGATAGTAAGCACTAATGAGTTTGTAATAAAGTTTGCAAATGTGAATGGCTCTGGGTCTGCAAGTGCAAACCAGATGTTTGCTAAAGGAATTTTTAGATCCGGTGTACCCGTGAGTCCTAAAAATATTTTTCCCTCAAACATTCAAGGACTTCCTACTTGGTTTGAAGTAAGAATTAGTGAAAAAGGATATCTAGGGAGAACGGAAGGAGTAGATATAGCTGTAGCTATGAATCCTCAATCCTATAACGAAGATCTTAGAGAAATAAATTCTGGGGGCTATTTAATTTATGACTCTTCCTGGAAAAGGGACTTTGAAAGAACAGACATAAATATCATTGAAATCCCTCTTACAAAACTTTGTGTTGAAGAATTTTCTAACCCCAAAACAAGGCTTTTATTTAAAAATATTGTCTATGTGGGAGCGCTTTCTTACCTTTTAGGAATGGATAAGGAAATCTATGAAACTCTTATTGCTGAACAATTTAAAGGTAAAGAAAAACTGATAGCCCCAAATATAAAGGCACTTAATATTGGATACGATTATGCTTCAGAAAATCTGAAAGGAAGCTGTGAAATTAAAGTCAATAAATCCGAAAAAACAAAAGGAATGATTTTAACAAGTGGCAATGATGCCTCTGGACTTGGCTGTGTTTATGGTGGAGCAACTGTATGTGCTTGGTATCCAATAACACCATCTACCTCTTTAGCTGAAGCTTTTACTGATTATAGTGAGAAGCTAAGAATAGAAGAGGAAACAAACAAAAATAAATATGCCATCATTCAAGCTGAAGATGAATTAGCAGCTATTGGTATGGCTATAGGTGCCAATTGGAATGGAGCAAGAGCTTTCACAGCAACAAGCGGTCCAGGTATATCCCTTATGAGCGAGTTCTTAGGTTTGGCCTATTTTGCTGAAGTTCCTTTGGTTGTTTTCGATATCCAAAGAGGTGGGCCTTCTACTGGAATGCCTACTAGGACTCAACAATCAGATGTTTTGTCTTGTGCTTATGCTTCTCATGGTGATACCAAGCACGTTTTATTGATCCCCTCAAACCCCAAAGAATGTTTTGAATTTGCAGCGGAAGCTTTTGACCTAGCAGACAGAATCCAGACACCAATTATTATTCTTTCTGACTTAGATTTGGGAATGAATGACTGGTCTTGCCCGGAGTTTGAATGGGATGACTCAAAAACCTATGATAAAGGAAAAGTTCTTCATGCTAAAGATTTGGAAGAAATTGAGAATTTTGGAAGGTATTTAGATGTGGATGGAGATGGCATACCCTATAGAACCTATCCAGGTGCTCATTCAGAGAAAGGAGCATATTTTACTAGAGGAACATCCCATGATGAATATGCTAGATATACTGAAGATGGAGTAGTGAATGCAAGAAACTTATCTCGTCTGCTCAAAAAATATCAAACAGCATCTGACATGGTTCCAGGTCCTATTTTTAACCAAGAAACAAATTCAAGTCCTCTAGGAGTCATTTACTTTGGAAGCACAGAAGCTTCAATGCAAGAAGCTCTGGATAAACTCCATGAAGAAGGAATAGTTCTCGATGCAATGAGAATAAGAGCTTTCCCTTTTAACCTAGAAGTCTGGGAATTCATTGAAGACCATGATTTACTTTTTATAGTAGAGCAAAACAGGGATGGTCAAATGAGAACTCTGGTTATGGCAGAAGGAGGTATCATCCCAGATAAGTTAGTTTCTATCCTGTGTTTTGACGGTCAACCTATAACTGCAGACTTTATCTCAAACAAAATGAGCTCTCATATAACAGGTAGTCCTTCGAAATCAGCCTCTGGAGGTAAATAAATTGACCTACATAGTAAAACCAAAGAACCACCACCCTGATCTTGAACGAAATGAACTTGGGCTCACAAGAAGAGACTATGAAGGCTCAATTTCTAGTTTGTGTGCAGGTTGTGGACATGACTCTATAAGTGCAGCAATTTTAGAAGCTTGTTTTCAACTTAATATTTCAGCTCATCGTGTAGCAAAATTATCAGGAATTGGTTGCTCTTCAAAGGCGCCAGCTTATTTTTTAAACCAGGCGCATGGATTTAATTCAGTTCATGGAAGGATGCCGTCCATAGCAACTGGAGCAAATTTGGCCAATCATGAATTAATGTATTTGGGAATTTCAGGTGATGGAGATACTGCCTCGATTGGCATAGGCCAATTTGTTCATGCCGCTAGAAGACAATTGAATGTTGTGTATATAGTTGAGAACAATGGAACTTATGGACTAACTAAAGGGCAATTCTCAGCAACAAATGACCTGGAATCAAAAAGTAAATATGGAGAAGATAATCTTTTTCCTCCAATAGATTTAGCAGCAATGGCTATCCAACTTGGAGCTAGCTTTGTAGCAAGAAGTTTTTCGGGTGATAAAAACCAGTTAATCCCGCTCTTAAAAGCATCCATGAAGCATAAAGGCTTCTCTTTTCTAGACGTCATTTCTCCTTGTGTTGCCTTCAATAATCACAGCACTTCCACAAAAAGCTATGATTACATTAGAGAACACAATGAGTCGGTCTCTGAAACAGACTTTGTACCCTTGGGTAAAGAAATAACTGCAAGTTATGATGAAGGTGAGAGCGTTCAAGTTCCCCTACATGATGGCTCACTGATCTCTTTAGAAAAACTCTCTAAAGATTTTGATCCTTCTAATAAGTCTTCTTCATTGGCAAAAATTAATAAGGCGGAAGAGGAAGGTAAGGTATTAACAGGTTTGCTCTATATAAATACTGAAGCTAAGGATCTAAAAGAGATACTTAATGTAGTGGATAAGCCTTTAAATCAATTAAATGAAAAGGACCTGTGTCCTGGAACTAAAAAATTAAAAGAAATTAATAAAGATCTTAGTTGATCTGTTCCATACCTAGTTTCTTTGCGATTATCTGGTATGACTCAACAACATCCCCGAGATCTTGCCTAAATCTGTCCTTATCAAGCTTTTCTCTTGTCTGGGAATCCCATACCCTACAGCCATCTGGGGTAAACTCATCACCTAAAAGTAATTCACCCTTAAAAGAACCAAACTCCAACTTATAATCTACTAGTATCATTCCAGCATCTGCAAATAGATTCTTGAGTATTTCATTTACTTGAAATGTCTTCTCCTTCATTTGATCTACTTGATTTTCAGTAGCCCAATCGAAAGATTCAATATGATATTCATTAATCATAGGATCATGAAGCTCATCGTCCTTATAAAAGAACTCAAAAGTAGGTGGATTTAGATCCAAACCTTCCTCTATTCCAAGCCTTTTACAAATACTTCCTGCTGCTATATTTCTAATTACACATTCAACGGGAATCATTTCAAGCCTCTTGACCAAACTTTCATTTTCAGAAAGTAACCTTTCAAAGTGAGTAGGTACACCTTCTTTTTCAAGAAAATCCATAATAAATGCATTAAATTTATTATTAGTAGCACCTTTTCCCTCTAAACTTTCCTTTTTAACGCCGTCAAAAGCTGAGGCATCATCTCTGTAATGCATAATGTAATAATCTGGGTTGGGACTCTCGTACAAAGATTTTGCTTTCCCTGAGCTTACTAATTTACCTTTTTCAAAATCTTCCATAAAAGCAACTATGATAACGATTGGTTAATCTCAGAGAGTAAATCTCTTTCAAAGTTCTTTCCTGCCTCGCTAGCACTATCTACGGTAATGGTGCATTTATTTTGACCGATTTTTTTAACGTAAATTTTAAAATCTGGATTCTTGGAATTTTTATTTCTTTTAAAAAGCCTTCTAACAAAACCCTCTTCCTCTTCTTGAGTGAAACTAACAAAAAATACTCCATTTGTACGATCCAAATCATTAACTGTTATAAGTGCTTCTTTAAGCGCCCTATCGACTGCAGCCCAAGCCCTAGGAAATTCTAGATTCATTTCAATAAAGTTTGAGCCATCCTCAGATTGTTTTAGAACTGCTTTTTGTCCAAGATTGAGGTTTAAGGCTACCAAAGAAGTACCTCCTGTTGATGGAGCATCCGATAAAAAATCTAAGGCGTCTCTTAAAACATCATCTTCAAGGTTGTCTTCTACTGGAACACGAATCCAGTTATTGTCTGTATTTTTAATTAAATGAGAGAGAAAGATTTCTGAGCTGGCTTGCCTTATACCATGTTCAATTTTCATCTGAAATTTTGTTTGCTTTGAATTTACTTGTAGTTCCTGGCTTTCAAAAATACCTGAATTGGGGTCTTCGTAGGATAAACCGAAATTACTAGATGCCCAAAAATCTTTCATCAATGGCCATACGCTGCTAGGAAGAGTTTCCACATAAAGCCATCTAATTTCACCTAATTTATGCATCCTTATTTCGTTAGTTGACCCGGAAGAGAATACTTGGGCAGGTAGTGGGATCTCATAAGAATCCCCTACAAGATCTTCTTCAGTTCTAGGAATTGGGTAAAAATCTATTATGGGTCTTGTAGATTGTTCAGAAGAGATTTCTATAGGCTCAGACTGTTTCTCTTTTAAGTAATCATATCTATGATCTTCCAATATCCATCCACAGGAGCCCAGAATTAAAGCTAACGTAAATAGAACTAGATATTTTTTTCCGCTAAGAATTGTCATTTAATTTGTAAGACCTAATTTATTTAGTATTAGTTCAATCTCGGGAACATACTCTTCATCTAGAATGGTAAGTGGAAGCCTAATGCCTGGAGGAATCCTTCCCAGTCTGTTCAGCACCCATTTTACAGGAATCGGGCTTGTTTCAATAAATAATGCGTCATGAAGGTTAGTTATTTCAGAATCAACTTGCTGTGCTTCCTTGGCAAGCCCACTTAATGCCAACTCACATATCTTAGAAATTTTTTCAGGCACTACATTTGCAGTTACCGAAATAATTCCATGGCCTCCCCTATTGAGGAACTTGCAGGCAGTTAAGTCATCACCTGAATACAAAATAAAGGACTCATCATGTATTTGATTTTTTAATTGAGATAATCTCTCAGGATCGGGTGAAGCCTCTTTAATTCCCACAATATTCTCTATTTTAGAGAGGTCAGCCACCGATTCTGGTAAAAGATCACAAGCCGTTCTTGTTGGAACGTTGTACAAAATTTGGGGTATATCTACTTCCGAAGCTATTTCAGAATAATGTTCTATAAGACCTTTTTGAGTCGGTCTATTGTAATAAGGGGTAACAAGAAGGACAGCGGATGCGCCTGCTTCTTTAGCAGCTGAAGTTAGGTACGTTGCTTCCTTGGTAGAATTGGCTCCAGTACCAGCAATAATAGGGATTCTGCCTGCAGAGTGATTTACAGATTGTTCTATTATTTGAATATGTTCTGCAACATCCAGAGTTGCAGACTCTCCTGTAGTGCCTACAGAAACTATTGCTGAAGTTCCAGAGTCTATATGCCAATCAATTAGATCAAATAAAGACTGCCAACTAATATTGCCATCTTGCTCCATCGGAGTAACTAAGGCTACTATTGATCCTTTTACATTAAACATAACAAACTAATCGGGTAACTTATTCTGGTTATTTAAATAAATTTATAATAAATTAATTATATCAACAATAAGGAGAAAATATGGCAACACCTAAAGTAGGGAATAAAGCCCCTGTGTTTAAAGGAATTTGTACTGGAGAAGAAAATGTAGATCTCTCTAAACTTAAGGGAAAGAAAGTAATTCTCTATTTTTACCCCAAGGACAGTACTCCAGGATGCACAACAGAAGGCCAAAATTTTAGAGACCTTTATAAGCAGTTTAAAAAAGAAGGTACCTTAATTTTTGGGCTATCAAGAGAATCTTTAAAATCCCATGAGAATTTTAAAACCATGCAATCTTTTCCTTTTGAGTTAATTTCTGACCCAGATGAAAAAATATGTAACCAATATGAGGTGATTAAGGAAAAAAGCATGTACGGAAGAAAGTACATGGGAATAGAAAGAAGTACCTTCCTGATAGATGAGAAAGGGAAGCTAGTGCAAGAATGGAGAAAAGTAAAAGTTACTGATCATGCCCAAGAGGTACTAGACACAATAAAAGCGATGAAATAAAGTTTATTCTAGAGTTTGTTGAGGCCAAGAGTTAATTATTGCTTTAACAAATGTTGCTAATGGAATAGCAAAGAAAAGTCCCCAAAACCCCCAAATACCTCCAAAAAATAGAACTGAAATTACAATTACCACTGGATGGAGTTTATTTCTAGCAGAAAAGAGCAAAGGTACCAGGACATTGCCATCAAGGGCTTGGATAATTCCGTATATCCCTAAAAGCCACCAGAAGTCTGCAGATATGCCCCATTCATACAACCCGACAAGTAAAACTGGAACAGTAACTAAAATAGCACCAAAAAAAGGAATCATGACTGATAGACCTACTAACAAAGCCAGTAAGAAGGTATACGGGAGTCCTAGAAAACTAAAAGCTATATAGCTAACTAAAGTTACTATAAAGATTTCTATGAGTTTGCCTGTTACATAGTTGTAGAGCTGATCATTCATTTCATTAAAAATGGAATCCATCAAACCTTTTTCTTCTGGAGCAAAGAAACTAATAAGCGGTAGAAGAGTATCTTTATCTTTAACAAAGAAAAAAACCATTAACGGAATCAAAATGGCATAAATTAAAGCACTAAATGCGAAACTTATAGTCCCAGCAATTTGACCGAGAGCTTGTGCAAGAAGATTATTTAACTGAGAGCTTAAGTTAGCAAAAAGGCTAGGAATCTCATCTTCAGAGAAGAATTCTGGGTATGAGCTTGCTAAGTTGGAAAGAGCCTGTTGCAGGGCTTCAACTATATTAGGAAGGCTTTGGATTAAAGAGTTAATTTGGGATCCTATTGAAGGAAGTATCAAAAAAAGACTGGTATATAAAGCAAAGAAAACTAGTAATGAAGTGGTCAGAGACAACCATCTTGGAAATTTGAAATTCTCTAAGGCTAGGACTAATCCATTTAATAAAAAGGCTACAACTAAACTAATAAGAATAGGTAAAAGAATTCCACCAAAAAAGAAAAGAAGTAAGAATGCCCCTAATAAAAAAAGAGCAAAATAGACAGTTTCTTCGTTGAAGAAGAACCTATCAAGTAACCCTTTTAAAAGATCTAGCATTAATTATTTCTTTTCTATTCTATAAATAAACTTCCTATCCTTTTTTTTAGCATGAATAAGTTTATTGCCACTTATTTTCGCATAAGAAGCAAAATCTTCCCATGAAGTAGTGTCTTAGCTGTTATTTCAAGGATTTCTCCACTGTTAAGTTCAGACAGTGATAACTTGGTATTCAATAAGGGCAATGGACAGTTTAAATCGTTGGCATTCAAGTATTTCTTTAGCATATTTGAGGATAGTTTTTGAACTGATTGCTATTATGTAAGTCAATAATTTTATTAACGACCATTATAACGATATGATTGAGAATAAATCTTTAAGTTCAAATCTAATGAAAAGTTTAGTCTTGATGATTCTATTTACATCATCTCTGAATGTCTTTTCTGAAGAATCTTTACCCGAACTTGGAGACACTTCTTCATCTGCAATTTCATTAGATTCTGAATATAGATTAGGCAGACTCTATATGGCTCAATTAAGGAGATCTGTACCTGATCTAAAAGACCCGCTAGTGCAGGATTATTCTGAACATCTTATTTACAGGTTAAGTGAGTACAGCCAACTGGAAGACAGGCGGTTAGAAATAGTCCTGATAGGAGACAAAAACATAAATGCTTTCGCTGCTCCTGGAGGAATCATAGGAATATATTCAGGTCTTATTTACCACTCTGAAACTGAGGGCCAATTAGTATCAGTTTTATCTCACGAATTAGCTCACTTAAGTCAAAGACATTTCGCAAGAAATCTTCAAAGACAGCAAGACAGAAGTTTATCAAATGCCTTAATTTTATTAGCTAGTATTGCTATCGCAGCTTCAACTAGCCCAGAAGCTATAATGGCTGGACAGCAAGTTCTAGCTCAACAAGCCTTATCTTATAGCCGAAGTAACGAACAGGAAGCTGACAGAATAGGATTTTTAACGATGATTTCTGCAGGTTTTGATCCCGAAAGCATGCCTCAAATGTTTGAAAAGCTACAAGCCCTTAGTAGATTAAGTGGAGCTAATGAGCTTGAATTTTTAAGATCACACCCCCTGACAAAGAAGAGAATAAGTGACTCTAGAACCCGAGCTAGAGAAATAAAGGGTTCAAATTATAAAAACAGCTTAGATTTTGCATTAATTAAGCAAAGAATTTCTATTGGTTTATTTAAAACTTCACGTCAAGCAGTTATGCAATTGAGACAGGAAAAAAGAAGGGCTAAAAACGAACGGCAAAATATTATTACTGGGTATGGTCTGGGCTTAGCCCTTTCTAGAGATTACAAATACAGCGCAGCTCTAGATGAAATAAGACAGGCCCTTAAATTGGATGAAGAAAATCTTATCTTGCAAACAGCTTTATTAGAAATTCATTTAAATGCTGGTAATGGGTTGGAGGCAGTTGGAGTTGGAAAAAATTTAATAGAAATGAATCCGTCTAATTACCCTATTTCTATGCTGTATGCGAGAGCCCTAATGCATCAAAAACAATACGACACAGCTGAAGAAGTCCTAAAAACCCTATTACTTAAAAGAAAAGATGATCCTCAAATATGGTATTGGTTAGCTGAAGTCCAAGGGTTGGCAAGAAAGATAATCGCATTACATCAATCAAGGGCAGAATATTTTTACCTCACAGGAAATTATGACCGGGCTATTGAGCATCTAAGGTACGCCTTGGAACTTGCAGGAAATAATTTTCAATTAAATGAAGTTTTGCAGACTAAGATAGAGAATGTCTTTGCTACCCAAGAAGAGCTAAAAGACTTTACTTAACCAGGAGGCCACTGAAACTCCCTTCCAGCAATTAGGTGAATGTGGAGATGAAAGACCGTTTGCTGAGCCCCAGCACCATTATTTACAACCAATCTAAAGGCGTCTTCAATACCCAGGTCTTTGGCTATACCTCCTGCCACAAGAAATAGATGTCCTAGTAACTCTTTATCTTCTTGGCTTGAATCAGAAATTTTTTCTATCTTTTTCTTTGGAATTATCAAAATGTGAACAGGCGCAACGGGATTTATATCTCTGAAAGCTAAGCAACTATCGTCTTCATAAACAATATCCGCAGGCAATTCTTTATCAATTATCTTTTGAAATATAGTATCACTCATAAAGATCTATAACTTTTTTGACTCATCATATCCTAGGATTTCTTCCTGTTTAGGATTCTTTCCTTCTTCCAAAGAAACTTTGTATCCATCCACATAAGATAGCTCTTTGATACCATCTATATGCATTTTCTTATCCTTGAACTCCTTTAAACTTAAGACGTTCTCCTTGGCTTTTTTAGGATCTTCAGCTGCAGTAAAAAAGTTCATATGAACCTCATAGAGCCCTTCTCCTATTGAAGGGTCATAGTAACCAACATGCACCATATATAAATTCATAACCAAGGCTTATTTAATATTTTTCATAACTATAAACGAATACCAAAACGAGAAAGTAAAGCAATATATAACCAGTAAACCAAAACTGTGGCAACAATTGAGATAAGAAAAGAGTATATGAAATCTAATCTTTTTAGTGCTAAGGGCAAAACAACAAAAAATGTTAAGGAAGGAGGAATTAATAAAAGTATTGAGTTAGAAAGATTAACGACCGTGTCTACTTCTTTTGTATCAAAATAAAGCCAAGTAATTGCCAAAGCTGAAGTTAGAGGTATAGAAGCTAATATGCCTGCTATAAAACTTGATCTTCTAGCTATTTCTGAAATAGCTACGATTATTATTACGGTAATTATTGTTTTGACAACCAAATACATGCTAACTCGATTTCTACTTATTTTTTAATTCTCAAGTATTATTATAGAAAGAATGGCTAAGAACAATAAAGATACCACCTTTAAGTTAGAAATTTCTCAAAAAGAACTACAAGAATTCATTGAAACTTTAGATCCTAAAAGGAATATTCAAGACCTAGCTGCATCTGCAGCTGAAATAATAGCCTCTGCCGGATTTTCTACTCATTGGGATGATATTTTACCTATGTTAGATGATGAACTTATTTCAGAAGATTTGAGATTGGCTGCACATATTATTTTTAGAGCTAAATTGGTACTAGAAGAGATGGAAAAAGATTCTTCGTTACGTAATATCGTCTATAACACAATGTTAATGATGGATGCCTTAGGGGTGGCCAACATAAAGGGATATATTCCTTCTGCATCTGAGGTAAATTTCAATAAAATGGAAGCCAAGACTTCTAGTATGAATATAGCTATCAAAAAAGAAAGAATCATTGACACCATAAGACAGTTGGCAAAAGAAAATCCGGAAAAAGGTATCACCTGGCTTAGAAAAAGAGCATCTACTTTGCTCAGTTCTGAAACACAGAAAGGATACAGTTACAGGCAAATCCTAAGAGATACCAAGGGAATGAGAATAAAAAATGATAAATCTTAATTGTTGGTTATCTGCATACCAATCCAAGTAGCCAATAAACATCCTATTACAGTAAAAACAATATAACTCATAACAGCCAACCAATTACCTTGTTCTATCAGTTGAAAAGTTTCTTTTGAGAAAGCAGAAAAGGTAGTAAAAGCTCCTAGGAAACCCATTAATAAAAGAGGTTCATAGATTTCTTCATATTTTGGACCAATTAGATTAATTAGTAATCCCAGTAGGAAGCACCCTAAGATATTTACTGAAAAAATTCCTAGAGGGAAAAAGAGAAATTGTGCTCTTTCAATTACTTCAGAAATTAAAACTCTACATAGAGCCCCTGTAGCACCTCCAATAAGAATTAAAAAATACTTCATTTTTTGATGGTGGGCCGTCGGCGACTCGAACGCCGGACCAATTCCTTAAAAGGGAACTGCTCTACCAAACTGAGCTAACGGCCCAAAGAAAGGCGTATATTAAATGTTTAGGCAAGTTAATTCGACTCCTGAATCGAAGTTTCCATAGATTTTTTTGCTAATTCTGCTGCTCCTGTGTCAGGATATTCAGAAATAAGTCTGGAAAAATAAGAATTAGCTGCCTCATTATTCAGTAAAACTTTCTCAATCACTCCAAGCTTATATAGACAATCGGCAACCCTGTCATGATCTTTAAACTTTTCTGCAACTACTAGGTAATGTTCTCTCGCATCTTCTAATTGTTCTTGGGCTAAATAAAGTTCGCCAGACCAAAAATAAGCATCAGCAGAATAAGATCCTTCTGGAAAAGAAATTATTAAGTCGCGGAAAACTTCTATGGCTTCAGCATATCTTGAGACTTCAAACAACTCTAAAGCTTCTTTGTATAAATCAATCTCTTCAGTTGAGTTTAAATCATTGAGATTTAAGGATTGCTCATTTAATTCTTCGAGTTCTCCTGAAAGAAGACTATGTAACCTTTTGTCTAAATCCAGATATCTTTGTTGTTGAAGTTCCTGATAGCGTTCTATCAAATAGGTATTTTCTTCAATCAAGTTTCTGAGAGTAGCTATCTCTTGCTCTAGAGCCCTTATTTTTAGATAAATTAGATCTAATGATTCTTCTTCCTCAGAAAAAAATCTTAGCGGAAAAGCTAAAATAAATAAAAAAAATAAAAAAAGTGATTTTTTCAAATCAGGTTAAATTTACAATACTTTAACTACAGCTCTTCTATTTTTAGTCCAAGAAGATTCGTTAGAACCGTAAGTAACTGGCTTTTCTTCTCCGTAACTAACCGTTGTAATACTACTGGATGAAACCCCGTTAACTTGAAGCAACTCGGAAACTGCATTGGCCCTCTTTTCCCCTAAAGCTAGGTTATATTCTCTAGTACCTCTTTCGTCACAGTGGCCTTCTATTCGGACCTTACTTGAACTTGATTTAATTGAATTTGCAAGAGCACGAATATCAGATACAGCAGAAGCACTTAGATTGTATTTATCATATTCAAAATATATTGTTCCTTCCACTTGGCTAGCAGAGTCTGAGTATTCAGATTCTGAAACAGCAGAAACTGTCTCTGCTTCAACTGCGCGATCCATTGAAACTGCTGCACATCCACTGAAAGAACAAATTATGGCTGCTATTATTAAAAACTGATCAAATAAACTCATACTTAACTCCTTTGAATAATTATACTTTCTTTTATTTAAAATAACCTCTTGGAATTTGACTACATTTTTTGGGATTAGTTGCTTGTGGAAACTAATAAAGGGGACCAGTTGGGTTCCCTTACTCCACCTGAGCTAGTGGGTAAGGTAAATCTTGTTTTTCCATCTATTGATATTCCAGCAAGAATATCTTTTTCCTTCTCTTTAGTCGCATAAATGATTACCTTCCCGTTAGGAGAAATAGTAGGAGATTCATCAAGTCTAGTATCAGTTAAAATTTGTAGCTTAGCAGTTCTTAGGCTCTGGACAGCTATATGGAATAGCTCATCTCTTCTGTGCACAAATACAAAACTCCTTCCATCTGGGGTGTATCTAGCCCTTGCATTGTAAGTTCCTTCAAAAGTTTTTCGTCTAATCTTTCCATTTGAAATAGTCATTTCATAAATTTGAGGTGTACCACTTCGATTGGATGTAAAAATTATCTTCTTTCCATCAGGCGACCAATCGGGTTCAGTATCAATTCCAAAATGATTTGTTAATTGTTTCCATGAATCTTTTTCCAAATCGTATCTATAAATATCTGGATTATCTCCTTTGGAAAGGACAGCAGCTAAATATCTGTCTGAAGGAGACCAGTTAGGTGAACTATTAATTCCTTTCTCCAGTTTTAAACTTTTTCTTTTTCCTGTGTAGATCTCTTGGATAAATATTCTTGAAGTACCTTCTTCAAAGGAAACATAAGCCAAACGTCTTCCATCAGAAGACCAATCAGGAGACATAAGGGGCTCAGTAGAAGAAAAAATAATTGAATCATTTCTGCCATCTATGTCAGCAACTCTAAGAAAGTATTTTTCATCAGAAGAATTATTTTTATTTATATAGGAAATTTTCGTTGAAAATATTCCTGGTAAACCATTGATTTCATTATATATTCTGTCACTGATGACATGAGCCAAAGCATTTAAATAAAAGGTAGTACCTGTACTTATAGATCGTTTCATTAACCTTTCCCTAGTGACATTAAATAGAGAGAAATTCACTACTACTTCCCCTTTCACTTCTCCTTGTGAAGCTGATCCTAAAACTAAATAATCAACGTCTAAAAGTTTCCAGTCCCTATAAAATAATTCTTTATCAGTTTTTGGAAGACTTAACATTTCTTTTGGTGATAATGACTCGAATTCCCCAAAGGACTCTAAATCAGAAGATATAATTTCATGCAGATACTTTCTTGGTGGATTTTCAAGATTCCAGACTATTGGTACTATTGCTATACGAATCGGATCTTTTATTCCTTCAGTTATTTCTATTCTTAATTCTGATGTCAAAAAGGAGCTGAAAATAAGAAATAAAAGTGTCGAAATTCTATAGATCATAGGTCTAATTTTCAGGATTAAATACTAAAGTGAACTTTCTAAAATTATTATCAAATAACCTCCTACCCATATCTAGGCCTTCAAATTTGGATACCTTTTGAACAGCATTAAGGGCAGAACCATCAAAAGCTTGGTTTCCACTGGTCTTGGTAAGCTTTACTTGAACAATTTCTCCAGTGGGAACTAGTGTTATGAGTATTTCAGCTGACATTCCTTTTTTTGCAGAACTTGGTTGTTTCCAATTTATTATTACTTGATCTCTAATAAGATTTGAATAATAAGAGATTTCCTCAACAGAACCTTTAACCTCTTTACCCAATATTTGTTTCAACAACAAGTCCTTTTCCACTTTTACAGTTTCTATCTCTGCTTTTGCATTGGCAGTTTCTATGACTGCAGGGTCAATTATTAGTTCTTCTTGTATCAATTCTTTAACCTTCTTAATATTTTTTTTCTTTGTAATAACTTGAGGTTTTTCAAACACAAGATAAGCGGGCATTGGTTCAACTTTGTTAAGTGAGTAAAGATTATCTATTTGAAAGAAGTTGGCGAAAGATAAAACTAACCCTAAATGCAGAAAGAGAGAAACAAAGAACCCTGAAAGGTAATTTTGCATGTTTTACGAAGATGGGGGTTGGGTTATTAAACCGACATCCTCAGCACCTGAAGCTTGTAGCACGGACATTAACTCCATGACTTTCTGGTATTTAACATTCCCATCTCCTCTTACTACTACCTGTAAATAAGGGTTTGCTTTAAGAATTTTGTCTACCTGAACTGAAAGATCTTCTAAATTAAGCGGTGTGTTCCTAGTAGCTTGAGTTTCAAGAAAAAATACGCCATCTGACTTAATAGAAATGATTAAAGGATCGTTTTTTTCTCTTGGTAATGGCTCAGATAGAGTCTCAGGGAGATTTACTAAGACGCCTTGAACCATTAAAGGTGCCGCTATCATGAATACAACCAGAAGCACTAACATAACATCTATATACGGAACTACATTTATATCAGAAAGTAATGATCTTCTTCTCCTTCTTGAAATCATTTCTTGTAAAGGTCTCTGTGCAGAACAATAGAGAATTCATCCATAAAATTTTCAAAACTTGAAAGAAGTGTTTCAACTGAAGTTGTGTATCTGTTGTATGCAATTAAAGCTGGTATTGCTGCAAAAAGACCTATCGCTGTGGCTATTAAGGCTTCTGAGATACCTGGAGCGACTGTTGATAAGGTAGCTTGGTTAGTTTCTGCCAACCCTCTAAAAGAATTCATAATTCCCCAAACTGTTCCAAATAAACCAACATAGGGTGATGCAGAAGCTACAGTAGCTAAAAAGGGTAAATGTTTCTCCAGCGCAGCTTGTTCCCTTGAAAGAGATATTCTCATAGCTCTTTCTGCTCCTTCTAACACTGTTTCTGGCTCTAAATCTTGGTCATTAATATTCCTGTATTCTTGATATCCCGATCTAAAAATACATTCAGCTCCAATGGCTACATAGTTTTCTTCTTGGCCTTTCTTAAAAACAGCCTCTAGGCCTGCATCTGACCAGAATAGATCTTCAAAACTAACTAATTCTTGGTTTGATTTACTTAAATATACCCACCTTTCAAAAATAACCATCCAAGAGAAAATTGAAGCTAACAAAAGTAAAAAAATAACCAGCTGAACTACCACACTAGCATTGAGAATAAGATCGATGATTGAAAATGACATAGTTCTTATAGCAATGATTTCATACCTTGGTATAACTTGCTAGGAAGAGCTTTGGGTTTAAAATTTTTTAAACCAAGACAACCGCATTTAACAATCCCACCACACAATAAGTCACCTTCATCAGTAAAAACTTCTTGAGTAAAATCAAAGCTAACTTTTCCTGCTTTTATGATTCGAGTATGTACTTCAATTTGCTGGTCTAGGTAGGCTGGTTTTTTGAATTCTATAGATACTTCTCTGACAACAAAAATAGCTCCTTGTTCCATCAAGTTCTTCTGCTCATAGCCTATCTCTCGAAGATATTCTGTCCTTGCTCTCTCAAAAAACTTTAAGTAGTTTGCGTAATAAACTACCCCCTGAGCATCAGTATCTTCGTAATAAACTTTAATTGGCAAAATATGCATCTTTATAAATCATGGTCTTGTATATCTTCCTTATAAAGATTTTTAAGAAGAAAGATAAAATCTTCCCATAGTAGATCTGCAGTATAAGGAGCATTAATATTTAACTCAGGATTAATGGCTCCGAGGGGAACCCTTACTTTGATGGGTCTTCTATCAAACTTATATACAAGTGCTGGAATTCCTTCTTCACGAGTAGCATCAAGAACTTGCTGCCACCAAGCTTCCAGTGGTTCAGCACCTGTACCATATCTTTTACATTCTATGTACCATCGTCCTAGCATTAAATCGGGCAAGTGCTTTTCCCTGGTTTGTTCTAGAATTCTTCTTACATTGTTATTCAAGCCAAGATCTGCAGTTAATAGATTTCCAATTTCTCTTTCAAAAGATGCCCCTTTATTCCTTGAATTTGTCATGGCTAATCTAGATGCTCAACGATCTCCTCAGGAAAATCTGCATTTGAATGTACATTTTGAGTGTCGTCTAAATCTTCCAAAGCTTCTAACAGCTTATAAATCTTTATCGAAGTTTCTAAGTCTGTAGAAACACTGGTCTCCGGAACTAAACTAATTTCAGACTCTAGCGTTTCTATTTCTTTATCAATTAATGCTTTCTTAACTGGATCAAAATCTTCGGGTAAGGTAGAAATGGTTATTGACTGATCTGAGTTCTCTTCTATATCTTCAGCTCCAGCTTCTATTGCAACTTCCAGTACCTGTTCTAAGCTTGTGTTGTTACTTAATTGTATCAATCCTTTTTTGATAAAAAGATATGAAACAGAACCATCTGTCCCTAGGTTTCCTCCTGCTTTGGAAAAGGCATGCCTTACTTCAGCTACTGTCCTATTGTTGTTATCAGTCATAGATTCAACAATTATGGCGACACCCCCTGGACCATAACCTTCAAAGGTAGTTTCTTCCAGGTCGTCTCCTTCTGCTGATCCAGATCCCCTTTGTATAGCCCTTTCAATCGTATCTTTTGGCATGTTTGCAGATAAAGCTTTATCTAAGGCAGTTCTTAGCCTAGGGTTGTCTTCTGCAACTGGCCCTCCTAGCCTGGAAGCTACTGTTAGTTCTCTAATTAGACGGGAAAATATTTTTCCCCTTTTAGCATCTTGCCTACCCTTCCTGTGCTTAATATTTGCCCATTTAGAATGTCCAGCCATAGCTAATCATCCTTATCAACAATAATTTTTAACTCATCTAACTGGTCTGATGAAGCCTGTCCGGGTGCATCCGTCATCAAACAAGAAGCTGTCTGTGTTTTAGGGAATGCTATTACATCTCTTATAGATTCAGACGAAGTCATAAGCATAATTAAACGATCAAAACCGATTGCTAATCCAGCATGAGGAGGACAACCATGTTGTAGAGCCGATAATAAGAATCCGAATTTTTCCTCCCCTTCCTTCTTATTTATTCCCAGGACTTCTAATACAGAAGACAACATTTCGTGGTCATGAATACGCACTGATCCTCCTCCTAGTTCTAGACCATTAAGGACAATATCATATGCATCTGATAAGCAACTTAGAGGATCTTTTATAAGCTCCTCCTTGCTACATTTAGGTGATGTGAAGGGATGATGTAGAGGAGTGATTTCTCCACTTGCATTAAGTTCAAACATGGGAAAATCAGTTATCCAACAAGGAGCCCAATCACTAGTTAATAAATTGAGATTTTTTCCTAACTCAATTCTCAAGGCAGCTAAAGAGTCATTAACTATCTTGTTAGGTCCAGCTCCAAAGAAGATAATATCTCCTTTCTGAGCTCCTACCCTTTGCAATAAAGTTTTTACAATATCATCTTCCAAAAACTTAAGAATAGGTGAATGTAAGCCTTCCTTACCCTTCCCTGGGTCTTCTACTCTTATATAAGCTAATCCCTTAGCTCCAAAATTTGATACAAATTCTGTGTAATCATCTATTTGTTTCCTAGTTAGAACTTCTCCTCCTGGAACTCTTAAACATGCTATTTTTGAATCTTTAGAATTTGCTGGGTCGTTAAAAACTTTAAATTCAGAACTTACAAACAATTCTGATACATCTTCTAGCTCAAGAGGGTTTCTTAAATCAGGTTTGTCAGTACCGAATTTGGCAACTGCATCTTCATAAGTCATAGTAGGAAATTTTCCCAGCTTAATATTTAGAACTTCAAAGAAGACTTTTTTTAATAAATCAGTCACTAAGTCCTTAATATTTTGCGAGGTTACAAAAGAGCACTCTAAATCTATCTGAGTAAATTCTGGTTGCCTATCAGAGCGCAGATCTTCATCCCTAAAGCATCGAGCGAATTGGTAGTACCGTTGAAACCCTGAAGCCATTAAAGTTTGTTTAAATAACTGTGGAGACTGAGGGAGCGCAAAAAATGAACCTGGAAATGTTCTACTGGGTACAAGATAGTCCCTTGCTCCTTCTGGAGTTGCCTTAGTAAGCAAAGGAGTCTCAATTTCAATAAATTCATTAGTTTCAAGATAATCTCTAACGCATTTAGAAGTTTTAGATCTTAATCTAATATTTTTCTGCATTTCTTCTCTTCTTAAATCTAAGAACCTGTATTTAAGTCTAGTTTCTTCACCTACTGAAGCGTGCTCATCTAATTGGAAAGGTATAGGTAACGAGGGGTTGAGAATTTTAAGAAAGGATCCAACTACCTCTACTTCCCCTGTATCTAACTCTAGGTTAACTGTTCCTTCTGGTCTTTCCCTCACTTTTCCTACAACTGAAATTACGTATTCACTCCTACAAGTCTCTGCCAGTGCAAAAGTATCTTTTTCTTCTGGGTTGCAGACCACTTGGACTAAACCAGACTCATCTCTTAAATCAAAGAAAATGACTCCTCCATGATCCCTTCTTCTGTGTATCCAGCCACAAACCTCAACAACTGAGTTAAGTTTCTTCTTGGTTATAGATCCGCATTTTATTGTTTCTATATTCTTCATAATCTGCACCGTTTAAGAACTTTCTGATTTCTCTTCTTTCTTTTTAACCTTATCTTTCTTTATTTTGTTCTCAGTCTTAGTTTTACTTAAATTACCTTGCTTATCTTCATCATTTTTAGCTAGGTTTTTCCTTTTTCCAGTTTTGAAGTCAGTTTCATACCAACCTGTCCCTTTCAGCCTAAAAGATGGAGCTGTTGGAATCTGTTTAAGTTTAGGATTGTTTAACTTAAAAGAATCAAGTTCAGATATCTTCATCTGAACTTCAATCAACTTTCTTTTACCTTTTTCCTTAAATACGTAAGTGGGCATACTAATTGAGTGAGAATTATACCAACATAAGCTTATTTACTTATTATCTCGTTTACTCTTTTACTAAATGTTAATATTGAGCAAGTAAAAATTAACCATGAAAACTAGTAATTTACTCTTAGCAACTCAAAGAGAAAACCCTTCTGACGCAGAAACTATAAGCCATAAATTAATGTTAAAGGCAGGGTTAATAAGACAGGTAGCATCGGGGATATATAACTGGTTGCCTCTAGGAGTAAAAGTCCTTAGAAAGGTAGAAAATATTGTTAGAAGAGAAATGGAAAAATCTGGAGCGCAAGAAATCTTGATGCCAATGGTTCAACCTGGAGAATTGTGGAAAGAATCAGGAAGGTGGCAACAATACGGTAAAGAATTATTAATATTTGAAGATAGACACGATAGAGAATTCTGCTTAGGCCCTACCCACGAAGAAATAATTACAGACTTGTGTAGGAATGAAATAAGAAGCCACAAACAGCTTCCTGTTATCTTCTACCAAATACAGACTAAATTTAGAGATGAAATTCGACCTAGGTTTGGTGTTATGAGATCTAGAGAGTTCATCATGAAAGATGCCTATTCTTTTGATCTTTCAGAACAACAAATGGATGACAGCTATCAAAGTATGAGGGATGCGTACGTAAGGATTTTTAATTCTCTTGGTTTAGATTACAGAATAGTAAAAGCAGACAGTGGAGCTATAGGGGGGGCTGATTCAGAAGAATTTCATGTATTAGCAGATTCTGGTGAAGATCTACTAGCTTTTAGCGACAAAAGTGATTATGCAATTAATGCTGAATTGTTAATAGAATCAAAATCTGACCAGGATCCGCGAAGCCTGGAAGGACAAGATAGTCCTGATGGAAAGGGTAAGTTAAAATTAAAAAGAGGTATTGAAGTAGGTCATATCTTCAAACTAGGAAGAAAATACTCTGAAAGTATGAAACTTACCGTCCAATCTGAGAATGGAAATATTTACCCTGAAATGGGCTGTTATGGCATAGGTATATCAAGAATAGTTGCTGCTGCTATCGAACAAAATCATGATGATAAAGGAATAATCTGGTCTAAAGAAATTAGTCCCTACACAACTGCCTTAGTTGAAATAAACCCTAAAGGTGAGAAAAACCTTAAAAATCTTTGTAACCAAATATACACCTCCTTAAAAGAGCAAGGACATGAAGTTCTTTGGGATGATAGGGATCAAAGTGCTGGGGTAAAATTTTCTGATATGGAATTAATTGGAATACCTCAAATGATTATCATCGGAGAAAAATCTTTTAGAGAGAATAAGGTTGAATTCAAGATGAGAGGTGAAGATAAAATAGTCTCACTCATCCCAGATGAAGTCCTAAATAAAATCCAATAAATTTATCTGAGGAAGAGAAATTATTCTTTTTCAGCTAAAGTTTCTAGTATCTGCTTTTCTATTTTTTCAGCGATCTTAGGGTTTTCTTGTAAAAATTCCGCGGCATTTGCTTTACCTTGTCCTATCTTCTCACCTTCCAAGCTGTACCAAGATCCAGATTTTTCTAAGATGCCTAAATCAGACCCCCTGTCTAAAAGCTCACCTAACCTGTTGATACCTTTGTTGTAAATAATTTGAAATTCAGCCTGTTTAAAGGGTGGAGCACATTTATTTTTTACAACTTTAACTCTAGTTTCATTTCCTACAACCTCATCTCCTTCTTTAACAGTACCAATCCTTCTAATATCTAATCGGACGGAGGCATAGAATTTAAGGGCATTGCCTCCAGAAGTAGTTTCTGGACTTCCAAACATAACCCCTATTTTGTATCTAATCTGATTGATAAAGATAACTAAAGTATTTGATCTCTTAACATTACCCGTAATTTTTCTCAAAGCTTGTGACATCAACCGAGCTTGTAAACCAATATGAGAATCGCCCATTTCTCCTTCTATCTCCGCTTTGGGAACCAAAGCAGCAACCGAATCGATTACCAATATATCAATTCCTCCAGAGTGGACCATTATGTCAGCTACTTCTAACGCCTGTTCTCCAGTATCAGGTTGTGAAATTAATAACTCTTCAACATTAACACCAAGCTTCTCTGCGTAGATGGGATCTAAAGCATGTTCAGCATCAATAAATGCTGCTGTTCCACCTAGTTTTTGACATTGAGCAATGACCTCTAAAGTCAAAGTTGTTTTTCCTGAAGATTCAGGACCGTATATTTCAACAACTCTTCCTCTGGGCAAGCCGCCTATCCCTAAAGCTAAATCTAATCCAAGTGACCCGGTAGGTATAGCTGGTATCTTCTCTAGCTTCTTATCCCCCATACGCATGACCGTACCCGATCCAAATTGACGTTCAATCTGGCCTAGTGCAGCTTCTAATTGCTTGCTTTTATCTATTTCCTTGATATTTGTTACCTTTTTCTGCGCCATGCCTACCTCCTGAAGAGTTTACAGGGCAATTATACATAATACTGTATAAATAAACAGTATTATTTAAGTGTTCTTTAATAACTTAATTGTACCCAATAAAGCTCTTTCAACGGAGAAATATCTGACATCATTCCTTTCCCCTGAGAAATGTTCTGTAGAAGTTACTATTTCTTGATCATTTACTTTCCAAGCAAAACAAACTGTTCCGACAGGTTTAGTTTCGGTGCCTCCTGTAGGTCCTGCAATTCCACTTATAGCTACTCCAACATTCGCACCTGATTTACTTAAGGCACCCGAGACCATTTGTCCTACAATTTCTTCACTTACCGCACCAAAATTGTCTAAGTCAGATGAAGAGACACCCAAAATTTGGGTTTTAGCTTCATAGGAATATGTAATAAAAGATGATCCAAACCATTCTGAACTTCCAGGAACAGAAGTTAGAGAATGTCCTACCCAACCACCAGTACAGGACTCTGCACAAGTGAAGGAATAGCCTTTTGACTTAAGTAGTTCGCCTAATTCAAAACTGATTGATACTAACTTTTCTTGATTCAAAATAGGTCCTTCTAAATGAGTAAAGCGCAATTAGACCAGAAATCAAATTATTGTCCAGATAGTAGTTAATTGCATATATTGCTAAAATCTACCTTTCATAATGTTATGGCTTTTATAGTTGTAGAATCCTGTATTAAATGCAAACTCACTGACTGCGTTGAAGTCTGTCCTGTGGATTGTTTTTATGAGGGACCTAACATGCTTGTAATCAATCCCGATGAATGTATTGACTGTGCTTTATGTGAACCTGAATGTCCTGTAGATGCTATTTACTCAGAAGATGAGCTTCCAGAAGATCAACTTCCATTTATAGAATTAAATGCGGAGCTATGCATGGAATGGCCTAATATTACTGAACAAAAAGACCCTCCTGAAGACGCTGATGAATGGAGAGAAGTAAAAAGTAAAATTAAATATCTCGAAAAGTAGAAGATAATTTTTGCAAGAGAAAAATAAAGAAAACTCCTAGAATTAAGCCTGAAAAGGCTTCAATATAACCTAGTTGGTAGTCGGGTAGAGAAATCTTCCATTCATCAGATTTCCATAGTAAAGGAATGCTTAAAAGGACTAAGGAATAAAAGAAACCTAAAAGGTGGTCGGGATAATCTTCATAAGCTTTTTTAACTACCCTAATGAAAAGTAAGAGACCTACTAAACATCCTGCAAATAAACTTGAAAGAACAATTAAATTAAAATCTTTAATTGAAATAATAACTAGCTCGTAAATGCCTAACAGTAACAATATAAAACTTCCAGAAATACCTGGGAGTATAAAAGCACATACTGCAACAAATCCTCCAAAAAAAATGTAAATTAGACTAACTTCTCTAAATTCATTAGGTGGGAAACTCCATGCCAAAGTTATTACTAAACAAGCTAATAAAAATCCTAAGAAAAACTTTTTATCAAGCTTCTCAGGCTTTAAGGGTTTGTAAAATAAAGAAGTGAAGAGAATGCCAGAGAAGAAGGCTTTGAGAAAGAAAGGGAAATTATGAAAAAAGAAAACAATGACTGAGGAAAGGGATAATACAGATACAATCATCCCTAAAACCAAGAAAAGAAGAAAATTGGTATCAGATTGACTCCAAGATTGTTTAAAACTTCCACTTAATATACCTTTCAAAAAAGTAAAATTAATATTTGAAATAGCCCTTATTAATCTTTCGTAAATACCTAATATGAGAGCAATTGTTCCGCCAGAAACTCCTGGGATTAATTCAGTAACTCCCATAATCATGCCTTTAAAGAAAATGGATAGATTAGATTTCATAAAAAGTCCCAAAAAATATTTATTCAACTATACCGCCTAAAAAGGGAACAAAGAGCACTTTTTCTACAACTTCTGTTTCGTATTTATCTTTCCCTAATTTTTTTATTAGTGATAGGTCTTGAACCTCTCCATCTCCTATAGGGGCAACTAATCTTCCTCCAACATTTAGCTTATCTAGAAAGTAAGAAGGAACTTCTAAAGGAGCAGCTGCAAATAATATGGCATCATAATTTTCTGAAGAATCTCTAAAGTTTGACCCATCGTCAAATAGAAGCCTTACATTCCTAATTTTTAGGTTCTTTAAATTCATGGCTGCCTTATCGTGCAATGCTTTAATCCTTTCCAAAGAATGCACGGATTTAGAGAAACGAGAAAGAATTGCAGCTTGATAGCCACAACCTGTTCCGACTTCTAAAGCTTTTTCTATGGGTTGTGCTTCCAATTTTTTATCTTCTATCAGAATCTCAGTCATTCTTGCAACTATATATGGTTGAGAAATTGTTTGTTGATATCCTATGGGCAATGCAAGGTCTTCATAAGCTCTTGAAGCTAGAGCTTCATCTAAAAATAAATGTCTAGGTGTGTCCCTCATTGCCTCTAAGACCCTTACATCTTTAATACCTTTTTCAGTCAATCTTTCTATCAGTCTCTGTCTAGTTCTAAGAGAGGTCATCCCAAGACCCTGGGTTTTTCTTTTTTCTAACATACTTAGTTAAAAGAGTTTATCCATTCTTTTAGCAATTGATCGTAATCGTTTACTAAAAATCTTGGTCCAATTGGACTAATAGAGACTTCGCCTCTGGTTAAGGTTGCAATATCAGAGTTTTCTTCATTCTCAGGTACTTTATTTCTGTGAGTTATCCAGAATTGATCTTTTCCTGAATTTAAAGTTTCTTTACGTGGGGGGTTTCTTTTTCCCCATGAACCAGGGTAAGTGAGTTTTAGTCTATTAATCTCTTCATAATTAAGATTAGGAACATTAACATTTAGCGTTATTTTAGAATCTATTTTAATTTCGTGTAATTTCTCAATGATATCTGCACCTATCTTTGCAGCAGTTAAAAAATTAGGTTGGGATTTACCTTCTGAACCAGGTTGTATAAATGCTGCTGCAGAAATAGCAATTGATGGAATAGAAAATTCCCTACCCTCCATGGCTGCTCCAACTGTACCTGAATAGAGTAGATCTTCCGCCATATTTGCCCCAAAGTTTATACCGCTCAATAATAAATCTGGTTCAAATGGACAAAGTTGATGTAAACCCAAATGTACACAATCAACTGGAGTTCCGTTGATAGCAATAAAATTTTCTTTTATTTTGATGGGGAATAGAGGCCTTTTGGTTGTAATAGATGAACCAGCTCCGCTCATTTCTTTTTCCGGAGCTATAACGAAAACCTCATGTTCCTTTATTAATTGCTCGTGAAGTACATTTATGCCTTCAGCATGAATGCCGTCATCATTACACAGCATTATTTTCATAAAAAACTATTTAATCCTTTTTTCAATCAGGGAGACTGTTTGGCAAGCAATTCCTCTTTTTTCTCCTTCAAAGCCCAAGCCATCTGTTGTAGTAGCCTTACAACTAACGCACCCCTTTTCAACTCTAAGGTCCTTAGAAAGAAAATCAATTATTAAATCTGCTTTTTGGTTAATTTTTGGGGTTTCTGTTATTAAAGTAATATCAACATTGATAACTTTATATTTATTTGCATCCAGAAGATCCATAACTTGAGTTAAAAGAACTCTACTTGATATGTCTTTATTTTTTGGATCTTTTGATGAAAACAGACTACCAATATCACCTAATGCAGCTGCTCCTAAAAGAGAATCAATAACAGAATGGATAATAACATCTCCATCGGAGTATGCTTCTAAGGCATATTCACATTCAATAAAAACACCACCGAGATACATCCCCTTTCCGGGTATGAGTTTATGGGCATCATATCCAATTCCAACTCTCAAATTAACTCTCCATTCTTCCTTGAGAAGAAAGTATTGATTTGATCAAATTTAAATCTTCAGGAAAGGTTAGTTTTATATTATCTTTAAACCCCTGAACCATTTTCAATTTTCCACCATTAGCTTCTATTAAACTAGCTTCATCAGTAAATTCTTTATTTAGATTCTCTTCTGAAACATTTTTTACTAGGACTTCTTTTTTAAAAATTTGAGGAGTAAAAGCTCTCCATAGCTCAGTTCTATCAAGAGTATTTAATATAAAAGATTCCTTAACTGATACTTTCTTTATGGTATCTGAACAAGGTATGCCTAAAACAACTCCATCTACTTCATTGTCTATTGAATTAAGTGCTAGTTGAACATCAGAGCTCCTTAAGCAAGGCCTCACTGCATCGTGGATAAGAAAATAATCATAGGATGCTTCTGACTGTTCCCAGAATTTAATTCCGTTAGCAACAGATTTGATTCTGCTATGTCCCCCTTCAGCTATAAAGATTTTAGGATTATCTATTAGATCTAGAGCTTTATGGTATTGGTCATCAGGTGGAATTAGCACGCAAATTCCAATGCATTCAGAAAAATCTAGAAGGGGTTTAATACTTAACTCAAGCACGGTTCTTCCATCTAGTTTCAGGAATTGTTTTGGTACTTCTCCAGAGTATCTACTACTCTTACCGGCAGCTGGAATAATGGCAACAAAGTTATTCATTGATCTTGATTAGATATTTTAGGATCAATTTCTTTGTCTTTAGTCAGCTCAGATTGAAATTTGTAAAAAGTCTCACCTGGTTTTATCAAACCTAATTCATATCTAGCCAACCCTTCAATGGCATTTCTTTCTGATCTTAATTGTTCTTTTTCTTGTTCCAACAAAAGATTGCTTCTCTCCAGTTCTAAAGTTAATTGTTCCTTTTCTTTAAACTCTTCCTTTAAATCCTTCAGATTTGAATACCCATAGTCCCCAGACCAAATATTAATTTGTATCATTATCAGCAAGACCAATAAAAGTATTACTGAAGGAAAGAAGATATAGTCATCCTTATTAAACTTTTTAAGTTTATAAAGCTTCATTTTTCCCAACAAAAGGAATTTTAAATTTCTCTTCCAAAATTATTAAGCGATTATATTTTGAGACTCTATCAGTCCTAGAAGGAGCTCCCGTTTTAATTTGTCCAGCAGCCAAACCGATAGCAAGATCAGCTATAGAAGTATCTTCAGTTTCACCTGAGCGATGCGAGATAATAGTTTTGTAACCATTTTCTTGAGATAAAGCTACTGCTTCCAAAGTCTCAGAAATCGTTCCTATTTGATTCATTTTAATAAGTACTGAGTTTGCTACACTTTCTTCTATTCCCCTTTTTATCCTTTCAGGATTTGTAGCAAAGAGGTCATCACCAACTAATTGCACTTCTGAACCCAAGGTTTCTGTTAAGGACTTCCACCCTTCCCAATCATCTTCATCTAAGCCATCTTCAATTGAATTAATGGGGTATTTTGAGGTTAAAGTTTTGAGATAACTAATCATCTCTCCAGGACTAAGATGCTTATCTGCTCCTTGTAGAATATATTTATTTTCGTTGAAAAACTCTGAAGAAGCAGGGTCTAAACATACAAAAACATCCTTGCCAGCTTCATAACCAGAAGCTTTTATTGCCTTAAGAATAAGCTCTATTGCTTCCTCAGCTGTTGCTAGTTGAGGTGCGAAACCCCCTTCGTCACCTACGGAAGTAATTAAATTTTCACTTTTAAGTAAATTTTTAAGTTCATAAAAAATTTCTACGCCACAACGCAAGGCTGATTTAAAAGTATTAAATCCTAAAGGTTGAATCATGAATTCTTGAAAATCAATCTTATTATCAGCATGAACTCCTCCATTCAAAATATTTAACATAGGCGCAGGAAGAATAGGTTCTTTATTCAATTTAGAAACTTGTTTATTTATAGAATGTATATATTGATAAAGAGGCATAGATCTAGAAACAGCGGATGCCCTTAAATTAGCTAGAGAAACAGCTAAAATTGAATTTGCTCCTAGAGCACTCTTATTATGAGTTCCATCGGCTTTACATAAATTAGTATCTATAACCTTCTGGTCTAAAGGATCTAAACCAATGATTGATTCTTTTAATTCATTTTTTATAAAATTGATTGCCTTCGAAACTCCTCTTCCGTGGTATCTAGACTTATCTCCGTCTCTAAATTCTAAAGCTTCGTGCTTACCTGTTGAGGCACCAGAAGGTACATATGCCATTGAAGAGTTGTTATCTGAGAGTATTACTTCTGCAGCTATTGTAGGACTTCCTCGGGAATCTAATACTTCAAAAGCTAAAATATCTTTGATAGTTAATTTGGCCACTTTTAACTTATCTCTATTTCAGAAAATGTTTTTACTAACTTATCAATAGCCTTAATCTGGTACAAAAATTCTTTTAGATGTTTTAAAGGTAAAGCACAAGGACCATCACATTTAGCTTTATCTGGATCAGGATGTGTTTCTAAGAACAAACCAGCAATACCTATAGATATTGCAGATTTAGCCAGATCTAAGGCTAACGATCTTCTTCCAGAAGTGCTTTCACCTCCCCCCCCAGGTTCCTGTAGAGAATGGGTCACATCAAAAATTACTGGGTAGTCATATCGCTTTAGCTCAGCCAAACCCAGCATATCAACCACAAGGTTGTTATAGCCAAATGTAGTTCCTCTTTCACATAACAAGATATTCTTGTTATTAAAATGTTCGAATTTAGTAATAATATTTTTCATCTCAGCTGGTGAAAGAAACTGACCCTTTTTAACATTAATGGGCAGTCCAGTTATAGCTGCACTAGAAATTAAATCTGTTTGTCGACATAGAAATGCAGGGATCTGTATGACATCCAATATTTCTTTAGCCTTTTTAACTTCTCCCGGAGAGTGGACATCAGACATTACAGGCACTTTGTAATCTGATTTAATCTTTCTTAACACCTCTAGACCATTTTCAATTCCTGGTCCTCTAAAAGATTCAATTGAAGACCTGTTAGCTTTATCATAAGAGGCTTTAAAAATAAAAGGGATGTCCAGCTCATCAGACACTTTTTTCAATTCTCCTACCACTTCTTCAACTATAAATTTATCCTCTAGAACATTAAGACCAGATATAAGGACAAGATTTGACTTGTTACTTAAAGAAATTTCGCCTACTTTTACTGTTTTCACTTTAACTGCCTAGTCGGCCCTGCTTTTGATCGTTAGCAGCATCAATAAATCCTTTAAATAGTGGGTGGCCTTCCCTAGGGTTAGAAGTAAATTCTGGGTGAAACTGGCATCCAACAAACCAAGGGTGCTCACTCATTTCTACAACTTCAACAAGATTTTTATCTTTTGACTTCCCTACTATATTTAGGCCTGCCGATTCTAACTGATCTACATAATGGTTGTTTACTTCGTATCTATGTCGATGCCTTTCTCGAATAGTATTCTGTCCGTATAGTGAGCTAGTTAAGGAGTTTCCAGAAAGTAAACATTCTTGCGAGCCTAAACGCATAGTGCCTCCTAGATCTGAGTTCTCATCACGTTTTTCAATGCCACCATCTGAGTCCATCCACTCATGTATCAATCCAACTACTGGATAATTAGTATTGCTGTTAAATTCACTACTATTTGCTCCTTTAAGGTTCAAAACATTTCTTGCAAACTCTATGACTGCTACCTGCATGCCCAAACAAATACCTAAGTAAGGAATTTTATTTTCTCTTGCATACTCTGCAGTTGTAATCATTCCTTCAATTCCCCTGTGTCCAAAGCCTCCTGGTACAAGAATGGCATCTACCCCATTTAAGACTTTACTAACATTACTAGGTTCAATAATCTCTGAATCAATATGACTAATATTAATTTTCAATTCGTGTTGTATACCGCCGTGAACTAAAGCTTCGTTAAGTGATTTGTATGCATCTTTAAGATCCATATATTTACCAACCATAGCAATAGTTACATCATTGGTTGGGTTAGTGTGTGCTTCAGTTACTTTCTTCCAGTCCTCGAGCTCGGGCTTCCTGCAGGAAAGTTTCAGCTTTTCAGTAACAATGTCATCAACCTTCTGAAGATGTAACTGAATTGGTATTTTGTATATTGACTCAACATCAGGTACAGAAATCACGCTTTGTTTCTCAACGTTAGTAAATAGCGCTATCTTTTCCCGAGCTTCATTAGAAAGTTCCTTATCAGATCTACAAACAAGAATATCGGGCTGAAGGCCATGAGATAGCATTTCTTTTACTGATCTTTGTGTTGGTTTGGTTTTAGTCTCTCCTGCTGCAGCTATATAAGGAACTAAAGTTAGATGCATAAATAAAGTTCTTTTGGAGCCAAGCTCTATTTTCATTTGCCTAATAGCTTCTAGAAAAGGTTGTGATTCTATATCACCAACTGTTCCTCCAATCTCAACTATGGCTACTTGAGAATCTTTCGCGCCCTCTAAAATCCTTCTTTTAATCTCATCAGTTATATGAGGTATAACTTGAACTGTACCGCCTAAATAATCACCCTTTCTTTCGTTTTTTAAGACGGTCTCATATACTTGTCCAGTAGTAAAATTATTGCGTTTGGACATCTTAGATTTGATAAATCTTTCATAATGACCCAAATCTAAATCTGTTTCTGAACCATCTTCAGTTACAAAAACTTCACCATGTTGAAAAGGATTCATGGTTCCCGGGTCCAGATTAATATATGGATCCAACTTCATGATAGTTACTTTTATACCTCTGCTCTCTAACAAAGCTCCTAATGAAGCTGAGGTAATACCTTTACCTAAAGAAGATACCACTCCTCCTGTAACAAAAATGTATCTAGTTTCTGAATTTCCCATCTGTATATCAAGCAGAAAAAAGTCTCTGAACGATGGCCCTACAGATTAACAAAAAGTAGGTTGTGTCACAACGTAAATAATTATTAGGTATGGATTAAATTATTTATAGATCAGTTATCTTCACTGTCTTCATAGTACTGAGGAGGATATCTTTCTTCCCTAGCTAGATTCTCAAATTTAGCTACTGAGTCCCTAAAGGCAAGAGAAGTGGTTCTAGTAGGCCCGTTCCTTTGTTTAGCTATATTAATCTCAGCTTTCCCTTTATTTTCTAAATCATTCCTATCGTAGTATTCATGTCTATATAAGAAAGCAATCACATCCGCATCTTGTTCTATAGCTCCAGAGTCTCTTAAATCAGCCAATATAGGTCTTTTATTAGGTCTCGATTCAACTGCCCTATTTAACTGTGAGATAGCAACTATTGGGACATCTAGTTCCTTGGCTAGAGCTTTAAGAGAACGGCTTATCTCACTAATTTCTTGTACCCTATTATCGCTCCTACCGTGTACTTGCATTAGTCCAATATAATCTACTATGATCATGGCCAAATCCTTGTCTTCTCTCTTTACCCTTCTAGCTCTAGATCTCAATTCTGTGGGACTCAGTGCAGGAGTATCATCAAGAAGAATTTTTTTACTGCTTAATATGGACAAAGCTTTATCTATCCCTTCCCAATCATTATCCTGAAGTTGCCCTCTCATTAGTCTTTGTAGATCTATATTTGCTATGCTAGAAATAAACCTTCTTACTACTTGTTCTGCAGACATTTCCATACTAAAGATCAATACTGTTTGATCTGTTTGTCTTGCTACATTCTCAGCTATGTTAAATGCTAAGGCTGTTTTCCCCATAGACGGTCTTCCAGCAATAATAATTAGATCAGATTTTTGAAACCCTAGAGTAATTTCATCTATTTCAGTAAATCCAGTACTTACTCCTACAAGAGAATCTCCTGACTCGTTTGCTTCTTGTATATTGGAATAAACTGGTCCCAATAGCTCCCTTATTCCCTTTGGACCTGATGATCTTTTAGCATCATCCCTTAAGCTCAAGATGCTTTCTTCAGCATGGTCAATAATTTGATCACTACCAGAAGAATCTGACTCTCTTGCATTCTGGGCTATCTGGTCTACTGTAGTTATTAATCTTCTTAAATTAGATCTTTGCTTAATTATTTCAGCGTAACTTTCTATATTAGCTACACTAGGTGTCTCTTTGGCAAGCTGAGTTAAATAACCCTTACCCCCTAAGTTAACCAGCCCAGGTAGATCACCATTTCCTTCAAGAGCTTCCTGTACTGTTATAAGGTCTACAGGTTTACCTAGATCCTGTAGATTTTTGATAGTTTTAAAAATTAATTTATGTTCTTTTTTGTAGAAGTCTTCTTCTAGAACAACACCTGCCACTAGATCCCAAGCATCATTTTTCAGCATGATGCCTCCTAATACAGCTCTTTCAGCTTCTACAGAGAAGGGAAGCGGTTCATTTGAGGAAAGGTTTTGGGGCATGTAAATATAATTCTGAGTCTTTTTTATTAGACCCTAATTTTCCCACTGGATTAGATTTAAAACAACAGAAACTTACACTATTCTTCGGCTTTAATAGTTATGGAAATTTCTTGAATAACTTCTGGATGAAGTTCCACATCTAATTTAAATTCTCCAAGTTTTTTTAGAGTTCCTTCTGGTAACCTGATTATTCCTTTCTCAATCTCTATACCTTGTTCACTTAAAGCATCTGCAATCTCTCTAGTTCCAATAGAGCCGTATAAAGTGCCCTCTTCTGAAACCGGAACAGCAAAAGAAATATCTAAAGATGCTAATTTGTTAACTAAGTCTAATGCTAACGATTTTCTTTCTAATTCAGCTTTTTCTAAAGATGATTTTCTTTGCTCATATTCGGCCTTGTTTTCTTCATTTGCTTTGATTGCTTTACTGAAAGGAATTAGGAAATTCCTGGCGTAGCCGGATTTGACATTAACTAAATCTCCTGGATCCCCTAATTTAGTTATTTTTTCTAAAAGAATAACTTCCATAGTTATTTGTAATGAGAGTCTGTATAAGGTAGAAGAGCTAAGTGCCTAGCTCTTTTTATAGCTGTAGAAAGTTGTCTCTGATATTTAGCAGAGGTACCTGTTACCCTTGCTGGCATAATTTTTCCGGTTTCCGTAATAAATTCTTTTAATAACTTAATATCCTTATAATCAATCTCTTCAATACCTAAAGAGGTAAACTTACAAAATCTCCTTCGATTTTCTTGATCTGGACGTCTTTTTTTAAAATTCTTCTTTTGCTTTCTCGGCATAGCCCTTATTCCTCAGTAACCTTAACTTCTTCTTCAGGTTTTCCTATGTTTTCTTTTTCTTCAGTGTTTTTTATTTCTTTAGGTTCTTCATCCTCTGACTTCAATTGAGGTTTTGTAACTTCCTCCTTGTCACCCAGTTTCTCCTTATCATCTTGCTGAGTTTGAGAAGATAAAGCTGACAAATCTGTTTCAGCCTTATTCTTAGTTACAATC
>DTSY01000153.1:0-3627 GCA_012965075.1 Gammaproteobacteria bacterium | reverse complement strand
AGTTTGAGAAGATAAAGCTGACAAATCTGTTTCAGCCTTATTCTTAGTTACAATCAAATCTCGAATAATTGAGTCATTGAATTTAAAAGAAGATTTTATTTCATCTAGAGCATCTTTATTACACTCTACATTCAGTAGAGCATATGAAGCTTTAAATTGATCCTCTATTGGATAAACTAATTTTCTTCTTCCTATATTCTCTAAACGATGAACTGTTCCACCTGATTCTTTAACTATAGAAGAGAACTTATTTAAAACTGATTGTGTTTGATCTGATTGATCCGGATGAACCAAAAAAACTATTTCGTAATGTCTCATTTATACCTCTCGGTTTTTTAGCTCTCCCCTATAATCAGTAGAGAGCAAGGTATCAAGGATGCGCATTCTATTTGAGCTTATTGCTTCAAGCAAGATGTATTTAATATCCTTACTATTAAATTATTAAAATCTATCCCTTCAAAGGCAGCTGATTTTGGCACCAGACTTTTCTCTGTTAAACCAGGTACTGTGTTGATTTCAATTAACTGGAAGTTGTTTTCTCTGTCTTTGATTAAATCAACTCTACCCCAGCCCTGGCAACCTAAACAAGAGAAAGCATGGAAAGAAAATTCTTTAACAGTATCTAACTCAACAGCATTTAAATCTGACTTTAAGTATTCTGTATCATTTCTAATATATTTTGCTTCAAAATCATAAAATGAGTTTTTTGGTTTGATGCTAACAGGTGTCAAAATCTCTTCACCAAGAATAGGAACTGTAATTTCCTCTCCTTCAACAAAAGCTTCGACTAAAAGAGTGTCATCATATTTAATGGCTTCTTTCATAGCATCTTCTAAAGATATATCGCCTCCTGGATGGACAATAGTTATGCCAAAACTAGAGCCTTCTCTAGCTGGTTTTACTACAAATGATTCTTTTAAAGGACTTATATCATCTTCTGCGGACAAAAATGGGGAAGTTTTTAGATCACTGGTTCCAGCATTTTTGATTTCTACAAAATCAGGAGTGGGTAAAGATAACTCTCTCCATATTTTTTTAGTTTCAGATTTATTCATAGAAATTTCACATGATTTAGAGTCACTACCAGTGAATTGAATATTGTTTTCTTCTAGAATCCTCTGAATGTATCCATCTTCGCCCCCTCTTCCATGCAAAGCTATAAAAACCAGATCTAATGAGTTGACGATCCCTTTGATCTCATCTGGTGAAGTAAGGTCAATACCAGTCACACTAAGACCTAAGGATTTAATAGAATCCGTCACAGCTTTTCCTGTTTTCAAGGAAATCTCCCTTTCAGCTGACCAGCCTCCCATTAACACAGAAATCTCTCTATCAATTAATTTGCTTAGATTTTGGTCTTGCACCATTACCTGCTCTCCAGCATTAATTTTTTAGAAATATCAGAGATATTTCCAGCTCCTTGGATTAACAGAACTTCTTTTTTCTTAGAAATAGAGGAATTTATTAATTCTAAAGCTTGCTTACTAGAGTTAGCTAACAATAGATTTTTAAGACCTTTATCTTTAAGACTATCAAGTAGTGCTGAAGAGCTTATTCCATCAATAGGTTTTTCTCCGGCTGAATATATTTCCAAAAGAATTAGTCCTTCAACTAATTGAAGGACTTCTACAAATTCTTCATATAAATCTTTAGTTCTGGAAAACCTATGGGGTTGAAATACCATAGTTATTTCTAATCTAGGGAAAGATTCTCTTAAAGTAAGAATAGTATTTTTAATCTCAGTGGGATGATGACCATAGTCATCTATTACAACAGTGTCGCCTAATTTTCCTAAAAATTCCATCCTTCTTCGTATTCCGGAAAATTTTTCTAAGGCTGATTTTATGTTTATTAAGGATACGCCTTCTTCTATAGCTAAAACTGAAGCTGCTGTAGCATTTAAAACATTATGTTTACCTGGCAAATTTAATTTTAGGTGAGCTACAGAACCCTTATCATCAGATAAAGTAAATTCAGATGTAAAAGATTCAGTCTTGTAATTGCTTATTATGTAATCATTGTGGTCCTCAAAGCCATAAAGGATTGTCTTTCTTGAAAAGGAACCTACTAATTTTTTAATGATTGGATCATCTCCACAAGCAACCAGTAGACCGTTAAAAGGTAACTTTTTTACAAATTTAATAAAAGCTTCTTCAAGATTATTCATATTATTTTTGTAATTAACTAAATGATCAGCATCTATATTGGTTATTATTTCCAGTGAGGGTTGTAACATTAAAAAAGACTCGTCACTTTCATCTGCTTCCGCAAGCATATAATCTCCGGTTCCTAGCTTTGCATTGGAAGCAAAGCTATTGATAATCCCTCCATTAATAAAGGTTGGGTCTAACATTGCTTCAGTCATAATTGTAGCTAAGATACAAGTAGTAGTAGTTTTGCCATGAGTTCCAGCTATTGCTACTCCTCTTTTCATGTTCATTAAGCTTGATAAAAGTTCAGCCCTTTCAAGAATAGGTAACCCCAACTTACGAGCATGAGTGAGCTCAATATTTGTGTCTTCAATAGCTGTAGATTTAATGACCATATCCACATCATCTAGATTAGTTACCTTATGGCCGATGCTTAAATTTATTCCTAAGACCCTTAGTCTTTCAGTAACACCTGATTCTTTAATATCTGATCCAGATACTTCATAACCTAAATTAAATAGAACTTCAGCTAAACCGCTCATACCGCTGCCTCCTATACCTATAAAAAAGATTTTATTAGGTGTCTTCTTGGAGGGATTCATGTATTTCCTTAAAAATTACTTTTGCTGCATCTGGAAGATAGGCAAGTTTAGCTGAATTAGCCATTGAAAGTCTGTCCTCATTATCAAATGCAAGCTTTGTAAGCACAAAAGCCAATTCCGAAATATTTTCTTCTTCTGATGTTATGACCTTAGCTGCTCCAAGATCTTCTAAATATTTAGCATTTAAAGCTTGATGTGCGTCGGTTGCCCAGGGCAAGGGAAGTAAGATACTAGGTGTGTATGTCGCTATCAATTCAGAAATAGTCATTGCTCCTGCCCTGCTAATGACTAAATCCGAGTTTTTATAAACTTCTCCCATATTTTCAATAAACGATTCAACCTTGTAATTAATTTTTAATTCTTTGTAGAATTCTTCTAACTTACTCTTATCTGAAACACCTGTTTGATGAATAATGTTCCAATTCTCCTTTTCTTTAACTTTTTTTAAAGCTTCCATCACTAACCAGTTAAGTTGTGAAGATCCTTGGCTGCCACCTAGTATCAATAGTTTAAATTCATAATTACAAGTCTCTTCTTTATTACTATTAATAAAAGAAGTAATTTCAGCTCTTACCGGATTTCCTACAAAATGAATCTTGTCATTGTTCTTGTCAAAAGATTGGGGGAATCCTTCAAAAACTTTCCTCGCTAAATGTACTAATAATTTATTTGCTGAGCCGGCTACACTATTTTGTTCGTGGATAAATAGAGGAATTCTTAAAACTCGTGAAGCAAGTCCTGGTCCTAAACTTAAATAGCCTCCAAAACAAAATATAAAGTTAGGTTTAATTTGCCTAAAGATATAAATAGATTTAATAAAAGAAAATAATAAGTGAGAAATAGAAATAATTTTTTCTTTATAAGTTTTTTTCCTA
>DTSY01000152.1:3032-5479 GCA_012965075.1 Gammaproteobacteria bacterium | reverse complement strand
GTAATATCTTCTTTTCCATTGTTAGCAAATTCGGGCCAATAGGTACTTACTTTTTCTTCATACTTAAGCAGACCCTTTTCCATTGCTAAAGCGATGCAAAAGGCTGCTACCCCTTTGGTAGTTGAATAGACTGTGACCAAATTATCTTTTTGCCATGGTTTGGTTTTATCTTTATCTTGAAAACCTCCCCATAAATCGACCAAAGGTTTGCCGTCTTTATATACCGCGAAGCAAGAACCGATTTCTCGATCTTCTTGGTGCAACTTTTCAAAGGTTTCTTTGACTTTACTAAATTGTGGATCACATTCTCCATGAATTTCCATGTCTTACTCCTATTTATTTAGACGTTTAATTATTTCTTCTTCGATTAACCAAATTCTATCTTGACCCCAAGTCGTAAAAGTTTTGTCCCCATCAACTAGTCTGAAAGAGGGTACTCCCCAAGAATTACCCTCATACATAATTAATCTATTTTTTTCTAACTCATCTTTCCAGTCATCGGTATCTAGGTGCTTCTGCGCTTCCTTCCAGTCTAATCCTAAGTTCTCTATTAATACCTTTAAATAGGAATTTATCCCTATATCTTCTGCTTTTCTGAAAGAAGAAATCATTAGTCTACAAATGTACTCAAATCCCTGGCCTTGTTGATCAACCCAAGGAAAAAGTGAATAAGCTCGTTCAGCTGCTTTGCCTAATGGGCTAATTACTTTACCAAATGGAACGTCATACTTTTTAGCTTCCCTAGCGGCGTCTCTAAATATATATCTTGCTTTGTATGTAGGAATAGTCATATTTCTCATGAGCATCGGTAGAACAGGTTTTGTAATAATTTTTATTGGGTAGTTTGATTGTAATAGTTTAATTCTTTCTAATGATATTGAGGTATAAGGACTATTCAAAGAAGGATAAAACTCTAGTTCAATATTAGAATCATTAGGGATATCACTTGAATTTGATTTTTTTCTTTCAGAGACATAGTTTGTCTCAACATTTTTCTTCAAACCTAAATCTTTTAGCCTATGCTCTAAGTGGTCAAGACGATCTACACCCCAATAAAGCTCTCCTTCATAACTAAAGGTTGATCCCATATAAGCTTCTACCTTATCTCTTTTGAGCTCATTATTAGAAATCGTTGTGAGAGTTACTTCCTCTGACAGAGTACCTTCATTAATTAAAGCTTTCAAAGCCACCTCATTACCAGACCAAACAAGCGTGCTGATTTCGGCTATTCGAGATACAAATTCATCTCTTTCAAGATCACATAGAATTCTTTGAGCTAATGAAACAATTTTATCATTTGGTAATTTACCACTTGGAAATTCAACTCCGTAGAAAGGAGCTATTCTAATCGCATCTGTTAGACAATATTTTCGGTACATACTAGGTTCGTGAACAGTCTTGCTTGGAGGCTCATTTACAACTAAAGGTACAAACTCTACAGAATACTCTGCCTTAAATTTATTTATTAGTTGAGCCGTTATATGTGAATATGGGTCTAATAATTCATGAAAATAAAACACTTCATGTGGTCTACCTTCTTTTTTTCTAATTTCTTCTTTTTCTTCTCTTTTTCTTAAAACAATATTTGGATCAGACCAATTCAAGAAAACTCTAGGCATAACGTATCTAGAGATCATATTTCTAATACTTGATATTATCGACATAAGTTATTGAATATATTATAAAAACTATTGTAAAAATCTAAGACAGTTAGTTTCTAAAAGGATGTTTTCTAAGGCTTGATTTCCTTTGTATGATTCAAACTTACTTTTCAAAACTGCTAAAGATTTAACGTGATACTTTTGAGGACCACCAATTGAGTGTTTAAACTCTTTGCCCTTTATCATTACTGACAATTCTTCTTTTTCTTCTGACATTGACTTAGTTATCTCGGAAGTCCAAGGGAGAAATACTTCACCTATCTCTTCTTTAAGTATAGGCATTAAAGTATCAGAAAGAGAATCCCATGACTCATAGTTACCTTCGTCTTTTGGCTTTAGCATCCTATCTATCCATGGAAGTAAATTAGAATAATCTTCTTCTATAAATTTTCTTGGGGTAGGGTCTGTCCACGCGTTGTAGATCTGACCCCATAACCCGAAGTCAGCATAAGAAGGTTTATCTCCAAAAATGTATTTTCTTACTTTCAAATGGTCATTTAGTTTTGACAGCAAATTATGAAAAGAGTCAGTAATTTCTTTTTCCGTATTTTCATTAGAACCTATTACCCATAATCTATTACTCATCCTTTCCTTAATAGTTTTCGCTATTTTATTTTTCATCAAAGTATTAACTACAGGTAAAAATTTAATGTAGAAGGGCAGATTGGTTTCAGCTATTCTTCTGCTGGCTGAATCCTGGTCTACTTCTGCTTTCCATCTGTAGTGAAACATATGTTTATTTCCCCATTCATCAGAATATTCCTCTAGAAGAATGGAAATAAAATT
>DTSY01000152.1:0-2932 GCA_012965075.1 Gammaproteobacteria bacterium | reverse complement strand
AGGAATTAGACAGACCAGAGCTTCAATGTTTAGGAGAAATTCCTAAAGATTTTTCAGGAATTTATCTTAGAAATGGACCGAATCAGAGATTTGCTCCATTCGGCCTACATCACTGGTTTGATGGTGATGGAATGATTCATTCAGCCCAATTTAAAGAAGGCGAAGTTAGTTACAGAAATAAATGGATTAAAACAAAAGGTCTAGAAAAGGAGTTTGATGCAGGTAAATCTATTTGGCCGGGTTTAATGGATTCTCCAAACAGAGATTTGAAGACTAGCTGGGGTTCAGACCTATGGCTAAAGGACAACTCGAATACCGACATCTCTATACATGCCGGAAAAGCAATTTCAACTTTTTATCAATGTGGAGACGCTTATGCATTGGATCCCGTGTCATTGGACACGTTAGGTACAGTTGATCTTGAGTCTAAAGGTGCCAGATTAATGTCTGCTCATTGTATGAATGACGAAGCAACTGGAGACTTACTCTTCTTTGATTATGCAGTGAATCCACCCTATATGACTTATGGGGTAATGAATAAACATTCTGAATTAGTAAACTTTACTCCAATAGAATTACCAGGTGCTCGATTACCTCACTCCATGGCCTTCACCCCAAATTATTCCATATTGATGGATTTACCCATGTTTTGGGATCCCTTGCTGCTAGAAAAAGATATTCATAAAGTAACTTTTTATCCTGAAATGCAAAGCAGATTCGGGATTTTAAAAAGAATGTCTTCAGGAGAAACCATAAGATGGTTCGATGCTGACCCCTGTTATATTTATCACATCATAAATTCTTGGGAAGAAGGAGAGGAGGTGATTTTAGATGTTTGTAGGATGTCGACGCCCGTGCCTTCAAAAGAAGTAAGACAAAGACTTTCTGGACCCTATGGCGCTATGTTAGCGTGGTTAAAGTTAGATGCTTGTTATCACAGGTACCGATTTAATTTAACAACAGGAGAAACTAAGGAAGAAAGAATAGAAGATCTGTTGAGTGAATTCCCTGTTATTAATAATAGATATGGCGGTCTTAGTTCTAAGTACAGTTATCACGTTACTTTGGCAGATACAGATGTAATTTTATTTGACGGAATTATAAAGATGGACAGTTCGACAGGGACTAGGCAGCGATATAGTTTCCCAGAAGGATGTTATGGAAGCGAACTGCAATTTGCCCCCAGAGATAATTCAAAAGCAGAAGACGATGGTTACCTTATTTCGTTTATAACTAATACAGAAAGTGGTAAAGGGGAGATTCAAATATTTCCTGCTGAGGATTTATCTAAAGGACCTTTGTGTAGATTAATAGTTCCCCAACAGATCCCCCCCGGATTTCACAGTAGTTTTGTTTTACCAGAAAATTTATAAGGAACCTTATGGAAAAGAAATTAATTCAATTTTCTTTGCTAACCTTTATTGTTTTTCTTTTTACCGAGATAGCTTTAAGTGATGATCAAATACCTACTGAAGTTTTTGGAAGCCCGCCCTTAATAGGCACTGTAAAAATTTCTCCAAGCGGAGAAAAAATTGCAATGTATGCGACTCTCGATAACGGGGATTCTGCCATTTTAATTAGAGATCTTACAAAGAATGAACCCTTAAAGCCTATAGCTTCTTCCGATAATAAATCTCTCAAGCTTTTATCCTTCAATTGGTTTGATGACGAAATAATTCTGGCTAGTGCCTGGTTAGCTCAGGATGTCTACAATACTAAAGCAGACTACACTAGACTCCTGAGAGTGAATGTGGACGGCAGTGGATTTAAGCCTCTTTTTAAGAAAAGACACTTTAAAGATTTACCACTCAGGTGGGAGGAATTTAACCAAACACGAATTATAGATTGGCTACCTGATGACGACGAGAATATTCTAGTTATGCTCAGAATGTCTAATGCCAGGTCTCCAGATGTCGTTAAACTTAATGTAAAGAAGAACTCAATTAAAACGGTAAAAAAAGGTGTAGCTGGAGTTGGTTCATGGATGACGGATGAGGATGGAAGGGTAAGAATTGGAAATACTTATGATAGAAACAGGAGTGCAGGTTCTATCATCTTTCAAGAAGAAGGGTCAACAAAATGGCGAACTATATGGGATTACAGTTCATTTGGTGAGGATTCTGTTTCCGTTCTAGGATTTGGGAAGGAGCCCAACAAAGTCTGGTACGAAGCTTATAAGGACGGAAGGATAGCAGTCTTTTCTGCTGACATAAGTAAACAGAATATTGAACCAGAGTTAGTTTATTCACATCCCAAAAGAGATGTAGAAACTTACCTTCGATACAGAAAAGATAAAAAAGATCCCATAGGAATAGGCTTCAGAGATGAAAATTTTCATCATGTTACCTGGGACAAAGAAGCAGCAGATTTTGAAAAAAGTATATATGCGTTATTTCCTGATAAAGAAGTCTATTTTGGAGGAACCAGTGATGATAGAAATCGATATATTATTTTCGTAGAGAACAGCAGTACCGCAGGTTCTTTTTATCTGGGAGATAAAAAACTAGGAACACTAGATTTAGTTGCCCACTCTTATCCAGCATTAGCCAATAAAGTACTTCCAACTAAGAAAGCACTTTTTTATAAGGCCAGAGACGGTCTAGACATTGAAGCTTTTTTGACTTTGCCTGAAGGCAAGAATAAGAAATTGCCTACCATTATTTTCCCTCATGGGGGACCTATTGCGGCAGATGGCGAGAAAGGGTTTGATTATTGGACTTCTTTTTTTGCCAATAGGGGCTACGCAGTGGTTCAGATGAATTTTCGGGGTTCAACTGGGTATGGTTATGATTTTATGAAAGCTGGACTTGGGCAATGGGGCGGACAAATGCAAGAAGACGTGGAAGATGCAACTTACTGGGCAATTAAAGAAGGAATTGCAGACCCTGACAGAATATGTATTGTCGGAGGAAGCTATGGCGGTTATGCAGCC
>DTSY01000151.1 GCA_012965075.1 Gammaproteobacteria bacterium | reverse complement strand
TTTGTAAAAGGATGGTCATGAGGTATTGTCCTGCCAGTTTGCCAAAATTCTTTAATATCAGCCTCGTAACCACCTTTAGGGGTTTCTACCTTTATGGGTGTATAACCTCTTGCTCCTCCTAAATTTGGTTCAAAATACACCATCTTGTTCTTTTCAGAGAAAGAAAAGAATTCTTTAAATATTTCCATGACTTCATCTATAAGATGTTTATTAAGTGAATGATTGGAAATACCGCAAAAGCCAGATTTTTCAAAATTTTGACCTAATAGTAGTGAGAAATTTTGAGGGTCCTTTTTCCAAAGATCTAAAGATAAAACTGAAAATGGTAGTGGCAAAATAACAACCTCAATAAAATAAGAGTTAAAATTCTATATGAGAACGAAGAGAAATACTTGATATATGACAAAAATTTATGGATTCGGGAATGCGCTAATTGACATAGAAGTTTCTATATCTGAAAAAGAGCTAAAAACACTTAATATAAAAAAAGGAAGTATGGTTCATATAAGTTCTGAACAACAAAAGATCTGGTTAAGTCAATTTAAAAGCAGGATACTTAGTAAAGAACCAGGTGGTTCTATTGCAAATTCCCTCCAAGCTGCTTCAACTCAAGGATCAACTTGTTTATTTAGCTGTTCACTAGGCAAAGACCAAGAAAATAATATTTTTACAGAAGGATTTACTGAAAGTTCCTTCGAAGTGTTTCATCAATACTCTGCTAATCCAACAGGAGTGTGTTTTATCTTTGTTACTCCTGATGGGGAACGCACCATGGCTTCAAATCTATCTGCTAATGAGGACTTAAAACCTAGTTGTTTAAATTTAGAGAAATTGTCAAAAAGCGACTGGTTATTATTTGATGCCTTCTCAGTGTGCACTATCAATGGACTAAAGACAGCTAAAGAAGCCTTGGGCACTGCTAAACAAAACAAGCTAAAAATAGCTTTTGGATTAGCAGATATAAATTTAATCCAAACTAACTTAACAGAAATCAAATGGGTTCTAGATCAATCTATCGATTTACTTTTTGGCAACGAGAAAGAAATTAATCTTCTTAATGAAAACATCAAGCCAAACTGCGATGTCCTATGTTCTTATGGCCCTAATGGCTGTCGGTTCAACCAAATTCAAGTAGAAGCAGAAGAGATATCTATTGTTAATACAAATGGTGCTGGAGATGCACTGATAGGAGTATTTCTTTCATACTTAGATTCTTTGGATAGTGAGGGAGCTCTAAGAGAAGCTGTGGATTATGCCACTAAGGTTTGTTTGGTTGGGGGGCCAAGACTATAAAAAAACGCCACTTAAAAGTGGCGTTCTTTTTAATCAGGGCTCAATACTTAGAATTGATATTTAAATCCTAAATTAATATTCCAAGCAGATTGACCGTCATTGTTTTGAATATATAGACTATCATCAGGATCTACTCCAGAGATAATAAATTGACCTGTTGAAGTAACCCCATCCACTATAATTTGTCGGCTGTTGTTATAAGAGTATTCTCTGACAATACCGCTTTCATCATCAATCATATTCAATAAATTGAGCATATCTAGAAACACAACTAATTTAGTATCCCCAAATACCTTAATATCCTGAGTGATTCTCAAATCAAGGCGGCTGTACCAAGGGCTATTAAAAGCATTCTTTGGAACATGGCTTCCTTTATAGCCACTTAAACCTGTTGAATTCACATGCGCCATCACAGCAGTTGCCACTGCAGCGCTTGTAAAGGATACATTGGGATCTGAAGCTCCTGTAGGGATATAAGCTAAACTGTAATCAGCATAGAAACGCGAATTTCCAGTTACACTGTTGTATCCAGGCTCATCAAAAACAACACTGTAAGGTTCCCCTGCCTTTCTAACAAAAACAAGAGAGAAACGAGTGTCATTGTCTCCAAGGAGCTGAGTGGTATAGTCAAGTGTGGCTAAGAATTTGTGTTCTACCATAAAACTTGATCTGTTAGCACTCATATTTTCGCCGTCCCATCTTTGCTGATATCCGTAAGCTGATTCTGCTTGAGCAGACGTTAGAGCATATACATCACTGGCATCCATATTGGTATAAGCTGTCATGAATTTAACATCATTCCATTCTTTCTTCATAATAAATGTTATGGCCTCAGTATCGCCTAATTCAGTATTAGAAAGCCAGAAATCACCAGCGCCAGTATAGGTACCTCTGCCATCAGCTAAAGTTCCAGTTTGGGTTATACCAAGATCTTGATAGAAAACACCTTCATTTATCTGATCTCGGTTGTATTCAACTGTGAAGTCATAACCTTTAGTAGTCAACAAATCCAAGGCGATGTTTGTTCTCCAAGAACTAGGCGCTTCAAAACTTGGATCAGTTCCCTGGGCATCTCCATACCAAGCACTTCTTACCTCATAGTTGCTGGTTGGTCCTAACCAGAAGAAATGTGGATCCGCTGTACTGGAAGCGGGCATAGGACCGATAACATCGCTGTATGATCTAAAGCGGTTGTAGTCTGTTAATCCTCCTGATCTTGAGTAGGCATTACCGTACCACACTCTAGGAATCCTTCCGAGGAACAGACCTCTTCCTCCTCTAATGGTTGCATCAACTACCCTGTCTCCAAACATTGAAGTTGCATCGTAGTTAAAAGACACCCGAGGTTGAATGAGATCAAAATCGAATCTCTGATTATTTCCTATACCATTTCTTTCTAAGAATTTAGGGTTTAGATGTGGATAATCTGGAGTCAAGACTTTGTCATATCTAAAGCCAAAGGTAAAAGTTAAGTCATCACCTGCATACCATTTATTTTGAAGGTACACGGTATCTTTTTCAATGCTGAAATCAGCAGCAGCTGTACCCACTTGATCATTACCCGCTATGGGAGTGTGAAATCTTAAATAACTCCACATACCAGTTTCAAAATCTTCTATGCTGTTGAATTGAATTTCTCCGTTATAACGAGCAATAAATAAGTTATAAACATCTGTTTCAGTTCTTTCTATTCCAAAAGTTAAAACATTATCATCGTTATCGTAATCCGCTTTAAAAACTAGAATGTCTTCATCAACCATGATGTGATTTGCACCACGGTACCTATCACCTCCCAAATAGACCCTGTCACCACCAAGGTTAATTCTAACCTCAGGGAAAAGTCCATCGCCGATGGAAGCATCATTTTCATTCATCGACCACTGCGTAAACTTGAGTTTTGTTCTTAACCGATCAGTTATATCACTATAAAGAGTCACTGATTTTCGCTCTATCACAGGCGGCTTAGCGTAATAGTTGTTGCTAAAAACTGTAGCTCCACCATTGTACTTACGGGGGTAATAGCTTTCAGCTTTAGAGTAATTAAGAATTGCTCTATTGGCATCATTGATTACTGCGTCTATCTTAATCGTATATTCCTCATGAGTTTCTGGGAAAGAAGCTCCATTGATTATGCCGGCATCATAACCGTATCTACTGCTAGCAATATTTTTAATCTGATCGGCCATTGCAGTCGTTACATATTCTGCTTTGTTCTGCGCATTACTATCGATAGTTCCGTAGAGAGCTGGGTTTGATTTTTCAAATTCTTCATACCCTACGAAGAAGAAAAGTCTGTCTTTAATTATCGGGCCTGATGCGGTAAAGGTGTTAATCTCCTCGGAAAATTTAGGATAATCGTTTCCATCAGTATCTTCTCCGACATTAGATTCATCTCTTTCAGAATAATAAGCAGAGCCGTGAAATTCGTTCGATCCAGATTTTGTAACTACTGCAATAGATCCGCCCGTGTTGTTACCCCGAGCAACATCATAAGGTGTGATATCTATAGATATTTGGTCTACAAAATCCAAACTAATAGGATTACGCATAGTAGCAAATCCATTAGCATTCAAGCCAAAGGGATCATTGAAACTAACACCGTCGATAGAAAAGTCATTAAATCTGTTATTCGCTCCCATCACAGAAATTTCAGTGTATCTACTCGAAGCACTGTTGATGGAAACCCTGGGGTCCAACTTGGCAAAGTCAGCAACTGATCTATTGATTGTAGGAATTGCATCCATCTGATCTCTTGTCAACAGCGTCCCCGTTCCTGTTCTTACTATTACAGAACCTGCAGCTGCAGTTACCACCAACTCTTCTGCATCCGATCGAGCTAAAGTTATTTTTACACTTGCGGTTTCATTTAATACTAAATAAATACCTCCAAGCTGCGCCGATTGATAACCCGGTGCAGAAACCGTTACTTCATAAGGTCCGCCAACTGGCAAGAACGTCATTGTAAAGTTTCCTGAAGTTCCTGCAGTTGTGGCCTTTGTAATGCCTGTAGGTGTATGTTCTGCCAAAACTGTCGCCCCTGAAACATTTACACTTCCACGCAAGGACGAAGTAGTGTCTACATCGGCTAGTACAGGCACAGAAGCAAGTAAAAAGGTAAAAATAGAAGAGAGAAGAAATAATTTTTTAAAACTTGTCATAAAGACCCCCAATAATTATTAAAAAACACTCAAGTTAAAAACTATTCTAGGATTTCCTTTTGAATTGACCAAGACTAATTTATAACTGTTACGTGTTCGACCCCAATTATTTCACACACACACCGTGGAAATATTAAAATATCTAGACGAAATAATACCTTCTTTAGTTCACAATGTGAAATGATCAAATTAATATTTTTTTATGGCTACTTTTGTATGTGTCAATGACCTCTCAAGTCACGCTGGAGAAGCCCTCAACCCCAAGAATTTTATAGAAAAAAGGGTATCTGATGGACAAGCCTCTGGTTTGTTCTTTTACTCAGATTCAGTTAGTGAAATCTTATCCTTACTAAAATAATTCCTTAAAGCTTCAGGAACCTTGATGGACCCATCCTCAAGTTGATTTAGCTCAATAATTGCCAGTAAGGTTCTTCCAACCGCTAAACCAGATCCATTAAGTGTGTGAACTAGTTCGTTAGTGTTTTTATCAATATTCTTCCATCTTGCGTGCATCCTTCTTGATTGAAAATCCTTAAAATTACTACAGGAAGAAATCTCTCTGTAGTTCGCTTGTGAAGGAATCCAAGCTTCTATGTCATAGGTTTTGGCTGCACTAAATCCCAGCTCGCCAGTACAAAGAGAAACCACTCTGTAAGGAATCTCTAGAGCTTGCATTACTGCTTCAGCATGCGAGGTTAATTCTTCTAAAACTGCTTCTGAATTGCCTCCCTCCACTACCTGCACTAATTCAACCTTTTCAAATTGGTGAACACGCATTAACCCTTTAGTATCTTTTCCATAGCTACCAGCTTCGCTTCTAAAACAGGGCGTATGGCTCACCCATTTAATAGGAAGTTCCTTAGAGTCAATTATTTGGTCCCTTAACATATTAGTAACAGGAATTTCTGCTGTAGAAGTTAAGTAGTAATTTTCATCCCCTTCTATTTTAAAAAGATCTTTCTCAAATTTAGGCAACTGTCCTGTTCCGATTAGTGAATCAGAGTTAACTATGTAGGGCACATACAGTTCTTCATATCCATGCTCTTTTGTATGTAAATCCAACATAAATTGAGTAAGAGATCTATGTAACCCTGCCAGATCTGATTTCAACACAGAAAATCTAGAGCCCGTAATTCTTGAACCAGCTTCCATGTCTATTCCACCTATTAGCTGGCCAATCTCTAGATGATCTTTAGGTTGAAAAGCAAACTCTGGAATACTGCCCCAGGTACGTATCTCTAAATTATCCTCTTCGGAGCTACCAACTGGTACATCAGGATCAGGAATATTTGGAAGTCCTAAACTAAAAGAGTTTAAATCTTCCAGAATTGAATCTAGCTTACTGGACTTCTTTTTAATGTCTTTAGTTAGACCAGATGCTTCTTTTTCTTTTACTGAAGTATTTTTTTTAGTTGCCTTTAATTTTCCAATCTCTTTGGATATTTCATTTAAAGAAGCTTGCATTTTTTCTGTATCAGATTGCAATGCTTTTCTTGTTTCTTCTAATTTTTGTAAGACGGTCAGATCAACTTCAAACCCTCTTTTTTTAAAGGCGTCTTCAACTAGATCAAGTGAATTTCTTAATAATTTTGAATCTAACATATATTCGAGTGCTTATTGAGCATTGTCTCTAAAGCTAACAATATCAGTTCCTTCAGGAATAATTAACTTAAATTCTTCAGTAGGAATTTCACTTAAAGAAGCTTCTTTGAACTTTAATGAGACAATTTGACCAAATGAATCTAAATATCTTAATGAATAAAAAACACTATTTTTAATACTGATGTTAATCCACTTAATGAAACTCTCTTCTTTTTTACTAGTTAACCGGCAGGTATAGCTGTTCAAATTCTTTTCACAATCATTAACAACAAAAAGCTCCTTTATTTCTTCAAGATTGAGAGTAAAAAGTCCTATGGGTGTTTCACTTAACAGTTCATCTAAGGGTTGAATATTTACCTGTTCTAGCTCTGGTTCATACCTATAAAAATCTTCACCATCTGAAAACAATATTTCGTTAAGTGGCTCATAATAAGAAATCTTAAATTTTCCTGACCTGTGAGCAATGATCTTGCCTTTAATCAGCCTGCTTTTTTTGTCTTGAATGGTTGTTTGCTCAAAATTCGCTGAAAAGAATTTATGAGTTTTTATTGAATCAAATAGGTAATTTGGACCTTCAATAAATCTTACTTGGTTTTCTAAACTAGGATCTATAGCATCCCTAGTATCTTGAACTGTTTCAACACTATCGGGTGAGGCGTTCAAACTTTGAATTAAGAAAAGAATAAAAGAGATAAGGAAGAAGGAAACGAAATATCTCATAACTAAAAAAAGTAATAGTAACAGTTAATCTTCAGGTGGAGGAACCACTAGGACTTCCCTATTCCCATTAGTTGCCATAGGGCTTACTACTCCAGCTGCTTCCATTGTTTCAATTAATCTTGCAGCCCTGTTATAACCTACTCTAAGTCTTCTTTGCACTGCTGATATGGATGCTCGCCTTGATTGAGTAACAAATAAAACAGCTTCGTCATAGAGTTCATCTGCCTCGCCATCTTCATTAGGATCACCACCAGAAGGAATACCCGGCATTCCTATAACCGCACCTTCTTCTTGTGTCACTTCATCTATGTAAATTGCCTTACCTCTTTGTCTCCAGTCTTCAGCTACTCTTTTGACTTCATCATCTCCTACAAAAGCTCCGTGAATTCGCTCTGGAATTGAGGTACCAGCAGCTAAATACAGCATGTCTCCCTTTCCAAGTAACTGTTCTGCTCCTCCTTGATCGAGAATTACCCTAGAATCCATTTTTGAAGCCACCTGAAAAGCTATTCTTGCAGAAATATTGGCTTTTATAAGACCCGTTATAACATCAACTGAAGGCCTCTGAGTAGCTAAAATCATATTGATTCCAGCTGCTCTTGCTTTTTGAGCAATTCTTGCAATTAATTGTTCTGCGGTCTTACCCCCTTGCATCATTAGATCTGCTAATTCATCTACAGCTAAAATAATATTGGGAAGATTTTCTAAGTTAGGTGCCTCCGTTTCCAATTCCTCATCCTCTTCCTTCTTCCAAAGGGGATCTTTTATGGGTGTACCTGATTTTATAGCTTCAGATACTTTCTTATTGTATCCATTGAGATTCCTTACTCCCAGTTGAGCCATTAACTTATATCGCCTTTCCATCTCATTCACGCACCAACGTAAACCACTTGAGGCTTCTTTCATATCAGTAATCACTGGGCACAATAAATGCGGAATATCTTCGTACACTGAGAGCTCTAACATTTTTGGGTCTATTAAAATCAATCTAACCTGTTCCGGACTTGCTTTGAATAGAATACTTACAAGCATTGAATTAATTGCAACAGATTTACCTGAACCAGTAGTTCCAGCAACAAGTAAGTGAGGCATGGATGACAGTTCAGCAACTACTGCCGAACCACTAATATCTTTTCCTAATGCCACTGTAAGAGGACTTTTTGAGTCATCGTATTCAGTACTAGAAAGGACTTCACTTAGAAGAACTGGTTGCCTATCTTCTCTAGGTACTTCTACTCCAATCGTATCTCGACCTTCTATAACTTCAACTATTCTTACACTTGTTTTGGCGAGAGAGCGGGCCAGATCTTTATGAATGTTAGAAATTTGATTTACTTTTAACCCGGTGGGAAGCTTTAACTCTAGCCTGATAACCACAGGACCGGGCTGAATCGATTCAACTGTTACGTCGTTAATGCCATATTCTGAAAGTTTACTTATAACTAAGTTACCCAATTGCCTGAGAGAATGTTCAGACGTCTCATTAGAAAGTTCTTCTGTTTTTTTATCCAACAAAGAGAGCTTGGGAGGATTCACAGCCTCTTTGTATTCAAAAAGTTCTTCTTGTTTTTCTTGTTGAACTCTATTACTCGTTTCAATCTTTTCCTTTGCTTCAATGACTTCAGGCGCTTTTATCTTTTCTTTTTTCTTAACTTCTTCTAAAACCCTTTGTTGTCTATCAATCTTGTCTTGCCTCAGTCTTTGTTTTTCTCTAATTTTTGCTAGAAAGTCTGCAGATTTTTCTCCAAACTCACCCCCAAAATCTATTAAATATTCTTGTGCCTTAATAATTAAGGTAGTCCAAGATATTTCTAAAGATAAGGTAAGTCCTAACAAGCCTAAGCAAGTGAAAAGAAGACTGCTTCCTATAAAACTTAATGGCTCTAAAGTATAAGAGGAAACAGCTGAACCAACTAAACCTCCTGTATCTTCTGGTAAGAAAGAGCGACCGGGCTCTATAAATATTGATAATAAGGTTGAAGTTGAGATTAAAAATAAAGACCACCCTAGAATTCTAATCCCTATAAGTCCTGAATAAATTTGTGAAAACTGTATTGGTCTTCTAAAAAATATAAAATGTCTTACAAGAGGCCACAGAAGCCAATAAGGTACAAGATACGCCATATACCCAACAATGGTGAATAGGAAATCGCTTAAATAAGCTCCCCAAGAGCCGACAGCATTAGAAACCCCAAACTCCTCCCCTACTAGAGGATTGGAAAAAGTCTGAGAGTTCCAGCCAGGATCTTGAGAAGAATAAGTAAAAAGAGAAATTATGACGAATATCCCAAGAAAACCTTGAATAATCAATAGAGATTCAAAGAAAAGTTGGTTTAGTTTTAAGCGAGAAATAGAGACAGCCTGTTCAGCTGATTTCTTTGTTGCTTGAGCCTTTTTTGCCACTTGCAGAAATATGTTTTGCGTATTGTATAGATTATTTAAAGCTTGTTCTAACTTTCAACAATAACTTATTATCATTTCGAAGTTATAATTTAGACCATGGAAGATAAGTTAAATAGAAAATTAATAATACTAGGATCAGGACCTACTGGTTATACCTCTGCTGTTTATGCTGCTAGAGCAGGACTTAATCCTTGTGTTATTACTGGGATGGAACAAGGTGGTCAATTGACTACTACCACTGACGTGGAAAACTGGCCTGGAGATAGCGACGGACTTCAAGGACCTGAATTGATGGAAAGAATGTTAAAACATGTTGAATCATTAAACGTAGAAGTTATTGTTGATCACATTGAAAAAGCAGAGCTCCTAAATCGCCCCTTCACGTTACAAGGGAATATCAAAACTTATGAATGTGATTCACTGATTATAGCAACAGGAGCTTCCGCTAGATATCTGGGACTGCCTTCTGAAGAAGCTTATTTAGGCAAAGGTGTGAGCGCTTGCGCCACTTGTGATGGGTTTTTTTATAAAGACAAGAAAGTAGCTGTTGTTGGTGGTGGTAACACAGCAGCTGAGGAATCTCTTTACTTATCCAATCTTTGTTCTTCAGTAATTCTTATTCATAGGAGAGATGAATTAAGAGCTGAAAAAATCCTTCAAGAGAGGATTTTTAAGAAAGTTGAAGAAGGGAAGATGGAAATTCTATGGGATCATATTGTAGAAGAAGTTTTAGGAGATGGTAATAAAGTTACAGGTCTAAACTTAAAAGACGTTAAAAAGGATGAAACAAGTCAATTAGGTCTTGAGGGCGTATTTATTGCAATTGGTCATAACCCCAATACTGATATTTTTAAAGATCAATTAGGTATGAAGGATGGTTACATACAGATTAATTCTGGACTTGAAGGTAATGCAACTTCAACAAGTGTAGAAGGCGTTTTTGCTGCTGGAGATGTTTCTGATCATATTTATAGGCAGGCTATAACTTCTGCTGGTTTAGGATGCATGGCAGCTCTTGATGCTGAGAAATACCTATCTGAAAATCAATGAAACATTTAAAAGTAAAAAAAGAAGGACATATATGTTGGGTTTATTTAAATAGACCTAATTCATTAAATGCTCTTAATACAGAAATTCTTCGGGAGCTTACTGAGTTTAATGCTTCTTTAAGATATGACCTGGAATCTAGAGTAGTTATCTACACCGGCACTGGAGATAATTTTTCCTCAGGAGCTGATTTAAAAGAAAAACGAAAGTCTATTACCAGACTGGAGGCTTGGAGAAATAACTTCGGTAAACCTGCAATTTGGTCTTTTTTAGAAGTAGATCAAATAACTATTGCAGCAATAAATGGCTATTGTCTAGGTGGAGCAGCATGTATTGCATCCGCATGTGACTTTAGGATTGCTTCTGAAACTGCAATTCTTGGTTATCCAGAAATAAACCTAGGCATAAACCTTAACTGGCTAGGCCTTCCATTAGCAGTTAGGTTAATTGGTCCTGCTAAGGCAAAAAAAATAGTCATAAGTGGTGAAAATGAGAATGCCAGTACCCTTTTATCCTGGGGTTTTTATGACGAAGTTCATCCAAAAAATAAATTAATGGAAGCCGCTAATAAAATGGCAAACTTATATGCTTCAAAGCCACCTATTGCCGCTCAAATGATAAAAAGAAGCGTTAATGAATTAACCTACTCAGGGGACGATGCAATTATGCATATGGATTATGATCAAACGCTCTTAACTCATGAAACTAAAGATAGGAAAGAAGCCATCAAGTCCTTTTTTGAAAAGAGAGACCCAGACTACAAAGGGGATTAAACAGCCCCTTTTGTTAAGAAGTTTTTAGCTTCTTCGTATTCTTCAACTAAAGTATCAACTGCTTCTCTAACTGTTGGTACTTCATGTAAATTACCAATACCTTGTCCTGATCCCCAAATATCTTTCCAAGCCTTTTTTTGATTGTCTCCTGGACCAGAACTGAAGTTCATGTCATGTTTGTCAGCATAAGGTAAGTTCTCTGGATCAAGTCCTGCCTTGACTACACTGGGTTTAAGGTAATTCCCATTAACTCCTGTAAAGGTAGCAGAATACATAATGTCATTAGCATTACTCTCAACAATCATTTCTTTATAACCTTCGCTGGCATTTGCTTCTTGCGTAGCTATAAATCTAGTACCAATATAAGCCAGATCAGCTCCCATTGCTTGAGCTGAAAGAACAGAAGCCCCATGAGAGATACTTCCTGATAAAACTATAAGTCCATCAAAAAATTCTCTTACTTCCCTAACTAATGCAAAAGGACTTAGGGTGCCAGCATGGCCTCCAGCTCCAGCACAGACAAGAATAAGGCCATCTGCTCCCTCACTAATTGCTTTTTTTGCATGTCTTATGTTTATAACGTCATGTATCACAGCGCCACCATAACTGTGCACAGCATCAACAACGAATTGAGGAGCCCTTAAACTTGTAATAATTATTGGGATTTCGTGCTCCACACAAACTTCCATATCGTGCTCTAAACGACTATTAGAGTGATGACATATCTGATTAACAGCAAATGGAGCTACTATCTCTTCTGGATTTTTGTTCTGATAGTCATTCAACTCTTTCTTCATCATGGTGATCCATTCACCAAGTTTTTCTTCAGGTCTTGCATTCAATGCCGGGAAAGAACCCACTATTCCAGCTTTGCACTGTGCAAGTACTAATTCTGGATAAGAAACAGTAAATAAAGGAGCTCCTATTACAGGAATTCTTGTTTTATCTTTTAAAAACCTAACTACATCCATGTTTTTATCTTATTGACTTGATACCCAAAAATACATTGCAGCTGTCAAACATGCAATTATAAGAAGAGCAGCCAATGCATCGACTTTACTATCTTCTTGGTCTTCTGTCTTTTTCTCAGTATCTAAATCTGACATCCTTTCTCTCTTTTAAATTTTTACTAACACCCTACCGACTTGATTTCCAGACAATATTCTTTTGATTTCTACTTCAAGATTATCTAGAGAAACTTCTTTAGTAATTTTATCAAGTCCTTCTAAAACCCAATCATGAGCGAAGTGTTCCCATATATGGTCTTTATCTTTTAAAGGAATTTCAACCGAGTCTATACCTATTAACGCGTTGCCTCTCAAGATAAATGGAAAAATAGAGCTTTCAAAAGAGGGACCTCCAACTAGCCCACTACATGCAACAGCACCCCCCGGACTTAATGATGTTAGCAAAAGACTTAAGATTTCGCCGCTGGCTACGTCGACTCCTACATCCCATAAACTTTTTCCAATTGGTTTTCTAGCAGTTTTTGCAAGTTCTTCTCTACTTAAAATATTAGAAGCTCCTATAGTGTGTAGAAAATCAGATTGGTCATTTTTACCTGTCACTGCTGTAACTTCGGATCCGAGTTTTGATAAAAGCATGACTGAAATGGAACCAACTCCACCTGTAGCCCCACTAACTACAGATTTAGTATCTTTTAGGCCTGTATATTCTCTAAAGCTGTCGAGAGCGTGAATAGATAATCCAGCTGTTAACCCAGCAGTTCCAAGAGACATAGATTGCTTTGCAGTTAAGCCTTTAGGTAAGTGAACTGCCCAATTGGATGGGACTCTTATGTACTCACCAAAACCTCCAGATGTATTCATGCCTAGGTCATATCCTGTAACTATGACTTCATCTCCTTCTTTAAAATCTGGTACTCTGGATTCAGCTACCTTACCAGCTGCATCTATTCCTGGAGTGTGAGGATAATTTCGTGTTACTCCTGGCATACCAGAAGCAGACATTGCGTCTTTGTAATTTAAAGACGAGAAGTCTACCTTTATTAATAAATCTCCTTCAGGTAGGTCTGCTAGATCTTTTTCAACAATTGATAAGCTAAACTTTTCTGAAACTTCTAAGGCTTTAAAAGTTGATGCCATATTCTTCCTTAAGTTATGAATCTATCTTTGTTGAATATATCTAGTATTTTATATATGCCCTTTTCAACTATAACTTCAGCTGCAGTACCAAGTCTTGCTGTAAAAGGTTTTTTTTCAAAATATTGAATTTCTAGAAGCTTAAATTTACTTGCTAACTTCAAAAGGTAATCATCTGAAGTGCCTATTTCATCAATCAAGCCGAGTTTTTTTGCTTTATCTCCCTGCCAGACCTCTCCAGTAGATACCTTCGCAACTTGAATTTTAGATCTGTTTTCTTTAACAAAATCTTTAAACACAACATGTAGATCTTCCAGCTCAGAGATAAATTTTTCCCTTCCTTGCTGGGTATTTTTTCCAAGAGTAGTAAGGGTTCTCTTAAACTTTCCCGCTGTATGCATTTCTATATCAATATCCAGTTTTTTTAGTAGCCTATGAAAATTAGGGAGTTGAGCGATGACCCCTATAGACCCAACTATAGCCCAAGGAGCTGCAACTATCTTAGTAGCAACACAAGACATTAAATAACCTCCGCTCGCTGCTATTTTGTCTATACAGACTGTAAGCTTAATTTTATTATCTACGAGTCTCTTAAGTTCAGCAGCACAAAGTCCATAAGCATAAGCAGAACCTCCGCCACTCTCAACTTTTACAACTACTTCTTTGCATTTAACCTGAGAAGCAATAATGGCATTGATTTCTTGTTTAAGTTTATCAACAGCGCTTGCCTGTATATCGCCTTTAAAATCTAATACGTAAACTATTTCTTTAGACTTACCCTTTAATTCTTTCTTCTTTTTCTTATTTCTTTCCTTCAAAAAACTCTTATAAGCCTTAGGGTCCATTTCAGCACTTTTTAGTGTCACCCCTATTTCTTCTAATTTGTCAGATAAATTCTTTACTATAATCCTTCCTTTATCGGTTTCTTTCTTGTGTTTAGTGGAGCTACTAATCATGAGAATAGGAATAAGAATTACTAATAAAACAGTAATAACTTTTAATAAGAAGAAACCGTAAGAAACTAACAAATCTATCATAAATTATTTAGGTGCCATCCTTATTCCACCATCTAAACGTATAGTCTCTCCATTTAAAAATGTATTTTCTACTATGTGTTTAACCAGCGAAGCATATTCTTGAGGTAATCCTAGTCTTTTAGGAAATTGAGTCATTTCAATGAGAGGGCCTCTAACCTGATCGGAAGCCATGGCCATCATAGGAGTATCGAATATGCCTGGGGCTATCGTGTTAACCCTAATTCCCATCCGAGCTAAATCCCTTGCTATTGGTAAAGTCATTCCAACCACACCAGCTTTACTGGCGCTGTAGCCTGCTTGTCCTATCTGTCCGTCAAAAGCTGCTACAGACGCAGTATTGACTATTACCCCACATTCACCATCTTTTCCAGGTTCGTTATTACCCATTTCAACCGCGGCTAACCTTAATACATTGAAGGTACCTATTAGATTTATATCAACTACTGTTTTGAAGTATTGCAATGGATGAGCACCATCTTTGCCTACTGTCTTACTTGCACTTCCGATTCCTGCACAATTAACAACAATATGTATGCCTCCGAATTGCTCTATAGTTGCCTTAATGCAGTCAGTAACTGAATCTTCATCTGTTACATTAGCAATAGCAAATGCCGTTCCATCTCCTAAGCTTTCTACTGCCTTCTTGGCGTTATCTTCATTGAGGTCAACTAACATAATCTTAGATCCAGCCGCTAAGAGTTTTTCAGCTGTTGCCAGACCCAAGCCTGAAGCTCCTCCAGTTATTAGCGCAACCTTGCCTGAAATATCCATAGATTCTCCTGAAATTTTTATGAAAGGGACGCGAATATTACACGATAAAGCATTCTTTAAAAACTCTTGAAGATTATTTTGCACCTAGAAACTATTGGCTATGTCAAAAGTGCACCAATTAAAAGCATAAAATAAAGAAATTACTATAAAATATTGGCATTAATCTTGCATATTAATTAGTGAAGGTTTTTATTTACTTTTGTTTATTAACTTTAATAGGAGGTTTAAATGATCAAATTTAAGAAAATTGCAGTTTTATTACTTATCAGTACAAGCTACATGTCTTTAAGCGCAGCAGATGTAGAATTCAACCTTGCTCTTTCTAATGATTATATTTGGAGAGGCATGAGCCAAACTGGTGAAGATCCAGCCGCGTCAGGCGGTTTTGATGTTTCATCCTCTGAACATGGTGCTTATGTTGGCGTCTGGGGCTCTAACGTAGATTTTGGCAGTGAAACCAATACAGAGCTTGATTATTATTTTGGTTATGCAGATGAATCTGCTAGAGGTGTAAGCTTTGATGTTGGTTATATTAGTTATAACTACCCCGCTGAAGGTGGATTAGATTTCGAAGAGATTTATGTAGGTGTTGCTTACAAGTGGGTAGGAGTACTTATTTCTAAAGGTCTCGAACAAGCTCCTGATAACACAGAATGGTCAGTAGCCTTAGGAGATTCAGGTCTTGGGGTTACTTATGGTGATTACGATGGTGTAGGCAAATACACCCTTGTAAGTTTTGATTTTCCAAAAGAGTTTTCTGGAATTTCTTTTGGAATTGGCTTAAGCGATTTTGATGCTGCAGACGGTGGCGCTGATGAAGATGCATTTGTGATTACATTTTCGATGTAATTTTCAATTGCATTTATTCACATAAGTTAAGAATAGTAAAAAGAGGTTAGATAAATTTCTAGCCTCTTTTTTTTTGATTTTGAAAGGGTGCCGAGTACATCCTTAAAACTTTCTTTCTTGTTGTTGTATCCAAGGACTTAAATCTAAATAAAAATGATTTCTTTTTTCCTTCAAAATTCTCTGTTTTGCTAGTAAGGTCTAAAGAGTAAGCGGATATATAGTTACTAGGCCACAACTTGTAATTTGTAATAATTTCGCTATCTATTACCTCGGCCAAATCCTCAATTTGATTAATTTTTTCAGTAATACTTTTTCCAATATGAAGGTGAACCCTGCCTTTAGGTTCTTTAATTCCTTTAACTAACTCTCTCAAATCTCTTTGATTATTTTCTTCATAAGATAACTCTTCGCCATCCTCCCAATCAATTGCTTTTGTAATATCGAGAGGGTCGTATTCATAAGAGATAGAAACAGGTGTTAAATTGACTTGTTTTACCCACTCATTGATTCCTAGAGTTTTTCTCGAAGCAAGATAGAGCATTTTAAGCACTGCTGGGTCAGTAAAGTCATGTCCGTCAGTTGCTCTCCCCTCTGACTGAGCAATCCATATGCTTTCTTGATCTGCAGTTAGTGAATGACTTATATACCTTGAAAGATTACCAAGCTTAATTAATGTTTCTTTTGCTCCTTTGATATTCCGATGCACTACAAAACTTTTATTTAAACGCATTAATTTCTCAAAGAAGCCTGAGTCTAGAAGATTGTCTCCTATGGCGATTCTTACTGTTTTTTTGCCCTCTACAAATCTTGCAAAGTTCAAGAACAATGAATCTAAAGCAATATCCCTGTGATTAGATATATATAAGGTAGGTAGTGAACTTAAATTTTCTGAACCTGAATATGAGAAACCATCTGTTGTTCTTTTAATCATCTCTTCCACAAAAGGAGCCAAATTATTTTGGAACTGTTCAATGCTTTTTGAGTTACCAAAACTTTTTGTGAAAGTTTTTCTAAATAAAAAAGAACTTAATCCTGGGATAATTTTAAAAATTGAAGGGTATATTTGAGCAGAAATTGAGTCGTGAAATTTTTTATCATTGATCAAGGATTTCATGACATCTGAAACCTCTTCATCTGCATAAGGCGATATGGAATCAAAATTCTCTTCTAGATTATTCAAATTTTTATTTTCAACCCTACTATTGGAAGGCTGATATTATTGTTAACTAAAAAATTGGTCAAATGAATTAACTTGATTTTAGATAATACACATCCCTTTTTTGAAGGGTTTCAGTTTTTCGGCTTCATCCATAGAGGAGGGGCTGAAGAAGCTACCGAAAATACTTTAGAAGCTTTTCAGCATTCAGCTGATATGGGATTTAAGTTCATGGAAACAGATATTCAGGGCACCAAAGATGGAGAGGTTGTAATTTTCCATGATCACGACTTAAGCAGAATGGCAGACATTAATAAAGAGATTAAGGAATTAACTTATAAAGAAGTTAAACAGATTGAGTTAGTAGGGGGTGGAAGAATACCTTCATTAAATGAATTATTAACTTCATTTCCTAACCTTAGATTCAATATCGACTTCAAAACATTTAACACTATTGAGAAAGGTGTAGAAATTATTAAAGAAAACAAAGCAATAAGTAGAGTATGTTTAGCTTCTTTTTCTTCATCCAGATTAAAGAAAATTAGAAAGTTAGCAGGACCAGACTGTTGTTCATCCATGAGTCAATTAGAAGTAGTCTATCAATTAATAAAATCTATAAATCTGCCCTCCCCACAGGTTAATGGGTTTTGTGCACAGGTACCGACATCGCAATGGGGTATACCTATAGTTACAAGAAGGTTTATTGATTATGCTCATAAAAAAAATAAATTTGTACATGTTTGGACCATCGATACAGAGTCAGAAATGGAAAAATTGATTGAACTTGGCGTGGATGGTCTCATGACCGACAGACCGAGCGTTTTATATAGGGTCATGAAAAAGAAGAATCTAATCTAATTTTTTTCTGGGACCAACCAAAGAAGAATAAGCCCTGGGATAAATAGAATCAGCAAACTTAGTATTCCATAACTAGGGCTTCCTGTAATGAGAGCGATGCCTGAAACCATAAAAGGTCCTAAGAAAACTGATGACTTTCCTATGAAGTTATAGAATCCAAAAAATTCAGCAGCTTTATTCTCGGGTATTAAAGTACTAAAAAAAGATCTACTGATGGCTTGAACTCCCCCTTGGACTAGCCCTATAACTGAAGCAACGATATAAAACTCTAGAGCTGTATCCATCTGCGAACTAAACAACACCACAAATATATAAACAATAATGGCAAACGATAGTGAATATTTATAACCAAATCTATCTGCATAATAGCCAAAAACTAATGTTGCAGGAAAACCAATAAATTGGGTGAGCAATAATGCCTGAATCATCGAGGTAGCTGATAAGCCTATGTCAGACCCATACGAGGTGGCCATCCTTATTATGGTATCCACACCATCCATGTATAGAAAATAAGCCAAAAGAAAAATTACCGCACTTTTAAATTTTTTAATAGACCTAGCTGTGTTTAACAAATTTTCAAAGGCATCAGCTATGACAGTGTTTATTTGCTTTTTACTTGCGTTTTGTACTGGTTCCTTAACATTTAGATAAATTGGTAGAGAAAATATTAACCACCAAACAGCTACTGACAAAAATGACCATAACACTGCTTCAATTTGATTTTCTAAACCAAACCAGTTTGGATAAAGAAACATGGCCACATTAAGAAGAAAGAGAATGCCTCCCCCTAGATAACCAAGAGAAAAACCAAGGGCTGAAACACGATTTCTTTCTTTTTCTTTTGAAACTGTTACCAAAAGAGAATCATAAAAGATATTGCCACCAGAAAAACCTATGACGCCTATGCCATAGAAAACTACAGCTAATTTCCAAGAACTTTCTGGAATAAAAAATAAATATCCTGTGGCAATAATGCCTAAAAAGGCAAAACTAAATAAAAATTTTCTCTTAGAATCTCCAGCATCTGCCAAGGCACCTAATACAGGAGCACTAAAAGCTATCAACAATCCAACTAGTGAATTAACCGATCCTATAGCAAAAGTGCTTTCAGCATCAGAAAGATTTGAAGCCCAATAAGATTTAAAGAAGATGGGGAAAAACCCCGCCATTACAGTTGTAGCAAAAGCTGAGTTGGCCCAATCATAAAGAGCCCAACTCCATGCAGATTTATTTAATTTCTTTGACGTAGGTTCCATTAATAATAATAATGCTACTTTTTAACTAGGCAATTTAGATGGAAGAAGATAACAAAACCCTTACGACTCTTGGAGTATTCCTTTTTGGGATAGCTGTAGTAATCCTTGTCCTAATTTTTCTTTCTATTTATATACAGTCTATTCACTAAAATACTTAAAGATTAATCGTACAATTTTGCAGAATCTTTAAGGGCACGCTCCATTCCTTCAATTAAATCAGCCATGATTTCTTCGGCTGGTCTAACCGATTTGATCATACCTATACCTTGACCTGCAAAACCAGGGTTTATATCTTGCCTTTGATCTTTATTGGCTGACTCTAACACTGGTCCTGCAACTCCTGATTGGAATGGCATAGGAAGAGGATCCAAGTTTGATCTTTCCCAAAAGTCTGTCCAAGCACTTCTTATTATCCTTGCTGGCTTTCCAGTAACTGACCTAGAAATGACTGTACCCTCTTCTGTTGAATCAACTATTGCTTGTTTTTGATGGTCAAAGATGTCTGCTTCTTCTGAAGCTAAAAAGGCAGATCCTATCCATGCACCTTCAGCACCCAGCATAAAAGCAGCAGCAATCCCTCTGCCGTCACTAATTCCACCTGCTCCTAAAACTGGTATACCATTAGCGGCATCAACTACTTGAGGAATCAGTGCCATAGACCCTACAGGTGAATTATGTCCTCCCGCATCATGACCCTGAGCAACTATTGCATCTACTCTAGCTGAGGAAACTTTTATAGTGTGCCTTACAGCGCCTACAACCGTCATGACCTTAGTCTCATTTGCTCTCAATCTATCCATCCAAGGTGCTGGATTACCTAGTCCTGCAGCATAAACTGGGACTTTCTCTTCAATAACTACTTCCATTTGTGCTTCAAAAAATTCTTTAGTAAAAAAACCTAAATTATCTTCTTCAGCAGGCTGGCGGTCATGCTGAACCATTTTTAGACCATGTTCATTCATAAACTCTTTCGCCATCTTCTGATACTCTGCCAAAAGATCTGCTGGATCCTTACCATCGTTTTGTTTAAGATTACCTCCACTTCTAACGGACATGGGAAGTAGAGTATCTATCCCAAAAGGTTTATCAGTTAAGTCCTTTGTTTCCTGAATCCATCTCTTCATTTGACTAGGAGTACAGGCAGCAGCCCCTAATATTCCTAAGCCTCCAGCATTTGATACGGCCGCTGCTAATTTAGGACAAGAAGCTCCTCCCATACCTGCTAAAAATATAGGATATTCAATTCCGAAAGTTTCACAAATTCTGTTATTCTTTATCACTCTAGTTCTCTATTTAATTAATTAACATTTTTATACATGGTACTACACAAGAAAGCGAGGTAAAAAATGAATTCAAGAATATGTGAAATGCTGGATATAGAATTTCCTTTAGTTGC
>DTSY01000150.1:2646-5577 GCA_012965075.1 Gammaproteobacteria bacterium | reverse complement strand
GAAAAGAATATAACTGCGGTGGGATTTGAATTAAAATTTTAATCTACATTAATCCCTTTTTTTTGTTATTTAATTAAACTGTTTCCTTAATCCTAAAAATAATAAAATAGAATAATTATGAAAACTCAAAAAACACTTTCTGATTTAATTAGCAAGTCTCCGTTTGGTCCAATTCAGGCTCACATGGAAAAATCAAAAAATTGTGCTGAAGAATTAATAACTTTCATTGAAGCAGTTATTCAAGATAACTGGGATGAGGCTTCGCTTAGTAGAGACAAAATAGTAATTCTTGAAAAGGAAACTGATGTGCTTAAAGCAGAGACACGGCATCTTTTACCCAAGGGTTTGTTTTTATCTGTTCCAAGAGGAGATTTGTTAGATCTTATTGGCTTAGCTGATGAAATTCCTAATACTGTAAAAGATATTTCGGGATTAGTTTTAGGAAGGCATATGACAATACCTAAACCAATTTGTGGTGCCTTTAAAGAGCTAGTCAAAGAGGCAGTTAGTATTGTGACTACAGCTGCTACTGGTATAGATCAGTTAAGTGAAGTTTCAAGACTTGCTTTTGGAAGCAGGGCATCAAATAAATTAGATGAAATTATTTCACAACTCGATTCACTTGAAGCTAATAACGATACTGCTGAAATAACTGTAAGACGTCAGCTTTTTGATTTAGAAAAAGACTTACCTCCTGTTGATGTTATGTTTCTTTATGATGTCATAAATAAATTAGGTGAATTAGCTGATAGGGCTGAGCAAGTTGGACACAGAATCACATTAATAGCGGCTAGATAACTACAGAGATTTTTAAATGGAAATAATTTTAGAGTACGGCTTAGTTTTTCTTATATCCGCATGTGTGTTTGGCTTTTTCATGGCCTGGGGGATAGGTGCAAATGACGTTGCCAATGCTATGGGAACTTCCGTTGGCACAAGGGCTTTAACCCTAGGCCAGGCTATATTAGTGGCTTGTGTTTTTGAATTCGCAGGCGCCTACCTAGCTGGAGGGGAAGTCACTTCTACAATTCGAAAGGGGATAATTGATCCTACCATCCTTTCGGGTTCGCCAAATCTTCTTGTTTATGGAATGTTATCGTCTTTATTAGCAGCTGGAACTTGGTTATTGTTCGCTTCTTTTAAAGGTTGGCCAGTCTCTACAACTCATTCAATAGTAGGTGCAATTGTTGGCTTTGCCGCAGTAGGTATAAGCTTCGATGCAGTAATTTGGAGTGAGGTGACTACTATTGTAGCAAGCTGGCTTACATCACCTTTTTTAGCAGGAGTTATAGCTTTTCTGTTGTTTAAAAGTGTTCAGATTTTAATACTCAATACCAACAACCCTTTTGCAAACGCAAAAAAATATGTTCCTGTTTATATGTTCTTAGTTGGATTTGTTATCGCAATGGTAACTTTTATTAAGGGACTAAAGCATATTGGCTTAGATTTTTCTTTACAAGAGAGTCTTGGTTATTCTTTTGCGGTTGGTGTAGCTATAACTTTACTTGGAACGGCTTTTCTTAGAAGCGTAGAAAACGTCTCAAAACAAAGAGGAGATACAGAACTTGATGGAGTTGAAAGAGTATTTGCTGTGTTAATGGTAATAACAGCTTGTGCCATGGCCTTTGCTCATGGTTCCAATGATGTTGCTAATGCTGTGGGTCCTATAGCTGCTGTTGCTAACGTTGTTCTAAGCGGAGGAGAAGTTACCGCTGAGTCTATGATGCCTTGGTGGATTTTAGCCTTAGGTGGTAGTGGGATAGTTGCTGGTTTGATTATGCTTGGTTACAGAGTTATTGAAACTGTAGGAAAAAATATCACTGAATTAACTCCAAGCAGAGGGTTTGCAGCTACTTTAGCTGCTTCTATAACGGTTGTGTTTTGCTCTGGAGCTGGACTTCCTATTTCCACCACTCATGCACTTGTAGGAGCTGTTCTAGGAGTAGGCTTAGCTAGAGGTATATCTGCCATAAATGCGGGGGTAGTAGGTAGAATACTTATTTCTTGGTTAGTAACTCTACCAGTAGGAGCAGGTTTGTCTGTTATTTTCTTTTTTGTGTTTAAAGGCATCTTTGGCTAGTTAATAATCCCTAAAAGAATAGCTTAAAAAAGATTAATTAATAAGCCAAACGAGAGCGCCGGAACAAAGGGAATAGAGTATCCTTTTAATTCCCTGAAAGGTTTCTTTTCAACTGCAAAAAAAATTAGAACGCTGATTAGTCCTAATAATGAAGCAGCCAGGAGTATGTAGGGGAGATATTGCCAGCCCATTAACGCTCCCATGGAAGCAAATACTTTAGCATCTCCGCGCCCCAGTCCTTCGATCCCTTTTAAGTATTTAAACAACTTTTCAATTAAGAAAAAGAAAAGATAACCGCACAAAGCACCTAATAGGGCGTCTTTGACTAAGTCTGGATTCAATAAAAAATTATATAAAAGTGCTATTACTATTAATGAAAGACTTATTGGACTAGGTACAAGCTTGAATTTTGAGTCTATAACAGATAAGACAAGTAAGGCACTGAAAAAAATGCATAAAATGGCACTCTGGAGTAAGTCTAAAGAGTTAAGAGCTATCCAGGAAAATAAAATTCCTGTTACTAATTCAATTAAAGGGTATTGGGTTGAAATTTTATCTTTGCAAAAGGAGCACCTACCCTTTAACCAGATAAAACTAAGTAGGGGTATGTTTAAATAGAATGGAAGTTTAGATTCACAATTGGGGCAATGAGAAGCTGGATAAGCAAGATTAAATTTTATGAAGGAAATATCTTTCTCTTCATAACCCATTATCAAAGGCAATCTATAAATAACCGTATTTAAAAAACTACCAACAATCAATCCTCCTAGAAAAAAGAAGATCAATTCATAACGAATTAATAATAACTCCATAAAAGTAGATTATTGTTTCTGTTGTTGCTTTTGTAAAAC
>DTSY01000150.1:0-2546 GCA_012965075.1 Gammaproteobacteria bacterium | reverse complement strand
TTAATAATAACTCCATAAAAGTAGATTATTGTTTCTGTTGTTGCTTTTGTAAAACCTTTTTGGAAAATCCTTGTCTATAAAAACTCCAAAACATAAAGATCTTTCAGTGAGTCGAAAATTGGCTTCTTTAGCAGTTATACAATAGTATTACTTGAATATAAGCGATAGATTATGCAGTTCATTATGGATCAAATAAAGAGCGTATTAGCTTTCTTAAATAGGAATTCAAATTCCTATTTTTCTTCTAAGATTTTCATCAGAAGCCTTCCAGTGTATTTATCTTTATTGTTCGGTTTTGTTATTGCTTTGCAATTAATTAATTTAACTTGGAAGATAATCTATCCAGTTAATAGTGTTACCTATAGTAAGGATAGTTCCTTGCTAAAAAATAATTCTGTAGATGCTTACAAAAACCTATCAGGAGATCCTTTTATAAAAGGTACAAATCAATCCTTAAATCAGGTCTTTTCTATTGATATTCCACCAACCTCTTTATCACTTAGATTATATGGAATTCGTTATTCCAATTCAGGTCAATTAGATGCAGCTATCCTTGGTTTTGATCCCAATAACCAAAGAATTTATAAAACTAATGAGGTTATTGCTGATGACATTATTTTAGAGTTTATTGAGCCAGAAAGGGTGGTTATTTCAAGAAGAGGGATTAGAGAGAGCGTAACTTTTGATTCAGATACAGTTTTATCTCCAGAAATAACTAAGGCTTTAGCTAATTCAAGTAAAGGAATAAAAGTTGAAGATATAAACTCTAGTGCTCTAAGCCAAATGATAAGTTTTCAACCCTATTTTTCTAATGGCACTCTAAAAGGTTATCAAATTTATCCTGGAAACCAGTCAAAGCTTTTTGACAGCAGTGGTTTAAAATCAGGTGATGTCCTTGTTGCTGTAAATGGTTTGGATATAAAAGACCCTTCAGTTTTGAAAGAGTTATCTGTTTTTGGGCAGGTAAAATTAGACTTAATCAGAGATGATGACGACCTCTCTATAATAGTTAAACTCAATTAATTCTATGAACTTATTTATGTTGAATAAATTTGTATTGGTGTCTCTCACTTCTGTTGTTTTATTAATTAGCTTTGCACTAAATTCTGCCCAAATTAATATGAGAGATGCTGATATAAGAGCTTTTGCTGCTGATATGGCACAAATATCTAATAAAACCATAGTTTTAGATCCGCGAGTTAAAGGGAATGTTACTGTTGTATCAAATCAAGATTTAGATGCTGGAGAAGCTTATGCAGTCTTTTTATCTGTACTTAGAGTTCACGGATATGCAGCTATAGAAAACAATGGGGTAGTTAAAGTAATGCCTGAATCTGGGGCAAGGCAAGATGCTACTGTTAACAATAAAAATAATGACAGTCTTGCCACAGAAGTTATACGTCTTTCTCAGGCTAATGCTCGTGTTATTGCACCTCTTTTAAAACCTCTAGTAAACAAGCAAGGCCACATAGCTGCCTATGAGGCTACTAATAGCATAATCATTGCCGACTACGTAGGAAACCTATCTCGAATTAAATCTATTCTCCTTGAGTTAGATAAAAATCCTGCAGATACTTTTGAATTAATCCCTTTAGATAATACCTCTGCTAACGAAGTAGCTAGGATTTTAGGTTCTATGTGGAGAGGGGATAATCAAATGTCAAAAAGTTTTAGTGCTATTGCAGTGGAAAGGAGCAACTCTATATTGTTAAGAGGTCAAATAGGAGTGATTAAACAAATAAAAAGGGTTATATCCCGTCTTGATAGTAATAGTTCACAAAGTAGTAATTTAAAAGTTATTTATCTTAAATATGCAAAGGCAGAGGATTTAACCGGAATTTTAGAAAAAGTAGCTGAGAGTCTTGAAGAGGAAATACCTTCTGAGTCTTCAAAGAAAAATAAAACTAGTATAGGATTTCATAATGATACAAATGCCCTGATTATTTCAGCTCAGCCAGATATTCTAAAATCCCTAGAATCAGTCATATCTCAGCTAGATATAAGGCGGGCTCAAGTTTTAGTTGAAGCTTTAATTGTTGAAATTTCAGATAAATTAGCTAGAGACCTTGGCGTGCAATTTTTGTTTTTAGGAGATGGAGAAAGCTCCCCGATAGCAACACAAAGATTTGGAACTCCTAATCCAGATCTGATATCCACAATAGGAGCTGAGACTAGTGAAGATTCAACAACTTCTTCAACTATGCAAACCAGAGCAGCCAATTCTTTACTTGCTTTAGATGGATTAGCAGTTGGGGTAGCGCGCTATAAGGCTAGTGGAACAAGCTTTGCAACTATTTTAAATTTGATCGCCCAAGATGCTGATTCAAATGTTCTTTCAACCCCTTCGATTATGACCATGGATAACGAAGAGGCTTCAATTGTTGTTGGTCAAGAAATTCCTATAACTACAGGCGAAACATTAAGTGGATCTAACAGCAATCCATTTCGATCAGTAACAAGACAGGAAATAGGAGTGAAATTGGTAGTAAGGCCTCAAATTAATGAAGGAAATGCTGTAAAAATGTATATAAACCAGGAGGTTTCAA
>DTSY01000149.1 GCA_012965075.1 Gammaproteobacteria bacterium | reverse complement strand
TTATAAATTTGTTATAAATGGATAAATGAAAAAAATACTTTTACTCGTTAGCCTACTATTAGCGACTAATGCTTGGGCGGTGGTATGGAGTTTTGAAAAAAAATTTGATGATTCCGCCCATCATTCTTGGTGGCTAGAAGACTCAAACAATGTAAGGAACTTATATTGTGCTCATTACAAAAATTCAATACCTGAACTGTATCTAAAGATAAATTTTGACCTCAGTAAAATGTATACAAATGACGGCAAAGTTTATGTACCTTCTGGAGCCAGAAATGGGTCTCTTTGGCGGTCATTCGCATTAGATGTAAGTGATTTCTCTCTGAGATGGGGTTTCCAATTTTCCTTGGATAGAACCTCTCTAGAATTAAACGTTTTAGGTCAAAGATTTTATGACTGTGAAGTTGTTACTCCAACCGAAGCACATAAAGGAACAGAAAGGCTTTTTAGAAATGGACTTGGAAAAGCATTGGAGAATCGAAAAAAAAAATCAGAAAAAAAGAAAGTTTTAAATCTTAACCAAACAACTACGATATTTTGATAAAATCCTTTATAACAGGGGAGCGCTTCGGCTAAGCAACGAAATGAGTAAAAATCATGCGGGGCTCATTGCCAAAGAGTCTGAAATGTGCCAAGTATAAACAGGCTGCCAGCTTGGTAGAGGTAAATTGAGGTTCAATAGGAATGAAAAAAATTTTCAAGTGGATTGGATTATTGGTAATAGCAATCCTAATTATTTTCATCTACAGAGGTACTTACTTGGATATACCACGTGAAGATTTAGAGTCCAAGTATGCTACCGGGGCATCTAACTTTCTTACCTTAGATGACGGATCCAGAATTCACTACCGCGATGAGGGAAATGCACAAGGATCAGTAATTGTCTTGCTGCATGGTTTCAATGGTTCTTTGTTCAACTTTGAACGGTTAGTACCTCTTTTGGCTGAAGACTTTCGGCTTGTCAGTATAGATTTACCAGCCTTTGGATTAACCGGCGCTGTGCCCTCAGAAAATTACACAACTGAAAATTTTGTGAATACCGTTTTAAAAGTAACTGCTCATCTTGGCATTGAAAAGTTTTCAATTGCAGGCAATTCCATGGGAGGTCACACAGCTTGGCGCTATGCTCTTCAATACCCAGACCAAATGGAAACACTCATTTTAATTGCTGCGGCAGGGGTGTGGACAGAAGAGGATCTGGAGCGAGCATCTGATGACGGACCTCTTATTTGGAAAATTATGTCCTCTAATTTGGCCAGAGGAGTGCTTCGTTATTTCTCCCCTAGATTTTTTTCAGAACAGGGTTTAAAAACGGCCGTTGCTGATCCTGAATTGGTTACTGAAAATCTGGTTGATCAATTCCACCAACTTGCTTTATTAAAGGGGTCTCGTAAGGCATTTATATCTATGTTTTCCGATGAAAGAGGAAATTGGGCCACTCCTGAAATATTTAGTAACATAACTGCTCCCACACTTGTAATTCATGGCTCTGAGGATAAGTTATTGCAAGTTGAAACCTCTGAGCACTTTAAGGAGAACATACCCGTCGTAGAAGTTAAGATTTACGATGGCATTGGACATTTACCTATGTACGAAGACCCAAAGACAACAGCAGAGGATATTAGGGAATTTATTCAGAGATCATTGAGTCAATAGCCCTGAGAGCTAATTTTTTAATCTAGATAACCATTAACCGGTTCCCACTGTCCCCGCTTAGCTCCACCACCGAGTCCAATTAGAATAATTCTTAAATTAGTTGTAAAGTCAGTTCTTTGAATTTATAACAACCTATTTATTCAAGGTAAATCTCATGATTAGACTTGAACACGCCAATATTTCTGTCGTGAATACAGAGGAGATGACCCGATTCATCATCATTGCATTTCCCGACTTTCGGGTCCGAGGTGAAGGATTGGATAGTCATGGGCGACCCTGGCGACATGTTGGTAACGATAACTACTACATTGCAATTCAAACCGTCTCTTCCAAGTTAGAGCGAAAACTTTACGGTAATAATACTGGACTTAATCATCTAGGTTGGGAAGTAGATGATGTTGAAGCTTTAGAGAAACGTATGCGCAGAGCTGGCTTTGAACCTAACCTGAAGGTCTATGATCACCCAGCTAGGAAGAGATTGTACTTCCATGACCCAGAAGGTAATGATTGGGAGTTTGTTGAGTACACCACTAGTGATATTAATGAACGCAATGATTATTCCTAAAGTCATGAAGAAAGATAAACTGAGGGTAAAGGTGGTTCTAATTTTTAACCAGAAGCTCCACCACACCGGGTCCAGTTTGGAATGATCTTCAGGTGTTTGTTTAGCTATAGTTAGTTAGTGAAATATTTTTTTACATTTGTAACTGCAATCTTGCTTCTACATTCTTGTGGTTTTGAAAAAGCTATAGACTACTCTTTCTATGTTCCTGAACATGGAGATTACGAAATTAATGGGAAATGTTTTGGGATTGAAGATCAACCTGGAGAACGGTTATTAATTACTGATTGCGGTGGATACATTAATGTCTTGGTAGCAACATTTACTTTAGGCTTGTCGCTCTCTACTGAAAGAATCTCCACAACCTATAAAAATGCTACAGAAGAATATTTAAACTCCAAGTATGAAGGATGTGAAATTACAAGCTCAAGTGACTTAGGAGGAAGGATATTTGAGGTTTTTTATAGTTGTGAGAGCTAAGAAAAGCGGTTCAAACTTTCCCTGCTACGTTCCAACACAAAAAAGAATTTACCAGATCTTTACTCTCTTCACTGGATCTAAGTACATTTCATCGGCTGCTTCCAGTTCATAAGCACTGACAAACTCAGGCATGTTCCTAAGAACTCCGTTACAACGATAAGATGCAGGCGAATGAGGATTGGTCAGTAATTGGTTTCTTAAAGCCTCATCTCGGTACTTATAAGCCCAAACCTGAGCCCACCCCATAAAGAATCTCTGTTCACCAGTAAATTCATCAATTTTTGTTGATTCTCGATTTTGGAGAGATATCTTATAAGCCCTATGTGCTATCGTCAGACCACCTAAGTCTCCAATATTCTCTCCCAAAGTCAATTGGCCATTAATAAACTCTCCTGGTATAGGTTCAAATTTATTGTATTGATCAACGAGTTGGTTTGTCCTTGTTTTGAACTCTTTCAAATCCGATTCTGTCCACCAATTTCTTAACACACCATCCCCGTCTGATTTTGAACCTTGATCGTCAAAGCCATGCCCCATCTCGTGCCCAATCACACCGCCTATGCCTCCATAATTAACGGCATCATCCGCTTTCAAGTTAAAGAACGGAGGTTGTAGTATTGCTGCAGGAAAAACTATCTCATTCATGACCGGACTATAGTAAGCATTTACGGTTTGAGGATTCATGTGCCATTCTGTTTTGTCTATGGGCTTGCCTAACTTATCTATGCCTCTCTGATAATAGAATTGGGAAGCTCTTCTGAAATTGCCAACAAGATCATTTGGGTCGATTTTTAACTTACTGTAGTCTCTCCATTTGTCAGGGTAACCGATCTTTGGCGTGAATTTAGCAAGCTTAGTCAAAGCTTGTTTTTTTGTTTCTTCGCCCATCCAATCTAACTCAATGATGGCTACTCGATAAGCTTCTCTTAAATTCTCAACAAGCTCTAGCATCCTTACTTTTGCTTCTGGTTCAAAATGCCTACTCACATATATTTTGCCAACTGATTCACCCAGTATCTGATTGACCGAATTTACCCCTCTTTTCCATCGTTCTTCTTGTTCTGGAGTTCCGTAAAGTTTTTTTCCATAAAAAGAGAAATTTTGTTCATCAAACTCCTTCCCTAATATACCAGCAGCAGAATTTAGAAGAGTCCACTTGAAATAAACTTTCCAATCTTCTAAATCTGTTGCAGCGAGCAAGTCAGATAGATTCTGAAAATAACTTAACTCTCTCACGATAAAATCTTTTTCAACGGCTATACCGGCCTCTCTCAGATACAAATCCCAGTTAAAGCTTGGGATTAATTTCTTTAATTCTTGAGTGTTAAGCTTATTGTAAGTTTTGTCTCTATCTCGGCGTTCCACATTGGTCCAATGAATGTTTGCAATGGCCGTTTCTAGCTTCATAACTGTATTGGCTTTGATCTTAGGATCTTTGAGTTCTGCCAGTGAAAACATGGCTTGTAAGTGTTCTAGATAAGCCAATCTAATATCTTCAGATGTTTCATTTTGGTCTAAGTAATAACTTCTATCAGGAAGACCCAATCCAGACTGCGTGAAATACACAGAATACTTGGTAGGCTGTTTTGAATCACTATCTATCCAAAAACTAAAAGGAGATGAAGTACTTAACTTTACCGATTCGACAAAATAGGAAGCAAGTTCCTCTGCGTTGTTTATTGTATCGATTCTTCTCAAATCTACTTTCATAGGTTCAATCCCTAAAGTATCGATTTTCTCTGTGTTCATGAAGCTCCTATACAGGTCTCTCACTTTTTGTTCATCTGAGCCCGGTTCAAGATCCTCCCTTTTCGACATTTCCTCTATAATTTCAAGAACATCCAGTCTGGCCTTATCTCTTAGCGCAGTAAAAGAACCATACGAAGATTTATCTGTAGGAATTTCAGTTTTATCCAACCAGGTTCCGTTGACGTATCTGTAGAAGTCGTCTTGGGGTCTAATACTCTGGTCTACATTCGAGAGCTCAATACCTGATTTGAGAACCTCTTGAGCAATGACATAGGGCATAAAGAATGACAACAAGAGAACCATTAGATAATTTTTACTTTGCATAGTAGAAACTCCTTAAATAATAAAAAAATTACACTGCCAATTTAAAACTTATATCTCAGTTTTACAACAATTGAATCCGTCTCTGGATCACTCCAAGAACGCCTATAAATCTGCTTTAAATCATTTTCTTGATCAAATTCTAAAATCTGACCTCCTCTTGAGTAGACTAGATAAAAATAGGAAAGCGGCGCCATTTCATATCGGTAGCGAACCTGGAAGGCCAATTGGCTTAAAGTGAAAGGGTCTAAATTTAATTGTTCTTTTAGCAAGTTGCCATGCATATCTGCTCGATAAGCTTGAGGGTCTCTGGCAGTAAAAGCGACCATTTGAGCTTTTACTCTCAGTTCGTGTTTATTGTCTTTAAACCATTGAAGTTCTGCTAAGGTAGTTTTTTGAGTTTGGTCATAACTTCCAAGCAAATTTTCTTGTAACCAATTCAACCATCCTGACTTATCTTGATGACGATGAGCAAAGGTTAACGATAGAGTTTCAGAGGGAATTACAGTCAGCCGTGCCATGTAAGTATTTCCATATCCCAACTCTCGCTTCTCTCTTTGTGTTACAAGTGCATAATGAAAGAATTTATGTGCAGGAGATTTGTAAGCTAAGCTAACATTAAATTCCTCTGACCTTTTTACAAAAGGTGCAAGCTCATAGTTACGAGTTATTAAATTGTCCCGACCTTTTGGTTTGTAAAAGGATTCAAATTCAATTCCGGAAGTGTCCTTGAACATATTAAAGCCTGCAAGACCCACAAAGGAAGAATCCTTGTCTCCGTTTGCCGTCGTTCTTAGATTAGTAAAGAGCATCAATGTTCTACTTAAAACTTTTGATTCTTTCTTAAAGTCGGATTGCGTGAAAAAGGACTGGCTTCTGATAGACATAAGGTCATTTCGCCACATATAACCCATGTCATTAATGTCTAGCTTTTTATCAAAGTAAGTTATTTTAAAATTATGTGTTCTGCTGTTATTAGGCGTGT
>DTSY01000148.1 GCA_012965075.1 Gammaproteobacteria bacterium | reverse complement strand
GAGGTTTCCCTTTTTGCTTGAGTGCTGAATACATAGGGGGTATTTGCTCTAGCTCACCCGAAAGACCTTCTAATACTGCTTTCAATTCTTCTAAAGAGAAGTTAATTTTACTAGTAGATAATTCTTTACCGGTAATATCTCCGGTATCTGTCTCAACTCCAAAAAGGACTTTTACTAAATAACCCTTAGATTGATCAGAAACATAACTACTAAATTTAGTAGCTTCGCCAACACATATAGGAAGCATTCCAGTCGCTAAAGGATCTAAAGTACCGCAGTGACCTACTTTCCTTTCATTCAAAATATTTTTAATAAGAGATACACATTCCGCAGAAGAAATACCGCTGGGTTTATCCAACAATAAAAAACCGTTCACAGAGTAGAATGAGATCTGTCTTTTTGAAAAGAAAGCTCTGGTAAACGCTTAATGTTTAGTTTTTTACCCAAAGCACTTCTAATAAAACCCTTAGCCTTCTTCAAAGCTTCTTCAACTTCTAGAAGATTTCTTTCAGTAAAACTGTTTGAAGGAGAAAAGGATATGTAAGCTTTGCTAATATCTTTTGAAAGCTCAACATTTATTATGGTAATACCTTCTAATCTTGGATCTTTTACATCATTTCTTAGAATCGTAGATACCTCTGTTCTTATTTGATCTGAAAGTCTATCTGAACGAGTAAAATCGGAAGATCTCATTAATCTAGTGTTCTTCTAATTTCTTTTTTATCAAAAACTTCAATCTTATCACCAACTTTTACATCTGAATAATTCTCAATTCCTATTCCACATTCAGTTCCAGTAGCTACCTCAGAGGCCTCGTCTTTAAATCTACGCAAAGAGTTTAAGCGTCCTTCAAATACTACTATGTCATCTCTTATTACTCGTACAAATTTATTTATTCTTATTGTGCCTTCTATGACTATTGAACCAGCTATAAAACCAAACTTAGGGGATTTGAAGGTGTCCTTAACCTCGGCGGTACCTAAAACTTCTTCTTTTATATCCGGTTCTAGATGACCTTCTATAATTTCTTTAATACCATCCAAAAGATCGTAAATTATTCCGTAATAGGAAATATCAATAGATTCAGCTTCAGCTAATTTCTTAGAGGAGCTGTCAGCCCTTACATTGAAGCCAATAATTGAAGCATGAGTCGCTATAGCTAAATTAACATCATTATTATTTATTCCGCCAACAGAATCATGAACAATATTTAATCTTACTTCTTCAGATGCAAAATTCTTTAAAGAACCCAATATTGCTTCAAGGGAACCATGGGTATCAGCTTTTATTACAAAATTAAGTTTTATAACCTTTGAAAGTTCAGAATCAAATAAGGATTCTAAGTTAGTAATTTGCTGTCGGGCCAATCTACTCTCTCTTGCCCTTTTAGACCTCTCAGTGGAGATTTCTTTAGCCATTTTTTCACTGGTTACAACAACAAAATCTTCGCCGGCTTTTGGTGGAGAGTCTAGACCACTTATTAATACAGGCACTGAAGGACCTGCTGATTTTAATGCTTCAGAGTTTTCATCAACTAAACTTCTTATCTTTTTAGTTTGTTCGCCAACCAAAATCATATCCCCTGCTTTTAAAGTTCCCTCTTGTACAAGAACTGTTGCAACAGCTCCCTTTCCTTTTTCGGTGCTAGAGTCTAGAACGACCCCGTGGGCTGGGCCATTATGATGAGCCTTTAATTCCAGTACTTCTGCTTCCAAAGAAACCGCTTCCAATAAAGCATCTATTCCTTCACCTTTTAAAGCGGAAACGCTAATAAATTGGGTATTGCCACCCCAATCCTCTGGGACAAGCTCCTTTGAAGAGAGCTCATTTTTTACCCTCTCTAAATCTGCTCCTTCAAGATCTATTTTATTAACTGCAACAATGATAGGAACTTCAGCTGCATTTGCATGACTTATTGCTTCTTCTGTTTGGGGTTGAAGACCATCGTCTGCAGCTACTACCAATATGACAATATCAGTAGAATTTGCCCCTCTAGCCCTTACTTCACTAAAAGCTGCATGCCCAGGAGTATCAATAAAAGTCATTGTTCCTTGTTTAGTTTCTGTCTGATAAGCACCTATTTTCTGTGTGATCCCACCTTCTTCTTGTTTGGTCACATTGGTGTTTCTTATAGAATCTAGCAGAGTAGTTTTTCCATGATCTACATGGCCTAAAACTGAAATGACTGGATTTCTAACTTCCTCTGTACCTTCGTAAGTAACCAACTCATCCAGCTTATCTTCTGCTAACTCTTCTTGGGCAGGTTCGGCCTGATGTCCCATCTCCTCAGTAAGTAAAATAGCTGTATCTTGATCTAAAGTTTGGTTAACAGTAGCCATTACACCCATATCCATTAATTTTTTTACTACTTCTACTGATTTAATTGAAAGTTCTTTAGCAAGGTCACTAACTGTGATGGCAACAGGAATTTTGACTAGCTTAGTAACTAATTCAGAGGGTTTTTCAAACCTATGTTCTACAATCTTACCGGCTTGTTGACTTAAAAATTCTTCTCCTTCCAGCTCTTTTTGTTCCTTTTTTGAGATTACACTCTTCTCTTTTAGTATCTGTTTCTTCCTCTCAACTACTTTTGGTCCTCCCGAAGAAGGCTTAGTTCTCTTTACTACAGGATGAGAAGTGTTAGTTTTCCTTTTAACAGATACCTTATTCTCTACTTCCTTCCTTTTTCTTTCTTCTTCAGTCTTCTTAAATTCTTCTCCTTCAATCCTTTTCTTTTCTATTTCATTGAAATCAATTCTTTGAGAAGTGCCTTCTAAATCTTCACCGGGCTCCGAAGGCTTAGCTTTTTTCCTTTTTATTTCAATTGTCGTTGATTTATTAGTAGTTTCTGTTGGTGTTTTCCTTTTTAAACTTATTGTTTTGGAGACTTTATTTTGTTGGCTCTTTAAAAATCCTAGGAGCATTTTTTTATCATCATCCGTTACTAAATCATTGGATGAAGATTGGCCTAAACCGGCTTCCTTCATTTGCAAAAGTATTTTATCTACTGGAGTACCTATAATATTTGCTAGTTGTTCTACTGAAATATCTTTCATTTGTTTTTTACTTATCTTCTTTAAACCAATGCTCTCTCGCTTCCATGATTAACTCACCTGCTGCATTTTCTTCTATCTCAATTATGTCAGTTAATTCCTCTACAGATAATTCTGCCAAATCGTCTCTTGTTTTGATTCCCTTTTGATTTAATTCAATGGCCAAAGACATATCCACTAAGCTAACAGCCATTAAATCATTCTCCTCACCTTCATTCTCTGAAGAGATTTCCATTGTTAAAGTTAGTAGAGCTTCTTTTGAACGATTAATTAATGCTTTTGATATTTCTTTTTCGAAACCTTCTATCTTACTTAAATCAGATTCTTTAGCTCCAGCAATTAGCTCTAAAGATGAATATCCTTCATTAACTAAGACACTTGCAAGATCCTCATCGACATCCAAGTAGTTTATGAGGGTTTGCAAAGAAGCTGATCCTTTTTCACTTTCCTCTCTAACAGCGTCCTTATCTACGACATTTAATCTCCAGCCAGTTATTGAGCTACACAACCTTACATTTTGGCCATTTCTGCCTATGGCCTGAGCTAAAGAATCCTTATCCACTGCAACTTCCATCACTTGATTCTCTTCATCAAGAACAATTGAGTCTATCTCGGCAGGTCCAATTGCATTTATCAACAACTGTGCGGGATCATCATCCCAAATAACGATATCTAATCTTTCGTTTCCAAGTTCCGAAGACACTGCCTGAACTCTGGACCCTCTCATTCCCACACATGCTCCTACAGGATCAATTCTATTATCATTTGTCTTTACAGCTATTTTTGTCCTAATACCTGCATCCCTAGCTATAGCTTTAATTTCTATGACTTGTTCAGCTATTTCAGGGACCTCCAGCCTAAATAATTCTCCTACCATCTCTGGACATTTTCTACTTAAAGAAAGTTGCGATCCTCTATTTTCTCTTTCCTCTTCCTGCAATACAGCCCTTAATCTGTCACCTATTCTGTAAACTTCACCTGGTATTAACTCGTCTCTCGGAAGGATCGCTTCTGCTGCGTCTCCTAAATCGATTATTAAAAATTCCCTTGTGACCTTTTTAACAGTTCCATTAACCAACTCCCCAAGTAAAGATCTATATTCATCAACTATCTTAGCCCTTTCTGCTTCTCTGACCTTTTGAACTATCACTTGTTTTGCTGCTTGAGCAGCAATTCTCCCGAATTCTACATTTTCTACTTTTTCTTCTATTGTTGAACCAAGTTCAAGATTGGGATCTTTCTTTTTAGCTTCATCTAAAAGCAAATGCATTCCAGAATCTTCAAATTCTTCCTCTTCAACCACTTCCCAGACTCTAAAAGTTTTGTATTCACCTGTAGATTTATCAATCTGAACTGTTATGTTTGAAGGTTCTTTATATCTCCTCTTTGTAGCAGTAGCTAAAGCTAACTCAATCGCTTCAAAAATAACTTCTTGCGCGAGTCCTTTTTCACTTGAAACTGATTCAGCTACTAGTAATATTTCACTTTGCATTTTTTTCCTCTGTATACTCTAAGTTGGCCTTTTCAATTGCTTCAAAGTTAATAAAACTTTCTTCATTGTTGACCTCTACCACTATGGCCTCTTTAGATACTCTACGTAGAAAACCTTTAACGCTTTTATATTCCATTTGTTCATTCCTGTATCTAACCTTAATCATGCACCCAAGATAATTTATATATTGCTCTTTATTAAAGAATTTTCTATCAATCCCTGGGGAAGAGACTTCTAAAATCAAACTATTAGAGTAAAGCTCATCTGCTTCAATTACTTTAGAAATATGCTTACTTACTTTCTCACAATCTTTTACCGTTATTCCTTTGTCACTATCAATAAATACTCTAAGAGTTGGGTTTGTAATACTCCCTATAAGCTCTAAGCCCCAGATATCGCATCCTAAAGACTTAATATCTCTTCTAATTAGTGTTTCAATATGTTCTTTATCCATTTTTTACTAACCTAACAAAAAAGCCCTCAAGGGGCTTTTAATTGGTAGCGGGGGTAGGATTTGAACCTACGACCTTTGGGTTATGAGCCCAACGAGCTACCGGACTGCTCCACCCCGCATCAAAGCTGGCGAAGTATAGGTCTACCTATCAAGGTGGTCAAGAAAATTGGTGCCGAAGAGAGGATTCGAACCTCCACGGGCCAAAGCCCACTACCCCCTCAAGGTAGCGTGTCTACCAGTTCCACCACTTCGGCAACATCTACTCTGGTAAAGAGTCAGGAACTATACCTTCTTTAGGTTTAGTTATTTCTTCTTTGAAGATAATTTCCTGATCTATAGATCTAGCTTGAAAAGTTAAATAAAAGCTTAGAGTAAGAAAAATAAGAGATAAAACAGCTGTAATCTTAGCTAATGGGCTTAAAGAACTATTAGGACCGAACATTGTATTACTTGTTCCACCACCAAAAGCACTCCCAATATCTGACCCCTTCCCTTGTTGAAAAAGAATAAAAGCAATTAAAAGTAGTGCTGTTAAAATATAAAAAAAGATCAAGAAAGTCTGCATTAGTTTTTTCCCTAGTTTTGATTATTTGTTAAGACAATATTACAAAATTCTTCACATTCTAATGAAGCACCACCTATAAGTAACCCCTGTACTCCTTTTAATGAAAGAATCTGTCTTGAACTTGAAGAATCTACACTTCCTCCATAGAACACCCCTAAAAAGCTTTCTTTTTTAAAAGACCTAACTTCATCAACTATTTGTCTATGTATATCCTCAATATCATCTAGTTTAGCTGTTTCTCCTGATCCAATTGCCCACACTGGTTCATAAGCTACTGTGAAGTTATTTAATTCTGCATCGTTCAGTATTTCTAATTGTTTTTTTAGAACACTTATTGTTTTACCTTCTTCTTTTTCTTTTAAAGATTCTCCAATACAAAAGATAACTCTCAAGTCTTCTTTTGAAGCAGATTCAAGTTTTTCTGATAATAGTTGATTTTCCTCTTTAAAAACCTTTCTTCTCTCTGAATGTCCAATTACCACATATTCAGCTCCTAACTCTTTAAGCATGGCTCCATCTATGCCTCCTGTCAAAGGAGAAATATTGCTTGGGTCTATATTTTGAGCTCCTAAAGAAATACTTAATTTTTCTTTTTTTATGACCTTTGAAGCTTCGGAGAGAAAACATACAGGAGGACAAAGGATGCATTTGGTCTGCAAAGATTTATCTAAAGTTTTATTAACTCCTTCAAGCCATCGAACAAGCATGGACTGGGAGCCATTCATTTTCCAATTAGCTATAAACATATGGTCTTATACGGCTCTGCGGATAAAATCAGACATTTCTTTAGCTAGGCCTTCTGCAAGTTCTTTTGTGGAGGCCTCAACCATGACTCTTAAAAGATCTTCTGTGCCAGAAGGCCTTATAAGCACCCTTCCCTTATTGCCTAGTTTTTTTTCTAACTTAGAAACTTCAGATCTGACATCAGCATTCATTATTATTTTATGTGGATTGTTAACTTCAAAACTTATTAACTCCTGCGGTAATTTTGTAAAATTTTCTAAAGCTTTTGATATGTCAAAATCGAAGCTCTTTAATGATTTAAGTATCTTTACTGAAGCAATAAGAGCATCTCCTGTAGTAGTGTGATCTAAGCAGATAATATGCCCTGATGGTTCTCCTCCTAAAATCCAACTTCTTTCTCTTAAAGCCCTTAAAACATATTTATCTCCTACATCTGTCCTCAAGAATTCTATTCCTTCCCTCTCTAGAAACAATTCCAAAGATTTATTTGTCATAAGAGTACCTACAATCCCTTGATAAGACTTCTTATCAGGATCTGAGCCGTTCGTAGAAATTAAGGTATAGAGAAGATCGTCCCCGTCTAATATTTTTCCATGTCTATCAACTAAAACTAACCTATCTCCATCACCATCAAAAGCAATACCAAGATCAGCCCCATTAGAAATTACTTCTTTCTGTATTTTTTCTGGGTTAGTTGAACCACAGTCATCATTAATATTAATTCCATCGGGAGAAGTGCCTATTTCTATAAGATTACACCCTAATTCCTTAAAGACCACTGGCGCTACTGAATAATTAGCTCCATTTGCACAATCAATAACTAAAGTAAGCCCGGATAAGTCTAGGTTTGAAGAAGCAGCTAAACAAAAATCGATGTACATTTGTTGAGCATCTTCTAATCTGCTAGCTTTTCCCAGTTCTACAGAATTTACAACTGAGTTATTCTCTAAAAGAAAATCTTCTATTTTTTTCTCCAATCCATAATCAAATTTAAAGCCATCTGTAGTAAAAAATTTAATGCCATTGTCACTAAATCTATTATGCGAGGCAGTTATCACTAATCCAGCCTGATTGGTAGATTTTGCTAAGTAAGCAACTCCAGGAGTAGGCATGGGTCCAACCAAGGTTACATTTACGCCGGCTGAAATGAATCCTGACTCCAAAGCGGACTCAATCATATATCCTGATATTCTTGTATCCTTGCCAATTAAAATACTTTCCACACCTTCTTCTCTTAGAATCTTTCCTGCAGCCCATCCAAGTTTTACCATAAACAGTGGATTCATTTTGGATTCTACTGCTCCTCTTATTCCATCTGTACCAAAACGCCAGTCTAAAGGAAAGTAATCAGGTATTTTTTTTGAAGACATTGATTTAAGGTTATCTTATTAAAAACCTTTCAACTTTGTTTTGCTGTATCCCCTACTGAAGGATCATTCTTTTCTTTGCTTTCAGTTTTATTTTCTTTTGAGCCAGGGGTCCTGGGTTTTGCACCTGCCATAATGTCATCTATCTGTTCTGCATCTAAAGTTTCGTACTCAACTAGCGATTGAGCCATTAAATGAAGATTATCTATATTTTCTTTTAATATATCAGTTGCTCGCATATAACAATCAGAAATAATTGATTTCGCCTCTTTATCTATTTTAGAAGCAGTTTCATCGGAAATATCTTGTTTAGCACTTCCAACGGATCTACCTAAAAAAGGTTCATCTGTTTCATCTCCGTACCGTATAGGACCCAACTCTTTAGAGAGACCCCATTTAGTGACCATATTGCGAGCTAATTCAGTGGCCCTTTCAATATCATTGGAAGCTCCAGTGGTTATTCCTTTTTCACCATATACAATTTCTTCAGCTATTCTTCCGCCATATAACCCACAGATTCTGTCAAGAAGAGATTGACGGCTGTGACTATACTTGTCCTCTTCAGGAAGAAAAACTGTTACGCCCAACGCCCTTCCTCTTGGAATGACAGTTACTTTATAAACTGGATCATGCTCTTCTAATAATCTTCCTACTATTGCATGACCCGCTTCATGATAAGCAGTTTTAAGTTTATCTTCCTCAGATATAACCATAGATCTTCTCTCTGTACCCATCATTACCTTGTCTTTGGCAAAATCCATCTGCTCCATACCTACAAGTTTCTTTCCAGACCTTGCAGCATATAGAGCTGCTTCATTTACTAGATTCGCTAAGTCTGCTCCTGAAAATCCCGGAGTCCCCCTGGCAATCAATGAGGGATCTACATCTTCGCCTATTGGGACTTTCTTCATATGAACTTTGAGAATCTGTTCTCTTCCCCTTATATCAGGAAGTGGAACAATTATTTGGCGATCAAATCTACCTGGTCTTAATAAGGCAGGATCCAGTACATCTGGTCTATTTGTTGCTGCGATTATGATAATGCCCTCATTTTGTTCAAAACCATCCATTTCGACTAGAAGTTGGTTGAGAGTTTGTTCTCTTTCATCATGTCCTCCACCTAAACCAGCGCCTCTATGCCTTCCAACAGCATCTATTTCATCTATAAAAACAATACAAGGTGCGTGTTTCTTGGCTTGCTCAAACATATCTCTAACTCTTGAAGCACCAACTCCTACAAACATCTCGACAAAGTCTGAACCAGAGATAGTGAAAAAAGGAACTTGAGCTTCTCCTGCAATAGCTCTTGATAACAAGGTTTTTCCTGTTCCAGGAGAACCTACCATCAATATTCCTGTAGGAATCTTTCCTCCTAATTTTTGGAACTTTGAGGGATCCTGAAGAAAATCCACTATTTCTTGTACTTCTTCTTTAGCTTCTTCTATCCCAGCTACATCAGTAAAGTTAGTCTTAACTTTACCTCCTTCTAACAATTTTGCTTTGCTCCTACCAAAACTCATAGGTCCAGATTTACCTGAAAGTCCTCCCTGCATTTGTCGCATAAAGAAAATAAACACAGCAAGGATGATTAGAATTGGAAAACTGGCAACTAAAAGCTGTTTCAAAATAGACTGTTGTTCAGGTTTTTCTCCTATTACAGAGACCCTGTGATCTCTTAGTATTTCGCTAAGGTCATCCTGTAGGAAAGGTGGCTTTACAGTCTCAAAATTCTTTCCATTAACAGTTTTGCCATTGATGGTGTAATTATCATTTTTAAATTCAACACTTAATACTTGATCACTTTCAACTTGAGCTAGAAATTCAGAATAACTAATTACTTCTTGTTTAGAATCAGAAGAAAAATTACTAAAAACAGTGAACATAGTCACCGCTATGAAAAGCCACATTAAAATATTTTTTAATAAACCACTCATTTTTTCTTACCCATCCCCAGTATGTAGGTTTCTTTAGAGTTTGCCCTAGAAGAATCTGGTTTTCTAATTTTAACCTTTTGGAAGTTAGTTTTCATATAAATCATCATATTATCAAAACTTTCACCATGGAATACTTTACATAAAGCATTCCCGTCTTCTTTTAGGAAATTATCTAAACAGCTCCTAATACCTAGAAGGAGACTGTTCATCAGGGCATCATCTCTTTCTGATATACCACTTATATTTGGGGCGATATCAGATAAAACAACATCAAAAGGAAGAATATTTTCATCAAAGTTTTCAAAGTCACTCTCTTTAAGCTTTTCCAATTCTTTATTAAGATAATTCACTCCTTTTAATGGCTCCATAATTTTTTTATCCACACTTAAAATAAATCCTTTTTTGCCCACTATTTGCAGACAAACTTGTGACCATCCGCCAGGACTGCTTCCAAGGTCTAAAATTCTTGAACTTGGTTTTATAAAGTTATCTTTTTTTTGGACTTCTAAAAGTTTAAGGGCTGATCTTGATCTAAAGCCTCTAGCTTTAGCTAATTTCGAAAAAGCATCTCCTTTTTTGTATATTGCTTTAGATGATTTAGTCAAACTTAGATGTGTTTTATAGATAATATCTCGTATTCTTTAGTACCGCCTGGGGTCTCTAGTTTCACCAAGTCCCCTTCAGACTTTCCTACAAGACTTCTCGATAAAGGAGAATTTACAGATATTGTCCCTAATTTAACATCAGCTTCATCTTCCCCGACTATCTTATAGGAGATTAACTTTCTTTCATCTAGATCTTTTAGTTCAACTGTGGTTCCAAAAATTACTGTTCCTGAAGGTTCTATTAGGGTTGCATCAATAACTTGAGCATCGGCTAACTTATTCTCAATTTCTCTTATCCTTGATTCAATTAAACCCTGTTGTTCTTTAGCTGCGTGGTACTCTGAGTTTTCTTTCAAATCACCATGTTCTCGAGCTTCAGCTATAGCTTTAACAACGTTATTCCTATCTTGGGACTTTAATTTTTGTAATTCTTGTCTAAGAGAGATCTCTCCCTCCTTTGTCATAGGATAACGGGACATAAGGTTAATTTTTTGTGCTTTTATAGTTTAGCATGAAGGTCTTGTAGTCGTTCCACATTCCAGCTTTCCTTATTTCTTAATACTGAGCAAAGCGCTCTCCCACCCTCAAGGGTAGTTGTGCAGTAAATTTTTTCTTCTAATGCTGTTCGTCTGATTGAAGCAGAATCAAGAATGGATTGTCTGCCTTCAGTGGTGTTAACCACTAATTGGATTTCTCCATTCTTCATCATATCTACGATGTGTGGCCTTCCCTCTGCAACCTTTTTAACAATGGTTACTGGAAGATCAATCTTAGAAATAAAACCTGCCGTACCTTTAGTAGCAACAATCTTAAAACCTAACTCATGAAATTCTTTAGCTAATTCTGCTACAAATACTTGGTCTGAGTTTCTTACACTTAGAAAAACACAACCTTCCGACGATATCTTTTTTCCCGCGCCAAGTTGAGCTTTTGCATAAGCCTCAGCAAAACTTTTTCCTATGCCCATGACTTCACCAGTCGATTTCATCTCCGGACCTAAGATTGGGTCAACACCCTGAAACTTTTCAAATGGGAGAATCGCTTCTTTAACTGAAAAATATTCAGGAATTATTTCTTTAGTAAACCCTTGCTTCTCCAACGAGATACCTGACATACACTTTGCCCCTATTTGTGCCAAAGAATTCCCAATACATTTTGAGACAAAGGGAATAGTTCTAGAAGCCCGTGGATTTACTTCCAGTAGATAAAGCGTATTTTCAAAGAGGGCTAATTGCACATTGATGAGTCCAATTGCTTTTATCCCCAATGCAATAGATTTAACCATCTTGTAGATTTCTTCAATTAATCTTTCCTCTAAGTTGTATGGGGGTAGAGAGCAAGCTGAATCTCCTGAATGAATACCTGCTTGTTCAATATGTTGAAGGATACCTCCAATAACTACTTCCTTACCATCACAAACTGCTTCAACATCCAACTCAATAGCTTGATTTAAAAAACTATCTAATAAGACTGGGCTCTCTTCACTTGCTTCAACGGCATCTACTAGATAATTCTTTAAATCTTCTTGATTGTAGATTATTTCCATAGCCCTTCCTCCAAGAACATAAGAAGGTCTGACTACCAACGGGAACCCTATTTCCTTAGAAACTTCAACCGCCTCTTCCAAGTTGGTAGCTAATCCGTTAGGGGGTTGTTTCAGTTTTTGTTTTTGAACAAATTTTTGAAATCTCCCTCTGTCTTCTGCTATATCAATTGAGTCTGGAGATGTTCCCCAGATTGGAACACCATTTTCTTCTAGTTCTTTAGCTAATTTTAAGGGGGTTTGCCCTCCGTATTGAACTATAACTCCAAGTGGATTTTCTAACTCAGTTATAGCCAATACATCTTCCATGGTGATAGGCTCAAAATACAATCTATCCGAGACATCATAATCTGTTGACACTGTCTCTGGATTGCAATTTACCATTATTGATTCATACCCTTCCTCTTTCATTGCTAAAGCAGCATGAACACAACAATAATCAAATTCTATTCCTTGACCTATCCTGTTTGGGCCCCCACCTAAGACAATTACTTTCTTTTTATTACTAGAGGGGTTAGATTCACATTCCTCTTCATAGGTTGAATACATATAAGCTGTTGATGATTCAAATTCAGCTGCACAAGAATCTACTCTTTTATATACTGGCTTAATATTAAGTTTTTTCCTTTTCTCTCTTACTGTCCTTTCATCTGTCTTAAACAAAGAAGCTAATCTTTTATCAGAGAAGCCTTTCTTTTTAACTGACAAAAAATAGTCTTTTTCAATCGAGTTTAAAGACAAGCCCTGCAAAATCTGTTCTTCATTGACTAGATCTTCAATTTGAGAAATAAACCATGGATCTATTTTGGTAAGATTAAATATTTCCTGAATTGATAAACCATTTCTTATAGCATCAGCTAAAAACCAGATCCTATCTGGGCTAGGTACAGAAAGTTCTCTCTTTAGAGCTGATAAATCTTGACTAGAAGGATCATAGATTTCGTTAAGACCTTCCTTGCCTATCTCTAGTCCTCTAATAGCCTTTTGAAAAGATTCTTGAAAAGTTCTGCCTATCGCCATCACTTCTCCAACTGATTTCATTTGTGTTGTAAGTACGGGCTCTGCTTGTGGAAATTTTTCGAAGTTGAATCTTGGAATTTTAGTAACAACATAATCTATAGCAGGTTCAAAGGAAGAAGGAATAATACCTCCAGTAATATCATTACGAAGTTCATCTAATGTGTACCCTACTGCAAGCTTTGCCGCAACTTTAGCAATAGGAAATCCTGTAGCTTTTGAAGCTAATGCTGAAGATCTAGAAACTCTCGGATTCATTTCTATGACTAACATCTCTCCATCTTCAGGATTAATAGTAAATTGAACATTCGAACCTCCAGTCTCAACCCCAATTTCTCTCAGGATATCCATAGCGGCATTTCTCATTAATTGATATTCCTTGTCTGTTAGTGTCTGCGCAGGTGCAACGGTAATGGAGTCTCCTGTATGTACTCCCATAGGATCAATATTCTCGATACAGCAAACGATGATGCAGTTATCATTCTTGTCTCTTACAACTTCCATCTCAAACTCCTTCCACCCTTCAAGATATTCGTCGATATAAATCTCAGAAGTAGGGGAAAGGTCAAACCCTCTGGAATAAATTTCTTCAAATTCTTCAAGGTTATAAGCAACACCTCCTCCTGCTCCTCCCATAGTAAAGTTAGGTCTTAAAACACAAGGAAAGCCAATATCTTTCACAATCTTCTTAGCCTCTTTTGGGTTATGAGCTAAAGCTGCTTTAGGGGTCCTCAAACCAATTTTCTTCATTGCTTGAGAAAATAAATTTCTATCCTCAGCCTTATCTATTGCCTCTTTCGTGGCACCAATCATTTCCACTTTATGTCTTTTTAAAACCCCTTTTCTATCTAAATCCAATGCCGTATTTAACCCAGTTTGACCGCCCATGGTTGGTAAAATTACATCCGGTTTTTCCTTTTCTATTATTTTTTCTATTGTTTCCCACTGAACGGGTTCTATGTAGGTAGCATCAGCTAACGAAGGGTCTGTCATGATTGTTGCAGGGTTAGAATTAACTAAAATCACCCTATATCCATCTTCTTTTAGAGCTTTACAAGCTTGAGTACCAGAATAATCAAATTCACAAGCTTGGCCGATTACTATCGGTCCTGCACCCAGAATTAAAATGGAATTTATATCTGTTCTTTTAGGCATTAGCTTGCTTCATGTTCTCTAAAAACATATCAAAAAGAGAGTTAATGTCATGAGGACCTGGGCTTGCTTCTGGATGACCCTGAAAACTAAAAAAAGGTAATTTTGTATGTGTAATTCCTTGAATTGTTCCATCGAATAAAGATCGATGAGTAACAACTACATCTTTTGGAAGTGAATTTTCTTTTACAGTAAAACCATGATTTTGGCTTGTTATATAGACTTCATTAGTTTTTAAATCCTTAACCGGGTGATTTGCCCCGTGATGCCCAAATTTCATCTTTTCTGTTTTGCCTCCTAAAGCTATAGATAAAAGTTGATGGCCAAGACATATTCCAAATATAGGAATAGATTTTTCTATTAGCTCTTTAATGGTTTTTATGGCGTATTGACATGGTTCTGGGTCACCAGGCCCATTTGATAGAAAGACACCATCAGGATCAAATTTATTTATTTCTTGGTAAGTCGTCTTTGCGGGTAAAACAGTTACTTCACAACCTTTTTGGCAAAGAATCCTAAGAATGTTCTTTTTTATTCCAAAGTCTAAAGCAACTACTTTAAATTTCTTCTTGCTCTCTTTTTTCCTCCATTCACCTTCTTCCCACTTATAAGATTTTTCAGTGGTTACTTCTTTGGCTAAATCCAAGCCTGATAAACCTGAAAATTTCTTGGCTAAAGAAATAGTATTTTCTTCTGAAACATTTTTTCCTGCCATGATAGCTGCAGATTGAGCTCCTCTATTACGAATTATTGATGTTAGTTTCCTTGTGTCTATGTCTGAAATAGCTACAGTTTTGTTGGAAATTAAATATTCGGTTAGATTATTTTCTTTTCTCCAATTACTTGCATAAATAGGAAGGTTTTTAATAACTAAGCCTGAAGTCCAAACTTTATTTGATTCAACATCCTGAGAATTTATTCCGGTATTACCAATATGAGGGTAAGTCAGAGTAACAATCTGACTGGCATAAGAGGGGTCAGTGAGAATTTCCTGATATCCAGTCATGGAAGTGTTGAAGACTATTTCTCCATTGGTCTCGCCGTGGTAGCCAATACTCTTCCCTAAGAAGATTGTACCGTCTGCTAATGCTAATACGGCTTTATCAAAGCTCATCTTATTTGGAGCCTAAAAATTGAAATAAAAGTTGATAAAAAAAAAGCGAACCAGCAGTATATCTGAAGTTCGCAATTATAATTTTAATGCTGTTTGGCATTAAAACCGCACTATAATAAATAACCTTAGTACTGTCTATTTAAAAGATTAATAAATCTCAAAAATGATAAAAACATCTGAACAAATAGAAAATATGAAACTGGCTGGCAAGCTAGCCTCTGAAGTTCTAGAAATGATAACTCCACTAGTTAAACCTGGCATATCAACAGGAGAGCTAGATAAAGTCTGTCATGATTTCATAGTTCATGAGCAAGGAGCTATTCCTGCCAATGTAGGATATAGAGGCTACGAAAAAACAATTTGCAGTAGCTTAAATCAAGTTGTTTGTCATGGCATTCCTGATTTTCAAAGAATTTTAAAAGATGGAGATATTTTAAATATTGATGTGACTGTAAAAAAAGACGGTTGGCATGGAGATACTTCTAAGATGTTTTTGGTAGGCAAGACCCAACCTCATAATGAAAGACTGGTAAAGATTACTCAAGAATGCCTTTATAAAGGCATAGAAAAAGTAAAACCAGGAGCTTATTTAGGTGACATAGGCAATGCAATTCAACAACATGCAGAAAAAAATCATTATTCAGTTGTGGAGGACTACTGCGGACATGGAATTGGAGAGGTTTATCATGAAGACCCTCAAGTCTTGCATTATGGTCAGCCAGGAACAGGGTTAAGACTTAAAGAAGGCATGTGTTTCACCATCGAACCAATGATCAACTTAGGAACAAAGTTCACCAAAGCATTATCAGATGGGTGGACGGTTGAAACTAAAGATGGGAGAAACTCAGCTCAGTGGGAACATACTCTTACAGTCACTTCAACTGGATATGAGGTACTAACAAAAAGATCTGAAGAAAATCTCTAGATCATGTCTTCGAATCTAGTTTTAAATAAACAAGAGTTAAAGCTAACTTCTTTAAGGTCAAGTAAAAATGCTGATAAAGAGTTTGCAATTTGGTTAGAAAATAGAAAATCTGGAGTATCAGGCATTCAGAACTTCTTAAGGCGTAGATCTCAAAATACAGATAATTTAATTTTTTCTATATGGGAAGCCTCTAATCTTTCTGAAAAAAAAGATATAAGTCTCTTCGCTGTTGGGGGGTATGGGAGACAAGAGCTTCATCCCTATTCCGATATAGATCTATTAATTCTATATAAAGGAAAGCTAAACAAAAATAGACGCAACGGTATAGAGTCTTTTATCAGTCAACTTTGGGACCTTGAACTCAATGTGGGACATAGCGTCAGGAGTCAGTTTGAAGAAGAAGAAATTATTTCTTCTGATCTGCAAGCTTTTACCAACTTACTTGAGTCTAGATTTTTATTTGGCGATGAGAATATGCAATTACTACCCAATCAAATAATAGAAAAGAAAAACATTTGGAAAAAAGAAAGATTTCTACTTAATAAGCTTAAAGAACAAGAACAAAGACACAATAAATTCGATAACACCGAGTACAACATAGAGCCTAATATCAAATCTTCACCAGGTGGTTTGAGAGACATGCATGTCATAAATTGGTTAATGTTGAATTATTCAAGAAAGAATCATCGATTAAAAAACTTAGACAGAATTTTAAGTGGAGCGGAACGGAAAGAATTAAATAAAAGTAAACTTTGGCTCTGGACTCTCAGATATATTCTTCATAAGGAGGCTGGAAGAGAAGAAGATAGATTGTTATTAAACTATCAAGTATCCATAGCAAAAAAACTATTTCCAAGCATTAAAAATAGTAATGCAGCCGCTGAAAAGTTAATGCATAGATATTTTAGATCTGCATTAAATATATCTGAAATTAACGCGACGACTATCCAAAAATTTAAAGAAAGTCTTATTAGGCCAAAAAAATCAAAGGTAAATCTTAAAGACAAAGATTTTAGGGTGAAGAATAATTTAATTGAATTGAAGAACTTGGAGGCTTTTAAGAAAAGTCCTTCTTTAATGCTAGAGGTTTTTGTAAAACTTTGCGAAAACCCTCAAATCACTGGAATTCATTCAGATACTTTAAAAAAATTGAAAGAGAACAGAGGCCTAATCGACTCTTCCTTTAGAAAAAAGAAAAGAAACATTGATCTTTTTATGAAACTGATACGTTCACCAAGACTCATGGTTACCCAGTTAGAGCAAATGAAGCAGTTAGGAATTTTAGGAAAATATCTTCCAGAATTTGGAAGAGTTACAGGGCAAATGCAATACGATCTTTTCCACATCTATACTGTGGATGCCCATACTCTCCAAGTTTTAAGAAATATGAGAAGATTATTCTTAGGAACATCAAAAGAGACTTACCCTTTTGCTTCTGAATTAACTAAAAAATTACCCAAGCTAGAGATTCTATACATAGCCGGTCTTTATCATGATATTGGTAAAGGCAGAGGCAAAGATCACTCAGGACTTGGAACAAAAATTGTTAAAAGATTCTGTGATCGACATAAGCTTGCAAAGAAAGATTCAGCCCTAATTGAGTGGTTAGTTCAAAATCACTTAAAGATGTCAATTACTTCTCAGAAAGAAGATCTGAGTAACCCCAAGGTAATAAATAGTTTTGCAAAAGTAGTTGGGAATGAAGAAAAGCTGAATTATCTATACTGCTTAACCGTTTCTGACATATCGGCTACCAATCCTGATTTATGGAATTCTTGGAATGAATCTTTATTAAATGACCTATATTTCAAGACTTTAAACAATATTAACTTTAAAGAAGAATTCAATAAATTTTCTAAAACAGAAGCTGAAATGCTTATAACTTCAATACCCAAAAAATATCAATTAAAAGTAAAGGAATTATGGAAAAATTTCTATCCTTCTTACTTTGAAAGTCACCCACCTCAATTAATCAGGGACCACAGCCTGATAATAACAAAGAGGAAAACAAAATCAGTAGCTAAGTTTTTCTATGAGAATAGCTCTCTTAGCACAGACTCTTTAATGGTCTATACCAAAGACAGAATAAACGTCCTAGGAACTATAGTTGGAGAATTGGATTCTCAAGGTATTTGTGTTCTTGACGCGGGTCTATATGGAACAAGAGACGGTTATTGTTTAGATCATATTATTGTTTCAGATCAAAAAGGTGGTCCTCTCCAAATAAGTAAAGATCAAATAAAAGAAATAGAGTCAAAAATTATAAATTCTTTAGAAAAAGAAAAATTAAATCCTAAGCTAGTAAAAAAGAAGATGCCAAGACACTTTTTGACTCTCAAGAAAGATACCAAAATAGAAATAAGTCATGACATGAAAAATAGATGGACGCAATTGGATATAAAAACTGCTGATCGTCCTGGCTTACTTTCTTCTATTTGTAGTGTGTTTGTTAAAAATAATGCTTCTATAAAAAAAGCAAGAATATCAACTTACGGGGAGAGGGCTGAAGACAGGTTTTGCATTTCTTCTTTAGAAGAGACCCCTTTTCTTAAAAAACCTGCATTGGACAAATTAATTTCAGAGTTAAGAGAGTCTCTAGACCCCAAAAACCACTGAATCATTCTTTTGTCTAAATCTCTAAATTGAGAGTCAAAAAGTTGACTACCTATGAATGAAGACTATTATGCTGCGGCTCAATAAAAAGATAATTTATTAACGAAAGAGAATGACTAACTGGTTTGCTATAGGAATGGGATCTAAAAACTCCAAAGGAGATTGGCTTGAAGTTTTTTATCCTAAAAATCTTATAAATCCTTCAGAAGAACTAACCCTCAAAGCCAAGGAGTTAGTTAGTTATAGGGAAGGGAATTTTACAAGCTCCATTCCAAGCGACTTAGTTCAAGATATTGCTAAATTATCTAAAAACTTTTCATCACTAGAGACTGAAAGAACTGTACTGGTATTTGTTGACTCTAAACTACCTCCTAATGATGTTCCTTCTTGTTACCTTAGACTTCATCTTCTCTCTCATAGACTAGTAAAGCCAAACGAAATTAATTTAGAAGATATTTTTACTCTTATGCCAACCGTTGCTTGGACTTCAGATGGTCCTAAGGACCCTAAAGAACTTAATGATATTCTTTCTGATAAGAAGATTAATAATGAAGCTATACATATTCATTCATTGGATAAATTTCCTTGCCTAACAGACTATGTTGTTCCAGAAGGTGTAAGAATAGCAGATAGTCATAGAGTTAGATTAGGAGCTTATCTAGGTGAAGGGACCACGGTAATGCATGAAGGGTTTATCAATTTCAATGCAGGCACTCTAGGAAAAAGTATGGTAGAAGGTAGGATTTCACAAGGGGTTATTGTTGGTGAAGGAAGTGACCTTGGAGGAAGTTCAAGTACCATGGGAACTCTTTCTGGCGGCAATGAAACACTTATATCAGTGGGTCGGGATTGCCTGCTTGGAGCCAATTCAGGCCTTGGAATTCCTTTAGGTGATAGGTGTGTTGTTGAAGCGGGCTTGTACATTACTGCTGGAACCAAAGTAGAAATGATCAAATCTAATAGTAAGGTAGAAGAGATCAAAGCCTCAGAACTTTCTTATAAAGACGATCTTCTATTTATAAGAAATTCTCTTACTGGAGCTGTTCAATGCAAGCCGAATCCGAAAACAGTTAATCTTAACGAAGAATTACATTCTAATAATTAACCTGTGTCGGAAGTACTAGAACTAACAAAAGAACTCGTAAAGAGGGAATCCATTACACCCTTAGACGAAGGTTGTCAGGATTTGGTTGCGACTCGTCTTAAGAAATTAGGATTTGCTATTAAACATTTACCTTTTGGGGAAGTCTCAAATCTCTGGGCGACCTACGGAAAAGGTGAAAAGACTCTTACTCTGCTTGGTCATACTGATGTAGTCCCAACTGGCCCAATAGAAAAATGGACTAATGACCCTTTTGAACCAACGGAAAGAGATGGGTTACTATTTGGACGAGGAGCTGCTGACATGAAAGGAAGTGTAGCTGCCTTCGTAGTCGCTGCCGAGGAGTTCTGCAAGAAAAATCCTAATCCCAATGGGAGGCTTAGCATTATGCTGACTAGCGATGAAGAAGGACCTGCCAAAGACGGGGTACGTAAAGTAATTAAATATTTAACTGATCTAGGTGAAAAAATAGACTGGTGTCTTGTTGGTGAACCGACCGCAGAAAAACGATTAGGGGATGTAATAAAAATTGGAAGAAGAGGATCAATTAATGGTGAGATTAATATAAGAGGAATTCAAGGACATGCTGCCTATCCTCACAATGCTGAAAACCCTATCCATACAAGTTCTGAAGCCTTAAATGAAATTGTAGCGCTTCAATGGCCAGATGAAAGTGGGCAATTTCCAGATAGCGTTCTTCAAGTTTCTAATATCAAATCAGGTACAGGAGCACATAATGTTATTCCAGGTGAATTAAGTTTAAAACTTAACGTTAGATACTCTCCCTCCATATCTTCTCAAACCGTCATTGAGGCAGTTGAAGGAATACTTCAAAAACACAAACTAAACTTTAGCGCAGAATGGGAAGACAGTGGTGCTCCTTTCCTGACAACATCCACTACCTTAATTGATTGCGCTATTGAGTCCATAACAAATGTGACGGGAGTGAACGAAGTAGAGCAGTCCACTGCGGGCGGAACCTCTGATGGTAGGTTTATTGCACCAACTGGGAGTGAGGTCGTAGAAGTAGGACCTTTAAATGCTTCTATTCACAAAATAGACGAGGCAGTTAGTATAGAAGAACTAGAAATGTTGACAGAGATATACGGAAAAGTGATTACAAAACTTCTTACTTAATTAGTATCCTTAAATTTAAATTCTATTAGCTGTCTTTTTTTGTAGTTACCCGATAACTTAGAAAAGAAGTCAAGTATTCTCATAGAGGGGTATTTTTTATGAAGTAGCCTATAACCTAATTTAATAGACTCTTCTTGATCTAATAATTCTGCTTCAGCACTTAACCACTCTCCATGCAAATTACCCTTAAAGTTACAGGTAGCTACCTTCACCGAAGAAAAGTTTCTTATTCTTTTTACTTTACCCGCTTCTCCATGAGAAAAAACATAAAAAGAATTTTTATCTTCATCTTGAGCAAACCAAACAGGGGTA
>DTSY01000147.1 GCA_012965075.1 Gammaproteobacteria bacterium | reverse complement strand
ACAAAAATAGTAGAGGTCTCCATATCAATTCCGATGCAGGTAGATTTTTTAAGTCTTTTTAGGAAAACTTTATCGTGTTCCCAAACCCTTCTATTGGTAGTAAAAATTACTCCTGTTCTGTATTCCTGACCACTTTCTATAATTTTGTCGGAAACAAACTTATGTAACTTAAATGAAGGCAAAGCTGGGACTTCCGGCGGAAAATAATCGTTACTTGTTCCCTCTCCTCTTATAGCTGCAATCGGTAGAATAAAGTTACCTATCTCACTTCTTTGCTTTAAGCCTCCACATTTACCCAAAAATAATACCCCGCTAGGCTTACAAGCCACCAAAAGGTCCATAATAGTTGCAGCGTTAGGAGATCCGATCCCAAAGTTAATGATGGTCAAGCCATCGGAGTTTGTTGCAGCTTGCATCGGTTTTTTTTGCCCGTAAATGTCCGTTTTAAATTTATTGGCAAAATTCTCAACGTAATCAGAGAAATTAGTTAATAGAATGTGGTGGCCAAATTTATCCAATGGCATGCCTGTATACCTTGGTAACCAATCTTTAGCTATGTCTATCTTACTTTCCATTCGACCCTCTAAAAAAGAAAGTATGCTACTCGATTTAACAATAAATACAATTTTAAGGAAGTTTTTTCAGAGTTCTGAAATCCAGGCATATAGATCATGAGCTATTACGTATTGCCCGTTAGCATTTGGATGAATACCGTCTGGTAGCATCAAATCTTTGTTTAAAACTAATTCTTTATTGAGCATAGGTGGAACTAGTTTTGCATCACATTTATCTGCTACTTCTTTATAAACCCTTGCGAGTCTTTGCATATATTTTGTTCCATAATTTGGCGCGACTATTATCTCCATAAGAATTATTGAGATTTCCTTTCTTTCTGCGAGTTTACACATCTGTATTAAATTTGATCGCACCTTGGAAGCTGGATAACCTCTGAGTCCATCATTTGCACCAAGCTCTATAAATAAGAAGTCGGGGGAAAAAGCTTTTAGGAGGGCCGGTAGTCTCGATAAGCCACCCTTTGTAGTCTCTCCAGATAAACTTGCGTTTATTAATTTCAATTTATTATTATCAGCATCAAGTTTTTGTTGTACTATTTTTACCCATTGTTTTTCTGAGGGAATGCCATAACCTGCACTTAAGCTATCTCCAAGAATAAGCATCTTCTTTTCAATTTCTGTAAATATATTTTGAGAACCCAGTATCAAGAAGAGAATTACTATAAAATTGCACTTCTTCTGGAAATAGACAAATTTCTTCATATTGATTATTGGTCCTTATGATTATTAAAACACGTAATCTGACAAAAAAGGTTTCTTCTGAAGAAGGTGAATTAATTATCCTTAATGATATTAATTTAGAACTTGAAAAGGAAAAATCACTTGCTGTTGTCGGACCATCGGGTTCAGGTAAATCTACTTTATTGGGCCTTCTTGCAGGCTTAGACTCACCCACTTCTGGAGAGGTATTCTTAAACAACCGACCTTTGCATGAACTAAATGAAGATCAAAGAGCTAAAGTAAGGAAGGAAAATGTTGCTTTTGTTTTTCAATCATTTGAACTTCTCCCTGGACTGACTGCGTTAGAAAATGTGATGCTTCCCTCTGAACTTAACCGTGATAAAGATGCTGAGACTCGGGCCAGTGAATACCTAACAAGGGTAGGTCTTGGAAAAAGGCTAAAACACTATCCAAGACAACTATCTGGTGGAGAACAACAAAGGGTAGCTATAGCAAGAGCGTTTGCCTGCAAGGCTAAAGTTCTTTTTGTAGATGAACCAACCGGAAACCTAGATAACAAAACTGGAACAAAAATTTCAGAGCTTCTTTTTGAAGTTAATGAAGAGTCTTCAAATGCTTTAGTTGTAGTAACTCACGATACGAACTTAGCCTCTAAATGCGATAATCAAATTGAACTTTCTGAGGGATCGATTGCTTAAAAAATGCTTTTAGGACTTTCTTTAAAACTTTTCTGGCGTGAACTTAAATCAGGCCAATTAAGCATCATGTTCTTTGCCTTAGTCTTGGCTGTGGGAACAGTTTCAAGTATCTCTTTATTTACCGATAGGCTGGAAAAAGCTTTATTAGCTGAAACACAAGAATTTCTAGGTGGTGATCTAAAGTTTGAGTCCAACGATCTAATTGAAGACAAAACTTATGAGGAAATTCAGAATCTCAATTTGAAAAGCACAGAAATTGTTTTATTTGCTTCTATGCTGGCTTCAGGAGACAGCTTGCAATTAGCATCAATAAAAGCAGTTGATCAGCATTACCCTCTCGTCGGTGGGGTGGAGCTTCGTTCTAAGTCGGAAAAGCACTATGTAAAACGACCCCCTGGCCAAGGTCAAGTTTGGCTAGATGTTCGTTTGATGGACATATTGAAAATAAAAATAGGTGAAACTGTCAGCATTGGTGATGCCGATTTCATTGTAAGCTATTCAATTCTCTCCGAACCAGACAGAGCTTCAAATTCTTTTGCATTTGCTCCTAAGGCAATAATTAATACCCTAGATCTAGAAAAAACAAATGTGGTACAGCCCGGAAGCAGAGTAAGGTTTTCAACTGTCTATTTAGGAGAAAAAGAAGAACTTTTACTTGCAAAAAGTATTTTAGAAAAAACAAAACAACCTGGGGATAATATTAGAGAAGCTAAAGACTCTAATGATTCTCTTGGAAAGGCTATTGAAAGATCAGGAAACTTCTTTTTACTAGGTGGATTACTGGCAGTTCTCATGGCAGCTTTCACTGTAGGAATGAGTTCACAAAGATTTGCTCGTCGGCATGTTGAATACGTGGCCATTTTGAAAAGCTTAGGTACAGAATCTTGGGAAATTAAACTTCTATATTCTTTAATTTTTATTGAATTAGGTGTTTTCGCCATTTTCTTAGGCTTAATTTTGGGTTGGTTTATGCAAGAAGCTTTTACTGGAATTTTGAAGCAATATTTTCCAACTGATCTGCCAACACCAGGATTTAAACCTTTGTTAATATCTTCATTAACAGTATTTATTTGTCTTATAGGTTTTGTATACCCAAACCTTGTTAAATTAGTAAAGATCTCACCTTTAAACATACTTAGAAGAGAAGAGTCTAAGGCATCAAATAGTTCTTATCTTATGTTCGCCTTGGCTTTATCAGCCATGTTTCTACTTGTCTTCTTGTATACGCAAAGACTGTTACTTTCATCCATTGTATTTTTCACCATTCTTTTTATTTTTGTTTTAGGTTATGGGTTAATATTAAGTTTCTTCCGTAGTAAAACCAGACTAGGTTTAGGTGCTCACAATTCACTCTCTCTGGCTTGGTCTGAGTTACATAGAAGAAAGTACACTAACTCTCTACAAGTACTTGCTTTCTCCATGGCAATTGGACTAAGCCTAATTGCTTTTTCTGCGAGGACGGACTTGATGTCAACCTGGGAGTCAACATTGCCAGCCGACTCTCCTAATAACTTCTTAATTAATATTAGTAAATCTGATCTAAATTCCATTTCTTCCTTTTTAGAAGAAAAAAACATAGAAGAAAGCACTTTCTACCCTATTACCAATACTGTAATCATTAAGCTGCCTAAAGGAGGTGAGGAAGTGTCTAAACCAATTGATAGAAATTTCAATGCCACTTGGTCAAGTGAATTACCTCAAGGCAATAAAGTGATTTCGGGTGAATGGTTTAAAGGGGATTCTTCTGATGGCCTGTCGGTTTCTAATGATATAGCTACCAGATACAGTCTAGAAATAGGCGACCCAGTGAAGGTTTTCTTTGCTGATCAAGAAATTGATACCTATATCCAAAATATAAGAGAGGTTAACTGGGATAATTTTTCTCCAAACTTTTTTTTGATAGGACCTCCTGAAATCTTCAAAAATAGTCCCGCAACCTATATTACTTCACTGTATGTCCCGAAAGAGAAAGATAAGGTAATTAGTGAATTTATGTCTGAATTCAAAACAGTTTCTGTTTTATCTATAGATGCGATAATAAATCAGGTAAATGACATCATAGAACAAGTCTCAAAGGCTTTAGAGGTGATTCTTGGATTGACTATCTTTTCAGCTATGTTTTTAACTCTTGCTACTATTCAGGATGGCTTTAATTTAAGATTACACCAATCAGCCATCCTTAGGACGTTTGGGGCAAGTACTTCTTTATTGCAAAAATCTACTGCATTGGAGTTTGCCTTACTAGGATTATTGGCAGGTTTATTGGGGGCTTTATTAGCCCAGATTGGGATTTTCTTTCTTGAAACTCAGATCTTTGACCTTGAGGCAACTTTTCATGCCAACATTTGGATAATGGGTCCAATTATTGGAACCGTTTTAATTTGTGCTTTAAGCATCATATTGATTCTGTCTATAACCAGAAAAAACCCGAAAGAAATAATTTATAGCTCTTAAAATTAAATCAGCTACCAGGTATCTACATTAGGTCTTTTCTTAGATCTTCTTTCAGTTTTAGGCGGTAAAGACTTCAAGGCGGACATAATCCACTTTCTAGTATCTGCAGGGTCAATGACATCATCTAATTCAAAGTGTGAAGCCATGTTGACAGCCTTACCTCTTTGGTAACTATCTTCAACCATTTTTTCGTAAGTTTTAATTCTCTCAGCAGGGTTTTTAATGGCTTCTAATTCCTTTCTAAATCCTAGTTTTACAGCCCCTTCTAGTCCCATTCCTCCAAATTCTCCCGTTGGCCAGGTTACGGTGAATAAAGGAACTTTAAAACTACCTCCCGCCATAGCTTGGGCACCTAGTCCGTAAGCTTTTCTGATAATCACAGACATTAGAGGAGTTTCTATGTTTGCTCCGACCACAAACATCCTAGCTGCGTGCCTAACCAGCGCTGACTTTTCGCTCTCAGGTCCAACCATAATGCCCGGGCAGTCTATTAAAGATAAAACTGGAATATCAAAAGCATCACATAATTGTATGAATCTTGATCCTTTGTCTGCTCCAGGTGAGTCAATTGCTCCTGAGAGGTGTCCTGGGTTGTTGGCTACTACGCCTATGGGTCTACCTTCTACCCTTATAAATGAAGTGATCATGCCTGGACTCCAGTGTCTCCTTATTTCTAGAACAGAATCTTCATCGGCTATACCATCTATCACTTTCCTCATGTCGTAATAACGAAGTCTGTTTTCAGGCACCGCAAATCTAAGTTCCCTTTGGTCTGAGGCTTTCCATTCTTCTTTGGTACCTTGAAAATAAGACAAATATTTCTTGGCGATTGCTACTGCTTCTTTTTCATCCTTAACAGCAATATCTACTACCCCATTAGGTACTTGGACATCCATTGGTCCAACTTCTTCTGGAGTGAATATACCTAAACCACCGCCTTCAATCATGGCTGGCCCGCCAATTCCAATATTTGAATCTTCTGTCGCAATAATTACGTCACAACAACCTAATAACACAGCATTCCCCGCAAAGCACCTTCCCGTGGTAATTCCTATAACGGGGACTAGACCAGACAGTTGTGCAAAATAGGTAAAAGCTAAACAATCCAAACCAGCTACGCCAGAGGCATCAGTGTCACCTGGTCTTCCTCCGCCTCCTTCAGCAAACAAGATAGTCGGTAATCTATTTTCTTCCGCTATTTCAAACATTCGGTCTTTTTTGGCATGATTCTGTTTGCCTTGAGTGCCTGCTAATACCATGTAGTCATAAGACATGGCCATTACTCTGGAACTTTTTTCTGGAAACAGATCTCCGTTGACATGTCCTAACCCACAAACCATCCCATCACCGGTAGTATTCTTAATTAGATCTGCTTCAGATCTTCTTCTTCTTTGAGCAGCTAGAACAACAGAACCATATTCAATGAAACTACCTTTGTCGCATAAATCTTCAATATTTTCCCTGGCGGTTCTATGGCCTGTTTTCCTTCTTTTAGCTACGGCTTCAGGTCTATTAATGTCATGCCCTGCCTGCTTCCTATCAATTGCTTCTTGCAGGTCGGGTCTAATAAAATTTAAATCAAATTTTTCCTGTTGACCTGCCTCAGGTACTTCAACTTCAGCTGTTTTAATATAGATTAAAGGGTGACCTTCGTAGACAGTATCGCCTTTTTCCACAGTAATTTCCGTTACTTCTCCACTCACTTCTGACAACAGTTCATGTTCCATCTTCATTGCTTCCATTATGGCTAATGGTTTTCCTAGCCAAACCTGGTCGCCTGCCTTTACTGCAAAGCTCACCATCAGACCCTGCATTGGTGCTTCTATTGCCTCCATGCCCTCTGGCAAATCCTCTATCCTCATTTCCACTATGTTTTCAGATTGAGAACTTGCGGCTATTCTTCCTTTACCATGATCTAAAACTGCCAAAGGATCTTCACTGTCTAATTGGGCACCAGCTAAGTTTGCCTCTTTTTTCTTAGCTCGGAATTTTTTAGACTTTTGTGAAACTAAAATATCTTCTAGATTGTCTTCTAGAAACCCAGTATGAATTTTATTTTTCTTTACAAGAGGATGGGTGACTATGTTTTTTAAAAGATTTAAGTTAGTAGGAATGCCTTCTATATAAAAATCGTTTAATGCGTTATACATTCTTTTAAGAGCTTTTTGGTAGTTGTCATCTGGGCTATAAGTTATGACTTTAGCTATTAAAGAATCAAAAGCAGGGTTAGTTGAATATCCTGTGTAACCGTAAGTATCAATTCTTACTCCAGGTCCAAATGGCAAATCAAATCTTTCAAAAACCCCACCTGAGGGCTTTGTATTGCCATTTTTATCCATTACTTCCATGTTAACTCTAGTTTGAATAGAAAAGCCCTTAGGTTGAGGCACATCAGCTTGAGTTATTTTTAGTTGTTTAAGGGTTTTTCCCAAAGCAATTTGTATTTGGTATTTCACAAGATCTATTCCATAAATTGCTTCAGTAACAGTGTGCTCAACTTGTAATCTTGCATTGGCTTCGATAAATCTAAAATCTTTTCCTGAATCATTAGTCAAAAACTCAAAAGTTCCCAAACCTTTGTATTTTGTTAATTCTGCTAACTTTACGGCAGCAGCAGTAATATTGTTTCTTAATTCAGGCTTTAAGCTGGGACTCGGGGCCATTTCTATAATTTTTTGATGTCTTCTTTGAATTGAACATTCCCGTTCGCCAAAATGCGTTATTGAGCCAGTCCCGTCGCCAATGATTTGTACTTCTATATGTCGTCTTTTAGATAAATATTCCTCTATAAACAAAGACCCTGAACCAAAAGAGATTTTTGCTTCGGAGGAAGCGCGTTCAATAGAATCTTTGAGATGCTCTTGAGTCTTAACTAGCCTCATGCCCCGGCCGCCTCCACCAGCGACAGCTTTGATCATCAACGAAGCCTTTTTACTTAATGTTTTATAAAACTTTTCAGCTTCTTTAAAAGAAATTTTTCCAGACGTTCCCCTGATAATTGGAATCTTATTATCTTCAGCTAACTTTTTTGAATGAACCTTGTCTCCAAATAATCTCAAAGTTTTTTCTTCAGGTCCAATAAAAGTAATACCAGCCGCTCTTACTTGTTTAGCAAAATTTGGGTTTTCACTAAGAAAACCATAGCCTGGATGTACCAGATCAATTTGGTTATTTATGGCTATAGAAACAATATCTTTAATGTCTAAATAAGCCTGAGCTCCTTTGCCCTTAAGTTGAAAACTCTCATCCATTTTTGAAATATGCAAGGAGTCAATATCATCCTCTGAGTATATTCCTACGACCTTTAAGCCTAAGTCTTTTGAAGACTTTGCTATACGGATAGCTATTTCACCTCTATTGGCAATAAGTATTTTTTTCATTGGCCTTCTTTATGTTGGGGCTCGTTGTAAGCCACAGACCTTCCTCCATCAACCACTAAATCATGACAGGTTACAAATTTACCTGCATCACTTGCTAGATATAAAGCGGCTTCAGAAATATCCTCAGCTAAACCTGTTTTTCCTAAAGGAACAGCTTTTGCCAGATTTCCTTTTAACTTTTCCATCTTTCTTTCATTTTCTTCTTCTGAAAGGGTATTAGCCCTTTGAGATCCCCCCCAAAATATAGGTGTCGCAATTGCTCCAGGCGAAATAGCATTAACGCGGATGTTAAATGGTCCTAAGCTGACTCCAGCCATCCTAGTGTAATGAGAAACTGCTGATTTCAATGCAGAATAAAGAGGTGAACCTTGACCGTATACATGAGCGGCCACACTTGAGTTATTGATTATGCAACCTCCTCCCATTCTTTTCATTGGTTCAACTGCATATTTGATTCCCAAAATTACGCTTGAGAGCAGTCCTAAGCCATAATCTATTTGTTCCTGAGTAATTTCGGCCACATTATCGGCCGTTCCATAACCTGCGTTATTAAATAAAATGTCCATTTGGCCAAAAGATTCAACGGTAAAGTTAACAGAATCTGATATGTCTTTTTCGATAGTTATATCAGCTTTTTTGAAAACTACATTTTCACCTAACTCATCAGCAAGATTGGCACCTTTCTCTTCTGATCTGCCTACAATTACAACTTTGGCTCCCTCCTCAGAAAATAATCTAGCGGTATCTGCTCCAATTCCACTTGTTCCTCCTGTGATTAAAGCTACCTTTCCTTCAAGTCTTGAAGCCATACTCTTCCCCTTTTTTTAAACCAATTAAATTAAAGTTTTCTTAACCTTCGAGAATACCAATAGATTCTCGATTCCGATCAAATTTAGCTGGAGAAACACTGGAGCCGTCGTGACCTCCTAAAGTTCCAAATGGAACAAATCCTAAAACTTCCTTCTGTTTGTCGCTTAACTTAGCCATTACCTCTTCCCTGACACTATATTGGGAATTCTCTTGGGGTCTAATCCATGACTGCAAATAAGCTATAGAAATATTACTCCTGAGTTCTCCTGAACGGTTTAAACCATTTCCATGCCAGACCCTACCTTCCCAAACTATAGCTGAGCCTTTAGGTGCTGTTATCGATTTTGCCATCTCTTGGTATTTAGAAGAGTTGGCAACCTTATAATCTATTTTTGGCCATTTATGAGAGCCTGGAATTAGGCGAGTACCTCCATTTTCTGGAGAATTATCAGACACCAGAACCATGGTATTAGCCATCACAGGGAATTCCAAAGGATGAGGCACCAAAGGCCATTGATCTTGATGTAATGGCATTTTTTCATTTCCACTACCATTCATGTGGGCCCCCATAGAACATAAAATCACCTTGTCTCCAATAATATGTTCTATTAAAGGATATATTTTAGGGTGGTTAATAAGTGGAATGAAGCAATCACCCTTGTTTATTAAATTCCATACCAGTCTACTAACCTTTTCTTCATCTGGACTTTTTGCTCCAAAACCTTCATCGCCCCGTGATTTAGAGCCAACTTTGTATTTTTCTTCTCCAGCAAATTGCTCTTTAAGTCTGTTATCCATAAGATCAACTTCTTCTTTGGAAAAAGCGTCTTTGATAATGCAGACTCCATACTTATTCAGATGTTTCTTTGCTTCTTCTAAGTCATCTGTTAGAGGTGGGTATTCCAGTGGTTTTAATTCAGTTTCCATAATCTTTAATTAGCTAAACTCTATAAACTTTTTCTGTTGTTCCATAAAACATTTGGTGTTTTTCATGCTCTGAGAAGTCAGAAACAATTTTTTTTAAGCCGTTATATAGTACATGATAAGAAAGAGACATTCTGTCTACAGGGAAATTACTTTCCATCATGCATCTTTCAGGTCCAAAACACTCTATAGCATGTAAGTAATATCGTCTTTGAGCTTCTACAAACTCATCTGAGTTAGCTGGTTTCTCCCTGGTATTCCAACCAAAGCCATTATCAGGCATAGCCATTCCCCCTATCTTGATATAAACATTCTCCGACTTGGAAATTTCTTTAATATCCTCTTTCCACTGGATAAAGATTTCTTCTCTTTTATCTGCGTAAGGTCCCACGCCTAAAGGAGTGCCAAAATGATCTAAAATAATTTGGGTATCAGGAACCTTCCTTACCATTTCTGCAAATTCACTATTTTGATAGTGATAATGCCAAGTATCGTAGGTGAAGCTATTCTTCCCTAATACCCTTAGACCAGTAAGAAAATTTGTATCTTGAAATAGACCTTCCGGAGCCCTTCCAGGAATGCTCAAAACTTCGGGATGTTCTGCCCGAGCTCCAGCATGTCTTATCCCTCTAAATAGCCCATCTGAAGCATTTTGATGAGCTTCTAATACTTCAATTACTTCTTCTCCTAAAGTCAAATCAGCTCTTGAAACAATTCCAGCAATGAAAGCACCTCCGGTTTTCTTACTTTCTTTGACTTGCTCAACCACCGCCTCTGTTTCACCAACTACCTTCAAGTGTTTTGGACCATCCTGCTTGTAAGCCCATCCGCACTCCATAAAGACAGTCTTTACAACGTTGTGACCTGATCCAGTATCAGATTTCAGATCTTCAACAAGGTAGGTGCTCCCCCTGTCATTCCATAGGTGATGATGAGGGTCAATTATTGGCCTATCAGGTTCTACAATTTCTTCCTTTACTAGATTTAGCCATTCTTCACTGCCAATATTAATTTCTGCCATTTTCTTCTTAAAAAGATTCTTTAAAATACAAAGATAATTTAAAATCATCACTTAAACAAACTTTTATGAAAAGTTTAAAGATTAATAACCCTTAAGGAAATAATATGAAACTCTATAATTCAATAGGTCCAAACCCCCAAGTTGTAAGAATGTTCTTAGCGGAACTAGGTCAAGAATTAGAAATTATTGAAGTTGATCTTATGGCAGGTGAAAACCGTCAAGAAGAACACTTAAAGCGGAATCCCTCAGGGCAGATGCCCGCCCTTGAGCTCGATGATGGGTCCTTCTTAGCAGAGATCACAGCGATTTGCGAATATCTAGATGAAAAGAATGGAGGCACTGATTTAATGGGCAAAACACCTGAAGAACGTGCTGAAACAAGAATGTGGACTAGAAGAATAGATCTTCAAATAGTTGAACCGATGACAACAGGATTTCGTTATGCAGAAGGACTTGAGTTATTTAAAACTCGTATGCAAACGTTTCCTGACGCCGCAGATGGATTTAAGTCCATTGCTCAAGAAAAATGTTCTTGGCTAAATGAACAAATGGAAGGCAAAGAATTTATCTGTGGAGATCGATTTAGCCTAGCAGATGTTATGTTATTTTGCTTTCTGAACTTTGGAGCAACAGTTGGACAAGCTATAAGTGAAGATTGCACAAATCTCGTTGCTTGGTTTGAAAGAGTTAAAGCAAGACCTAGCTCTTCTGCTTAAAAGTTTAAAATCCATTAAGCCAAATAAGACTAGTTTTTTATTCTCAGTCTTTATCTTCTAGTTTCAAAGAATCCTGATATTTTCTGACATAGAGAATTTCGGGAATTCCAAACAAAGAGATAATAATAAAGAAAAGAAACCATGCCTTATCTCCTCTCTTAGCGGCTAACCAGCAAGCAGTATATGTCCAGTAAACCTCCCAAATCGCTAATAAGATTATTAAATAAATCATTTTATCCCTTCAGTTAATCTTTATTAGTTGTATTTAGATTATTTGTTTATAAATATTGTTATTTGTTCTGTTAGCTCTTTGTTTAGAGGGAGGCTTGGATCATTATAGGAACTAAGGTTTTCTTTTCTCTTTTCAGAAGTATTTTTTAAAATATGATTCATCCCATCAATGATTCTTATTGAAGCTTTCTTATTTGAACTTAACAGCAAGTTTGCATCTTCAACACTAACCTGTAAGTCCGTATTTCCTTGAATTATCAAACAATCAATATCGAGTTTTGCCATTTCCTTTGAAGGATCATATTTAAACCAAGAAATTAGATATGGCTGCACTGAGGGCCTAAAGAGAGACTTTAAAAAAAAAGGAGGTTTTACTTGCTTGCCCTGTACCAAATCATCTATTAATGGATCGGCAAAATAAGACACCCCTGTTTGCTTAGCAAGTTGTTCTTTAAGTAATCTGTCAGCTGATTTACCAGGTCCAGCCAGAGAGATGAATTTATCAGCTCCTGACCTTTGAGCTGCAATCATACCGATTAGAGAGCCTTCACTGTGACCAATGACAACAATTTGTTTAAATCTGGAAGATTCTTTAAGCCACTGAATCCAAGAAGAAGCATCCTCCACATAATGTTCAAATAAAAGATCTGCTTCGTTAAAATCCTTTATCTTACTTTCTGCAATTGCTCTTTTATCGTATCTTAGTGAGGCAATGTCAGACTGGTATAAAGTATGTGCTAGTTGTTTTAAAGAATTGTTTTTGAGAGTTGGTTGGTTTCCATCCCTATCAGTTGGTCCTGAACCAGAAATAATTAGAGCCACGGTCTCACTGGTAATATTTGGTACTAGAAGAGAGCCATATACCTTACCCATATCATTAGGAAGAACGACTTTTTCTTCGATAAAAACTTCTTCTGTTTCTGTTTTAATAGGAATGCATAACAGCAGCAAAATCAAAGTTATTAAAGCCCTTTGATTTTTCATAGGCCATTTAATCTATTTTTTGAACTTAAATGTTTTAAAAAATAGGACTATGCCTGATAGAGAACTTATAAGGGCTAAAATCGACAAAATCTTAATCAGAAAGTTATTGATATTTTCTCGTTCAGAATAATCAATAATATGCGCTCCCCAGAGGAAATCCCAAATACGCCAAGAATCTGATCTGATGGCAGTAACTTCACCAGTAAAGGCATCTACATAAACATTAATGTTATCTGTTGTTGAAGTAGCAACCTTAAATATAGGTAAATTTCTCCCTCTAAATTCAGCTCTTATCTCTGGCTTATCAATTCGTTGAGCCATTAAAGGTATCAAATTAGTGCTTTGTCTAACTACTTCCTTCACCTCCTCTGCGTTCAGCTCATCCAGGTTTTGACCTTGAAGGTCTGTGTAGCTAAAGCCTGAATCCGTCTCCACTTTAATAATCCATTCATCCAGTCTTCTTACAAAATTTACATTTTTGGCAGAAAAACTACTTTCGACTTCTTTAAGATTTAGTTTTGAAGGGTTTTGCTCAATTAAATACTGCTCCCCTCTTACCAGTTCAATTTTGTTAAAGGCGAAATATATGCCTGAGATGGTCCATAGCAATAATTGGATAGATATTACTAAACTCAAATACTTATGAAATAGACGAATCATTTAAACCCCATATTAAAGTTAATCAAGTAGGTCTAAAAGGATTAGTTTTTTAGCTGAGACTAACCCCAGACAAGTACTCGTGAAAATTAAATGCAAGAAAAGTAAATAAAGCGCCTAAAACAAGGGATAACAAATCGTAATGAATTTTCGGGATAACTTCTTTAGATTCTGAGTTTCTGAGTTCTGCTACTATCACAGAGATAGAGGAATAAGCTAAAAAAGATCCGAACAAAATAACAGAGGTAGTATCTGGATTGGTCATTAAATGTAAAACAGTCCAGATTGCTATACCTAAAGACATAGGATGTTTAGTGTACTTTTTTATATAAGTCGGCATGTTGGCCGCAATAAATAAAGTAAGTGAAAAAAACATAATGTATTTTGCATAGATATAAGCTTTCCCATTAATTGAATACAGAAGGTTAGACTTGCTCTCGTAGCCAAATATTATTAACAGAATTCCTGCTAGGGCAACTACAGAGAATAGCCCCATATAAGGGCCTTCACCCAATTTATCTTTTAAAAAAAACTTTAATTTCCCAATTAATGGAACTAAATGGATTCCAAAAAAAATAATTATTCCTGAATAAAACATAACTTGCTCTTTATCTTAACCTCTGATTAACAGGAGAAGAAGTTTTGGGTCCCTAAAGATCTGAAGCTATTTTCATAAATGGCTGCCAAGGAAAGATTTAAAATTTTCGGAGTAAAACTTCTTTTTCTTTATTTCATCAACTTGTCCTAAGGTCTTCTCATATCTTCCTATAGGATCATCAGTTCCTTCATGATGGGGGTAATCAGAAGCAAACATGAGTAGATCTTCTGCCCCACTAGTAAGTAACCAGCCTATATCCTCTCCCGGAAAGGGGGTAACCTTAATGTGTTTTTGAACATACTCGGAGGGAAGTAATTTTACATGGGATAGATCCTGCAACCTCCTAAATGCTCTATAAGATTGATCTAAATGTTTCATCCATGAGATTATCCAAGAAGCACTAAGCTCAACAACACCTACTCTCAATTTTGGAAAGCGATTGAATACCCCATCAAAAATCATTGCTGCCAAAAAAATTTCAGCGTTATAAGCAATACCCATATATGCAAGAGCATCTCTTGGGGCATCGCCCTCTTTATGTTCAGGTACAGAACCCCCATTATTATAAAAAGGCAAAGGTACTGGATCCCAACTTCCATCTACACCAACGTGTAAAGTGATAGCCATATCAAAGTCTTCAATTTCTTTCCAAACAATATCGTAATCTGAATGTGTAAAAGACTTTCCGCCAGTAGGGGGAATTGTATCAATCAGAATTACAGAAAAATCGTTTTTTATGGCTTCTTGTAAATACTCTAGCGCAATTTCAGCTCCAAATTGAAAAGGTATATACGCAGCCCCATGCATTCTTGAATCGCCTGAACAGAAAGCTGCCATTCCTCTATTTAAAGCGTTGATACCACCCATAACTACTGCATCACTTTTAGCTGCAATTACCTGGTCGAAAGCACTAGTGGGAAAAACTATATGCCCTTTAAAGCCCAAAAGATCATTTGCTAATTTTCTTTCTTTTGAATCAAAAGCTCCTAAGCCGTCCCAGCCTTTATGATTCCAACCCATAAATTCTTCTTTTGCCTTATTCAAAACTGTTTGAGAGGAATTGCGTTCATTAAAATTTGAGATAGCTTTATCAATTCTCGTTAACGTTCCTTTATCCCCTTCAACGAAGGGCTCCAATTGATTCTTTATTTCTTTATCTGCAAATTCAACTATCCAATCTGGTCTTTCCATCATGTGCGTGTCAGCATCATAAATATCTTTTCTATGTGCATATGTCATTTTGATTCCTCAGTTATCTAACATAAGATTTACAAGATCTTCTACGATAAATAGGGGTGGCTGTCCTTGTTCTAAAATTACAGAGTGAAAATCTTTAATATTAAAATCTTCTCCTAATTTCTCTTTTGCCTTTTCTCTAAGTTCTAGGATTTTAAGCATGCCCACTTTGTAACTACAAGCTTGCCCCGGCCAAACTATGTACCTTTCTATCTCAACCCTTACTTCAGTGTCCGACATGCCGGTAACATTCTTCATATAAGCCATGGCTTCTTCTCTGGACCAACGCTTATAGTGAATGCCAGTATCTACAACCAGCCTAACTGCTCTAAATAATTCACTCTGCAGGACCCCCAATTCATCATAAGGATCTTCAGCTAATCCAGCTTCTAAAGCCAATCTTTCTGCGTATAGGGCCCATCCTTCACTGAAAGCTGAAGTGCCATAGCCGAATCTTCTATACAAAGAAAGACTTTCATTTTCAAGATTTAGAGCAACTTGAAGGTGATGACCGGGAATAGCCTCATGAAAAGCTAAAGTTCTCATGCTGTAGGTTGGAGTTTGTTTAATGTCATAAAGATTGGCATAAAAAACACCTGGGCGGCTTCCATCCAAAGCAGGAGACATATAGTAGCCTCCAGCTTGATTCTGTTCCGAGTATTCAGGAACAGCTCTTACTTCGACCCTAGATTTTGGCATATTATGAAAATAAAGTTCTGATATGTTCCAAGTCTCTTCGACAATGGAATTGTAATCCGCCACAACTCTCTCTTTCCTGTCTGGCGTGTCTGAATACAAAAAGTTACTGTCTTCATTGAGTGAATTCATCAGTTGCCCGACTTTGACTTGGTCTCCGTAGCCCAAATCAAAAGCTATTTCTTGCATACGTTTCGTGATTCTCTCAACTTCTGAAAGTCCGATATTGTGTATATCCTCTGCGGAATAATCTGTGGTGGTGTAAACCTTCAGTCTTAGAGCATAAAATTCATCTCCGTTGGGTAAGGACCAAACCCCATGATATTGGTTAGCTTTTTTTCTGGTTTCTTTAACGAAGTCATACAGGAGTTTAAAGCCTGGAGTAACACTATTCTCTATTGAATTATCCAGTTTTGAAATTAAATCACCTGAAACCTCAGAATCTAAATTTAAATCTTCTATTTTTCTTAAAAACACACTTCTTAGTGGATTTTCATTTTCTTTAAAGTTAAGAAATTCTTCTAATTGACGAATAAGGTGATCAAAAACAAATTTTGGAGGGAAAATGCCTGCTTTCTTCTGCGCATTTAGTATTTCTAGAGTTGCCTCAAAAGAATCATCGAATAAATTAAGTCTATCTATGTAAGCTTCAGCTTCCTTAACGTTCCTAATTGGATGAACATCTGTCATAAATTCAACAGCGTTTAAATGAATACCTCCTATCTGATTCAGTGGGTAGTTATGAAAAGGAAATTCTTCTGTTTCTTTTATAAAATTAGAAGCATCAAAAACAGCTATTTCTTTAGTTATTTTTTGCTGCTCCGATAAAGATTCATTTTTATAAGAAAGTAGGAGTGCTTTTAATTTCTTGGCATCAGCAAGATCTTCTTCCATATCACTCAGTCCAGTTATAGAGATTTTTGATTGATGATTTGTTAACCAATTGAACCTATCGACCACTCCCAGGTAAGTTAAGGATTCAGGCGAATCTATCATTTCTAATATAAGTTCTTTGGCTAGATAATGATCTAAAGAAAAAGGTTTAAATAAGAGTAAATTTCCTAAATAAAATACTCCTACTATTAGTAGCAGTCCGAAAGAATATAGAAATCCTTTAAATAACTTTTTCAAATTTACTCAAGCCTGACTGGAATACTCTCACAGTTCTCTTTACTTGTCGCACCAAAGGCAAGGATATCTAACATCTTGTCCGAGAATCCATACTTTTCTCTTCTCAAATTATGATAAAGATCGTGTGAATCCCTATCAGCAAAAGCTATGTATTTTTTTTCTTCTCCTTCTCTGATAATCAAAAGCTCTGAATTATTACTTAATTGTTTTATCCAGTAAGACTCACTATCGCCATGTTCAATCCATGATTTATTATCTGCATCTACTATCCAGACTCTAATATTCTTATTACTTCCGTCAGCTTCTGGTCTAACTAGTGTCGCTACCTCACCACCTAATTCAGATAAACCAAACATTAACACCCCATAAACAATCGCAACACTTATTAAGATAACAACTAGTTTTAAAAAATTTTTCATAACAGCTCCTTAAGTTATGTATTCTTTGTATCAAAAAGTATAGTTTCATGACCCGGCGAAGGAACTTTAGGAATATATTGGGCCGCAATTAAAGAAAACAAAGCAAATAAAGCTCCAATGTAAAACACCAAAGTGTGTGACCATATCCATATTAATCCTAAGGCTGCAGGAATAACTACAGCAGCTATATGATTGATAGTAAAAGAAACTCCTGCACTGCTAGCGATGTCTCGTGGATCAGCTATCTTTTGAAAATAAGTACTAATTGCAATAGCCATGGCAAAGAACATATGATCTAAAATATAAAGAAAGGCAGCTAACGTGGCGTTCTGAACAAGACCGTAAGCTATAAAAACAATTATTAGGCCAATATATTCAAACGTTAGTGCTCTTCTTTCACCAAACCTACCAATAAGCTCGCCAATTCTTTCAGCAAAACTCCAATTGAATGCATAATTAATTAGAAAGAGTAAAGTAACTTCTGCAGCACTATAACCAAACTTTTCAACCATCAGAAAAGCTGCAAAAACCACAAATATTTGTCTTCTGGCACCAGATAAAAAAGTGAGTACGTAAAATAGCCAATAGCGTTTCCTAAGTACTAAGTTCTTGTTTTGCGGTATTTTAGAAGGAAACACTGGGAACCCTATGAACATCACAAAAGCCAACACAATACAAATACCACCCGCTATAACAAAATTAACAAAATAAGGTATTTCAAAAACTTCCAATAAGATCCACAGAGATCCATAGATCAATAAAGAAGTTAGAGAACCAACGGCTATAAGTTTTCCTAAAATCTTTGGAGCTTCCTCTTTTGATAACCATTGCAAGCTCAAGGACTGCTTTACGGCTTCGAAATAATGAAAACCAGTACTCATAACAATAGTTGTGAAATACAAACCATAAGCAGAAGGAAAGAATCCAGTCATAGAGACCCCTAGCCCCAATAGAGCCAGAGCAAAAACTGCAAATATCTGTTCTCTAATAATAAGAATGACAAAAACAGCGGTAAAAGATAAAAACCCTGGAACCTCCCTAAGACTTTGTAGAATACCAATCTCCACGCCAGTAAAAGCAGCTTTTTCTACTACAAAGTTGTTTAACATTGCGGACCAGACATTGAAGGCCACTGGCATTGCTATAGACATAAGAATTAGCAATGTGATTGGATTAATTATTCCCTTTTTAGTTATTTCTTTCATCAAAGTGGTGGAGCTTCTAGTAAAAAATTGGAAACGGTTACTGCAATAGTTTACTTTCCTTAAGAGCTACTTCTAAAGCAAATTTATCTATACAATCCACATCATATTATATGGTACATAAGAATTACCTATCAGCATTAGCTATCTTTCTGACCTTTGCTCTATTCTCTTTACAACACTTCACTACACAGCCCCCAAGCCCAAAAGGACTAGATACACCAGAGAATGAGTTCTCGGCTATTAGAGCTCACAACATTTTAAAATCTCTTCTTATAGAGAATAAGCCGCATCCTGTTGGTTCTGATCTGAATAGAACTATTAAAGAGAGATTAAAAGACGAATTGGATAAGCTTGGAATACAGCACCAAGAACAGAAGACTTGGGCTTGTGCTACAAGGTTTGCAAGTTGTGCTGAAGTAGAAAACCTAATAGCTATAATCCCAGGAGAAACAAAGTCTCCTTACTTAGCACTTATGGCCCATTATGATTCAGTACCGATGGCCCCTGGAGCAGGAGATGATGGAGCTGGGGTGGTTGCAATACTTGAAGCCGCTAGAGCCTTAAAGTTAGAAGCTCCATTCAAACATCCAATCATGATAATCCTCACAGATGCTGAAGAAATTGGTCTTGTAGGAGCAGAAGCTTTCTTTAACCAACATCCTCTAGCAAAAGAAATAGGTATTGTTTTGAATATTGAAGGCAGTGGATCTTCTGGAAGCAGCATGGTCTTGAGAACTTCTAAAAAAAATGAATTATTAATCAAAAGTTATGTACATGAAACTGCAAGACCTTATGGCTTTTCTTTCGTTAAAGAAATTTTTAAAAGGATGCCAAATGACACGGATTTTAGTGTTGTAAACAGGTCCAATATAGCCGGTATAGATTTTGCTTTTGCTGGCGAAAGGAACCATTACCATACCCCAAATGACACGGTGGACAACATTGATCTAAGAACCATCCAACACCATGGAGAAAATATCCTGCCTTTGTCAAAGAATTTGGCATCCGTTGATTGGGATGACATGGGAGATGAATTTATTTACGGAGGTGAGATATATGGTTTTTGGACCCAATGGAAAACAAGCTATAGTTTAATTTTTTCGCTTTTAGCCACCCTGCTACTAATGCTAGCTATCTTTAAATCTAAGGTCAGCGTAAAGAAATCTGCAGTGGGAATTTTAATGTCTCCAATAATTGTATCAACCACAGTATTGTCAGGTTTTATAGCATTTTACTTATTATCTTTTTTATCAGGTAAGGTTATAAGTTGGCCAGGTATAGAGTGGCCATATCGTATCTTACTGATTAGCTCAACAGCTTTAGGAGGATTGATTGGAGTCTCTATAGCCAGAAAGTTTGTTAACCAAATTGAAATGCTATTTGGAGCTTGGTTGTTTTGGTTAATTCTAACTTTCCTTATAACTATTTATCTCCCTGATGCTGCTAATACTTTTATTCTTCCAGTCATATTTGCAGGTTTTCTTTTGCTTATTTCTTCTTTTGTTAAAGAGGATAATAAGCAGATTCTTTTCTTATTAACCTTAGTCATGTCAGTGCCAATGACGTTGGGGCTTATATTTTCCCTAGAGCAAAGCCAGGGTTATAAATTAATTGGAGCTGTATTGCCTTTAGTAGGGCTATACGCCCTCATAATATCCCCTTTACTGTTTTCTCTTAAGATTAAGTTGATTAACCTTTGTATTGGCTTAGTTACTATTTCTGCTTTGCTGATAGGTAGTTATACGAATCTTTACACAGAGGATAGACCTCAGCATGTAAACATTTACTTCTATGAAGATCTAGATGCTGGTAATTCCTATGTTCAATTATCAAGCCAAGAGTCCTTAATTGAACCTTTAGTTTCCTATATTAATGAAGAGAAAGCGAAAGCATTGGTCCCGTTCTCAGGAGAATATTTATCTGAGAACTGGACTCAAAGTGCTTCTAGTGAATGGCAAGGGCCTTCACTAGAAAAGCAAATAGAGCTAGGTGAAAATAAATTGGTAAAACTTAAACTGAATAGCAACAGATCAGCAAGCAGAATAGTTTTGTTATTACCAAAGGATTCAGGCCTAACCTCTTTTTACTTGGGATCAGTAAAAATGAAGCCTGTGTTAAGTAGTTGGGGACTTTATGAGGGTTATTATGTAATTTATTTGAACGGTATATATAACAAGGAAGTTGAATTAAAATTAAATTTTGATGCAAATAAATCTGAAGTAAGTGCTTACCTGATGGATATAAGCACCAAACTACCACCACACTTAGATGAATTATATAAAGACAGGTCAGGTATATTTTCTCCAGTTCATAGAGGAGACCAAGCTATATTAATTAAAAAGATTTCGATTTAGGGTTCTAGAGATGAAGGAAAATAAATTTTTAACGGAAAAAGTAGTGGAGCTTACAGATTAAAAAATTTTTTTATTAGTCCCCTCCTTTTTATTTAGCGTTATTGGTATCTAGCCAATATCCACCTCCGTCAAGGAATTTTATGTGACCTGCAGTTGGTGTTGAAAAATGGGTTCCAATAATCAAGATATCTTGATTAACATACTTTTTCAGTAAAGTTTCTCTAGTCTGTTGCGCTTGCTTTTTATCATAATCAGCTGGGCTACACCAATCTGTATTTGTCATTTGTACTGGGTGGTGAATGAAGTCACCTGTAATCAAAGCCCTCTTTTTTTTGCTGTTAATAAGAACACTCACATGCCCAGGAGTATGACCGGGTGTAGGGCTCAAGCTCACTTCGTTACATAACCTAAAATGATCATCTACAAAATCAACCATTCCAGCATCTACAACTGGCCGGACTGAATCGGAAATTACAGGACCATACAAGTCCTCATTTTCATTGTCATTCCAGTATGTCCATTCTTTTTCAGCTATTAAATAACGCGCATTTGGAAAGGTTGGAATCCACTCACCATCCACTAACATCGTATTCCAACCTACATGGTCCACATGCAGATGCGTGCACATAACTAAGTCGATCGATTCTTTTGGATAACCAGCTTCTTCTAAGTCATTTAAAAAATTTGTTTGTAAGTTGCTCCATGTGGGGATATTTCTTTGTTTATCGTTCCCAATACAAGTATCTACAATGATCCTTTTATCACC
>DTSY01000146.1 GCA_012965075.1 Gammaproteobacteria bacterium | reverse complement strand
TAAGCAATTACGACTTCACTGGCTTTGACATGGCTATTATGCAAGATTGCAGTCAATGCCCCATTCATCCTGAAAGGAAAGATTTGTTTCATGATTACGTGGAGAAGCACAGTAATCTTTTAAAGAAAAATGGAATAGAACCTGCGCTAATGATGACTTGGGCTTACAAAGATAAACCTGAGATGACCAGTCTATTGGCAAGAGAATATACAGTTGCTGGAAACAAAAATAATGTTTTAGTAATGCCTGTCGGGTTAGCTTATGCAAATTCAACGAAAGTTCATCCTGAAATTGATTTATACACTTCAGATAAAAGGCATCCCAGCAAAGCTGGGACATATCTTTCTGCCTGCGTGATGTATGCTTCGGTTTTTCAAACTTCGCCTGTAGGCAACTCTTACACGTTTGATCTGGATACAAATATTGCGCTAAATTTACAAAAAATAGCCTGGGCTACTCATCAAGAATATTATGAAAACTAAATCCATAGCATTTATTTTTTTTCTTAGCTTATTCTTTGTTTTACCAATATCAGCCACAGAAATATCTTTAATGACCTACAACGTAGAGAATCTCTTCGATACCAAAGATGATATGGGAAAAGACGATAAAGCATTTCTTCCCGCTTCCTTTAAGAAGAATGCTTATCACAAGGGTCATTGCAGAGGAATTGAAGTAAAAAAATGGAGGGATGAATGTCTTTATTTAGATTGGAACGAGGTAGCAAAGACTAATAAAATATTAAATATAGCTAAAGTAGTCTCTTCTTATGAATCTGATGGTGCAGATATCGTGGCTTTTCAAGAAATTGAAAACATAAGTGTTCTAAAAGATTTATTTAAGGCACTGGAACCTTTTGGCTATTTAGACTTTGTCTTATTGGAAGGTAAAGATTATCGCGGGATAGATAGCGCAATTATTTCAAAATTCCCTATTAAGCAATCTAAGCTTCATTTCATTAAATTTTCACCTGGTTTTTCAACTAAAGACACCAGGCCCATTCTTGAAGCTCAAATAGAATTATCCGGAAAAATACTAAGAGTTTACAGTGTACATTTTCCTGCACCTTTTCTTGATTCAGTTATGAGAAAGGATGCTTTTAATTCTTTAGAAAGTTTACTTAAATCCCACAATGACCCTGCAGTAGCAATGGGCGACTTTAACGTAACCTCTGAAGAAGAATTGGAGTTGAACACTTTTCAACAACAATCAGATATTTGGCAAGTTTCTCATCGAGAAGGTTGCGAAGAGTGCAGGGGGACTTATTATTACGAACCCAAAGACGACTGGTCTTTCTTAGATGTTATCTTGGCCTCAAAAGGAAGAGAAATAAGTTTTACAGATAATTCTATAGGAGTTCTGATAAATGAAACTAATGCTCTTAAGGACTCAGGTAGACCAAAAGGTTTTGATGCTATTTCTATGGATGGGGTCTCCGACCACTTTCCTGTTATTGCAAAGGTAAAATTTCCTAACTAATATAAAATTAATTTTTTCAAATGAGCAAAACCCCAAATAAAAGAAGTCAATTTATGGGAGATAGTCCTCTTTTTTATAAGGAACCTATCAACCTTGAATCAGGTGAAGGCGTTTGGCTTTACGATAAATCAGGAAAGAAATATTTGGATGTTTACAACAATGTGCCTGTAGCTGGGCATTGTCATCCAAGAATAATTGCTTCTTTAACTGATCAAGCATCGAAATTAAATGTACATAGTCGTTACGTGAGCGATGTGGTGGTTGATTATTCTGAAAAGCTAACCTCCCTTCATTCAGACAACCTATCAAAATTACAAATGGCATGCAGTGGTACAGAAGCGGTAGAAGTTGCAATAAAGATGGCGAGGATATACACCGGTGGACAAGGCATCATTTGTTCAAATGCAACCTATCACGGAAATAGTCATGAAACCTTTAGAATGACAATTGGACCTTTTGAACCTGAGTTTAGGAGGGTGACTTATCCAGAATCTTATCGGCCAATTAAAGATGGTCTACTCGAAGAGGACTTGTGTGCGCTTTATATAAAAGAAGTAGAAAAACAGATTGAAGGCTTCAACCAAGACGGAATTAAATTTGCCGGACTAATTTTTTGTTCAATTTTTGCTAATGAAGGTTTGCCAGACTTCCCCAAAGATTATTTATCCAAGGTATCAAAACTAGTAAGAGATTCAGGCGGAGTGGTAATTTTAGATGAAGTCCAAGCAGGGTTCGGTAGAACTGGGACTTGGTGGGGCTATGAATTATCAAATGTAAGCCCAGATATAGCCGTCATGGGTAAGCCGATGGGGTCAGGATTACCCGTAAGTGGAGTCGTTACTACTGAGGAAATATCGGATAGTTTTCATGAAAAAGCTTTCTACTTTAATACCACGGCAGCAACACCTCTGCAAGCAGCTGTGGGTGGAACAGTTATAGATATCATTCAAGATGAAGGCCTTATCGAGAATGCAGAAAAGATAGGAGGGTATCTAAAAGCTGAATTACTAAAAATAAAAGATGATTTTGATTATCTAGGAGACATAAGAGGACCAGGTCTTTTTATAGGATTAGACATAGTAGATAACAAAGAGGATAAAAATCCTGATAGGGAAAAAGCGATAGAAATAGTCGAAATTTTAAAAGGTAAGGGCGTTCTTATTTCCAATGCTGGCCAATACAGAAATGTCTTAAAATTAAGACCACCTCTAGTTTTTGATTCTAGTCATGCGGATTTCTTGTTAGAGGAGTTAAGAGCATCGTTCAAAGAAGTCAGTTAATGTCTAGTAATCAAGAAACTCTTCTTCAGGTAGCTCAAGATGCAATAAAGTTTTGGGATATTGAATGCAAAAATTTATCTTTCTATTTTCAGAGCGAAAATACCGTCTATCAAGTTGAGGATTCTAATCAAAACTTATTTGCACTGAGAATTCATCGACCCGGTTATCACGACTTAGATTCCCTTAAATCAGAGCATTTATGGACCTCTTTTTTAAAAGACAATGGAGTTCATGTGCCAGAAGCTTTAAACACAATTGAAAATGAAGCTTATGCCGAAGTAAAAATAAAGGACTCTAAAGAAATTCTTCATGTTGGCTTAGTTAAGTGGATACCAGGGGTTCGTTTAAAAGATAAAATAAAGAAGGATTATAGTGAAGAGCTTATCTCAAAATCTTATAAACAACTTGGAGAAATAATAGCCCAAATGCACAACTTCTCTGTAAATTTTAAAAAACCTACTTCTTTCTCTAGGCATTCGTGGGATGAAGAAGGGCTTATGGGGGAAAAGCCTTTTTGGGGAAGATTCTGGGAAATAGAAAAGGCAACCTCTAAACAAAGAAATGACCTTTTAAAAGTTAGAAATAACATCTACCAGAGTCTGAAAGATCTACCCAAGGATAATGAATTCAGCATGATTCATGCTGATCTCCATTTAGATAATATTTTAAGTTTTGACGATTCTTTAACAGTGATAGATTTTGATGATTCAGGATTTGGCTGGCATGCTTGTGATCTAGCTCATGCCCTCTGGGATCCGGAATTACTCTCTTCACCTCTATACAAGACTGCTTACGAGTCAATTGTGGCTGGTTACATTGAAACGAGAGAAGATTCAGACTCTGTAATTGAGAAGATCGAGCTTTTTTTATTAATTAGAAGTTTGATGATTCTTCGATGGGCAGAGGATAGAAAAGAGTTGGGGTATGATTCTATGATTCCTGGTGTATTAGAATTAGCTATCAATCAAGCTAAAAGATTGGGTATATTAACTAAATAGATTTAGGAAAAGAGATGACTTTAAAAATTGATCACCCACTGGATCCTTTAAATGAAGAAGAAATCAAGTCAGCTGTAGATATTCTGAAAGCGGACAAAGGTTACGATAAAACTTCAACTTTTAGTTCAGCGATATTGGTTGAACCTGAGAAAACAGTTGTTCAAAATTTTAACGAAGGTTCTTCTTTTCCTAGAAACGTTAGACTTCTCGGCATTGATTCTCATCAAGACGGAGGATTCTGTGCAGAAATAGATATTCTTGCAAAAAAAGTTGTAAGCCTTGAGAGATTACCTGGTAATGCTCAGGTTCCTTATGCCATGGGTGATTTTGCCACTGCCATGATGCTCACCAAGGAAAATGCTGAATATCAAGAAGCTCTTAAGAAGCGCGGCATTACTGATTTAGAGCTAGTTCAGATAGATCCTTGGCCAGCTGGAGGATTTACACATGGGTCCATAAAATCCGGTCATCGGGCTTTTAAATGCATCTCTTTTCTTAAAGAAAGCCTAGAAGATAATGCTTACGCTAGACCCATCCAAGGAGTTATTGCCTGGGTGGATTTAACTCTGGGTGAAGTAGTGCATGTGGAAGATCATGGTGTTATACCTATGCCGACAGAACATGCCCGATATGATGCGGTTTCACAACCTAATTTAAGACAAGGTTTAAAGCCGATTGATATCAACCAACCAGAAGGTTCAAGCTTTGAAGTGGACGGTTACCAAATATCTTGGCAGGGGTGGAAGTTCAGGATCTCCATTCATGATGTCGAAGGTCTTGTACTTCATCAGTTATCACTTCATGACAGGCCAATTCTTTATAGGGCGGCTTTGTCTGACATGGTGGTCCCATATGGTGATTCAGATCCCATGCATTCGTGGAAACATGTTTTCGATGGCAGTGAATACAGTTTAGGAAGATTCATTAACAGCCTTACTCTTGGATGTGACTGTCTTGGTGAAATCTATTATTTTGATATAAATCAAATTAGCTGGGATGGAGAAGTAACCAAGATCGAACAAGCCATCTGTCTACATGAAGAAGATTACGGCATTCAATGGAAACATACAGATGGACAAGGAGGAGCAAATGAAGTTAGAAGGTCGAGAAGATTAGTCATCAGTTCTATGTTTACGGTAGGAAACTACGACTACGGCTTTTTTTGGTATCTGTATTTGGATGGAACAGTACAAATGGAGGTTAAATTAACAGGGATTATGGGAATTTCAGCCATAACAGATGAAACTTATAATCCTTCACAAGCTCCAAAAGTTGCCAAAAATATTGCTGCCCCTCTTCACCAACATCTTTTTTGTTTCCGTTTGGATTGGGAATTGGATGGAGGCAATAATCAACTATTTGAGAGTGAGATAGAACTACTTCCAATAAATGAGAACAACCCTAATGGGACTCAATTTCAATCCATTTCGCGTCATTTGAAAAGAGAAAGTGAAGCTAAAAGGGATGTATCGCCGCAATCAAGTCGGATCTGGAAAGTGGTCAATCCAAATAAAGAAAATTCATTAGGTATTCCTGTAGCTTACAAACTTATGCCAGGAGCTACACCTAAGTTATTGTCCCATCCAGAATCCGTTGTTTCAAAACGGGCAGCCTTTGCAAAACACAACTTATGGGCTACTCCTTATGAGTCTGAAGAGCAAACTGCAGCTGGCCCTTACACGGTCATGCACGAAGGCCAATCCGGATTAGAAGCTTATACCTCAAAAGATAGGGACATAAGTGAATGTGACTTGGTGATGTGGCATACCTTTGGCTTAAATCATGTACCGAGACCCGAAGATTGGCCAGTTATGCCAGTTGAATATTGCGGATTTCATTTAATACCCGTTGGATTTTTTGATAAGAATCCAACTTTAGATATTCCACCTTCTTGTGATAAGAACGATGAATCTTGAAAGAGAATAAGGAAGACTGACTATGAAGATTGAACAAATTTGGACTGGTAATGCTTACCGGAACTTTAACTATTTATTGGCTTGCCCTGAAACCGGAGAAGCTCTTGCAATAGATCCTTTGGATTATGATAAATGCTTATCAAAAGCTAAAGAAAAAGGTTGGGAAATTACTCAGATACTCAACAC
>DTSY01000145.1 GCA_012965075.1 Gammaproteobacteria bacterium | reverse complement strand
TAAATATAAGGACAACATGTGGAAAGGAAAGCCTCCTACAATGCATAGAGAGAGGATAAGACGTTAGGAGTTTCATTGTTTACAATAACCAATCATCTGGTGGATCAAGCCGAATTTATAGAATCTCCAAATTTCTCTGAGAGAACGGAAGGAGTGGAACCCACCCTCCTAGTTATTCACAATATAAGCCTTCCTCCCGGTGAATTTGGGGGTCCTTACGTTGTGGATTTTTTTCAGAATAAATTAGATTCTTCTACACATCCCTTTTTCGAGGAAATAGTAAATCTCCAAGTCTCTAGCCATTTGTTTATAAACAGAAAGGGCGATTTGATCCAATTTGTAGACTTTAGTAAGAAAGCTTGGCACGCCGGAGCATCAGAATTTGAGGGACAAAAAGAGTGCAATGACTTTTCAATTGGCATAGAGCTTGAAGGGACCGACACGGAACCATACTCTGATGAACAATACTCATCTTTAATAGATTTAACTAGGTGTCTAATAAAAACCTATTCAGAAATAACTAGTGAAAGAATAGTTGGACACTGTGATATTGCTCCTAGCAGGAAAACAGACCCCGGGGAGTCTTTCGATTGGAGTAGATATAGGAATTCGTTAGCTTAATTACTCTTGGATCCAGAGCACTTCTTCTATTCCAGAATCTAAATTCATTCTTCTAGCCAAAACAAATAAGAAGTCTGAGAGTCTATTTATATAGATCAAACAGCTTTTCTCCATTTTTTCAGACGCATTTGCATCTATTAATGATCTTTCGGCTCGCCTGCATACGGTTCTAGCGATGTGAATGACAGAAGACCTTTTGCTTCCTCCGGGAAGTATAAAGTTCTCTAGATCTGGAAGACCGGTATTTAATTTTTCGGTTTCAGTTTCCAGTTTGTGCAAGTGTATTTTATTTAAGGGAATTTTTGATTTCGTGGTCAAGATGCCACCAATATCAAAAAGACGGTTCTGAATATTTTGTAAGTATTCCTTGTTTTCTTTAAGTCCTTCTAGGGAACAAAGCAGTCCTATCCAAGAATTAAGTTCATCTAAATCTCCGATGGCCTTAATTAAGAGATTTGATTTTGTAACTCTTGTGCCATCTCCCATTCCAGTTGTGCCATCGTCCCCTCTTTTTGTGGTAACTTTTGTAATTCTCTTAGCCATTATTATTGTTGAATTCCGTAAGTGGCATTTAACCACAAAGATCTTCCCTGGTTTTGATAATAGCCATTGAATCCTGAAGCAGTAAAATATTCTTTATTTAAAATATTCTCTACTTTTAATGAAATGCTTATTTGGTTTAGTATTTCCTTTAAGAAAGTTAAGTGCAGTAGATGATATTTAGGAAGAGGTATATCACCAAAATCTCTTCTTTTATCAAAGGCAGATAGATTAAGATTTAAAGTTCCAAAGCTAAGATCTCTATAAATATTAAGACTTAAAGACTTCTTTGATCTTCTCAGAAGTTGTAAGCCAGCATCATCTTTAGGATCCTGGTATCTAAATAAGAGTCTTCCATTGATAGGCTTATCTTCCCATAGATATCTAATTTCAAAACCTTTAGTAGTACTGTGTTCTATGTTCTTTAGGGTATTTTCTTGAAAATCAAAATTAATAAGATTCTTAATATTATTGTTGAAGGCGACTATGCTAAAAATAGAATCATCACTTGTTTTTTCCATTGCAAATTCTTCACTTTTAGAAATCTCAGGATGCAGGTTGATGTTTGAACCATAACCGTATAACTCTGAACTATTAGGTGATCTGAAAGCAGAACCACTATTAAATCTTACTGACCAGAAAGGATTTAGGTCTTTTTTATAGCCTATATTCCAAGATTTATGAGAGCCATATAAATCATGATTTGAAAGTCGTAGCTTAACTCTAACCAAATTTGTTTTTATTTTTAATTTGCTCTCAGTCAAGAAAGAAGTCGTCTTTGTATTTTTTTGAAAATGAGTTCCAAAACTAGAATAATTTACTTTTTGCTTTTCTTGAACATAAATTACAGCATAGGCGAAATCGTTATCAGAAGGGCTGGAAAGCATTAACTCAAAATTTAGGCTGTCTGTTTCTGTTTTATCTTTTTGATCTAAATCATTGAGTTGATTCTGATCAATTAAATCTTTGGCGGCACTTAAATTTAGAGAAACTAAGAAGGGATCTTTGTGTTCAAAGAGGTAGCTAAAGGAATGGGCTGAGGTTTCATAATTATAAGATAATGGATTTGATTGGAAATCTAAGTATTCAGTTTGTCCTTTAGATAACCATGTAGAGATATTAATTTTTGCTTGATCTTTCTTAGAATCAAAGGATCCTCCTAAGCTTTTATTTTTGTAACCGTTGTTAATTGAAGAACTAAGTAGGCTGGGGAAACCTTCTGATTTGGTTTTCAGAAGAAAAACATTTAATGATTTATCTTTTTTAGTCCAATTTTTCTGAAAGTTTTCTTTTTTATAGTTATCTGTCCCTCTAGTTATTGACAGTTGTAATAATGAATCCTGTTGATCAGGAACAGTTGAGATATTTATCACACCTCCTATAGCTTCCGATCCATGAGTTGATGAAAAAGGGCCTGATCCTATTTCGATACGAGATATTAAACTGGGATCTATATTATTTATCGCGGCTCCTCCAGCGGTGTAAGGATTGATTTTCACTCCATTTACTTTTACTAAAGTGTGGTTGCTATTAGAGCCCCTTAGAAATAACGAAGAATACTGACCTAAACCCCCGTTACTGCTGGTATCTATTCCTAAGTAATTACTGAGAATGCTAATAAAGTCTTTAGGGGCAAGCCTTTTCAGATCTTTTTTATCAATAATATCAATGGTGGAATTCACTTCTATCTTTTTTTGAGGAATTTTTGAACCTATGCTTACAATCTCTTCAATTTTTTCCTCTTCAGCACTTAAAGTTAAGACTACCAAGCAGCTTAAGATAATTACAAGCTTCGTTTTCATAAATGTTGTTAGATAACAGAAAGCTATCTTTTTAATATAATTTCTGGGTCAATGGACACTTATTATCAGTTAAGGAGTAAAAAATGCCATCTTTTGATATTAAATCTGAATTAAATGCCCATGAAGTAACGAATGGCGTAGATCAGGCTAATAGAGTTATTGAGAATAGATTTGACTTTAAAGGGACAGGCGCAAGATTTGATTTAAGTGAAGGTAAGGTAACTCTTTCTTCTCAAGAAGAATTCCAGTTACACCAGATGCTCCCCATACTTAAAGAATCTCTGGCCAAAAGAGGAGTCGACCTTAAAAGCTTGAAGATTGAAAGCATAGAAGTATCAACTGGGAGTGCAAAGCAAGAAATATTGTTAAAAGAAGGCATTGATCAAGAAATAGCTAAGAAGATTACGCAAATGATTAAATCATCAAAAGTCAAAGTGCAGGCTTCAGTGCAAGGCGATAGCATTAGAGTGAATGGTAAAAAAAGGGATGACTTACAACAGGTTATAGAAATGTTGAAAGAAGCCAGTTTTGATCTTCCTCTGCAATTTGAGAATTTTAGAGACTGAAATGAATGCTTGGGCTATCTCTCTTAAGGCTTACTTAAAGCCAAATCTACTACTTATTGTATTACTAGGACTTTTGGCGGGTATTCCTTATGGAATGATTCTTGATCCCTTAAGTTTTTGGCTTTCTAAGTCAGGTGTTGATAGAGCTTCAATAGGATTGCTATCACTTGTCTTTTTAACCTATGCGTTTAAAGCAGTTTGGGCTCCTTTAGTAGATAGAATTCAATTACCTTTTCTAAAAAGAATTGGGCAAAGAAAAAGCTGGCTAGTGGTGGCACAATTCTTATCTTTTATTTTTTTGATCGCCATTGGAATGAATGACCCTAAGCAGAATCTTGAGCTTTTGGTTATTTGTGTTTTTGCTTTGGCCTTTTTTTCAGCTACTCAGGACATTTGCATAGACGCATTAAGAATAGAATTAGTTGAGAAAGAAGAATTAGGTCAAGCAGCTGCGAACTATCAATTAGGTTGGCGAGTAGGGGGTGTATGGTTCGCGCAAGTAGTTGGTTTTATCTTAGGCGGCACGATTGGATACAGCAATGCTTACCTTATAGTTGCTTTAGTTTTCTTAATTTTATCTGTTTTTATATTTTTTAAAATGCCTGAACCAGAAAGAATAGTTCGACCATATATTTCGGTCTTTTCTCACCCAGGAAGGTGGCTTAAAGACTCTTTTGTTGACCCTGTTGTGGACCTGTACGATCGATACAAAACAGAAGTTGGATTATTGCTTTTGCTCATATTCTTTTATCGCTTAAGCGATATGTTTTTGGGTCCTATGGCCATGCCTTTCTATAGAGAGATGGGTTTTACTGAAATCGAAGTGGCATTAGTAACAAATTTCTTTGGAACGGCTGTCACAATAATTGGGGTTTTTGCAGGAGGTTTGTTGGTACATCGTTTCGGGCTTGAAATTAATATCTTTTATGGTGCCCTACTCACCGCATTAACTAATTTACCTTTTGTGTATTTAAATTATTTAGGTACTGATCTAGATCCAACCAATGAACTCCAATTTCTTTGGGCGGTTATAGGAATGGATAATTTCACACAGGGTTATGTTGGAACTGTAGCTATAACTTTTATATCTAGAGTAGTCTCACCTAGCTTTACAGCTACTCAATATGCTTTATTGGTACTTTTAGGAACTGTTCCCTCTAGAATACTTGGTGGTTCATCAGGCTTTGTAGTCAATGAGTTTGGTTATCACGATTTCTTTTTAATTGCTTGTGCTTTAGGAATACCAGCAATAGTGCTTTCCTATATTGTCTGGAAGAAAAAACTCATTTTTTCTTCAAGTTAGATCACTTGTTTATTTGCTTTTTACCCCAATATTTTTAGTTAAGAGATTTAAATGAAATATTTCTTACCTACTTTTATTGTTTTACCCATTTTAGAAATGTACTTCCTTATACAGGTTGGTACCTTGATCGGAGCTTTTAACACAATAGCGTTAGTTCTTTTAACAGCAATGATGGGTCTATTTCTTCTTCGTCAACAAGGCTTTCAGACCTTGCTCAATGCTAGAAATAAATTAATGCAGTCTGAGTTACCTGCCGAGGAGATAGTTACTGGGATTTTCTTAGCCGTGGGAGGGGCTTTATTGCTCACCCCTGGATTTGTTACTGATTTCATCGGGTTCATATGTTTAATTCCTTTTACTAGACGCTTTCTCATATCCAAAGTGGCATCGAGTTTTTTTAATGTTTCAGGCTTTTCTCAACAAAAAGAAGAAATTAAAGGTGAATGGATTGAAGGTGAATATAAGAAAGATGAATAAAATTTGGCTTGAAAGCTTGCAAATTCAGAATTTATCCCCAAATTTATTGCAAAGAGGCTTCAATGAGATTGACGTTTGGCTTTTCTAGATTAGAATGGCGGCCTTTTTAACGTAGTGTTTATTATTAAATGGAGATAAACAGATGAAATTTGTACCTTTAGGAGATCGCGTCTTAGTTAGACGCACCGATGAAGAAGAAACTAGTGAAGGCGGTATTGTCCTTCCTGGTTCTGCAGCAGAAAAACCTTCTACAGGTGAAGTGTTAGCAGTAGGTCCTGGAAAAACTAATGATAAGGGAGAAATTCAAGCTATTGCAGTGAAAGCTGGCGATATGGTTGTATTTGGTGAGTACGCTGGCAGCAATACTGTCAAAGTAGATAGTGAAGAGCTAGTGGTTCTTAATGAAAACGATATTCTTGGTATTCTCAAGAAATAATTATTTAAAAGAGGTTAAAAATGGCAAAAGAAGTTAAATTTGGTGAAGCAGCCCGTCAAAGCATGTTAGCAGGTGTTAATATCTTATCGGATGCAGTAAGAGTGACCCTTGGACCCAAAGGAAGAAACGTAATTCTAGATAAGTCTTTCGGTGCACCTACTGTAACAAAGGATGGTGTGTCGGTTGCAAAAGAATTAGAACTTAAAGATAAGT
>DTSY01000144.1 GCA_012965075.1 Gammaproteobacteria bacterium | reverse complement strand
TTATCGCAGAGGCGATGCAAAAAGTTGGTAAAGAAGGTGTTATCACTGTTGAAGAGGGCAATGGAATTGAGAATGAACTTGAGGTTGTAGAGGGTATGCAATTCGATAGAGGCTACCTATCTCCCTATTTCATAAATAATCAAGACAGAATGACTGCAGAATTGGAAGACCCCTATATTCTTCTGCATGATAAAAAAATCTCTAATATCCGCGAATTACTTCCACTCCTTGAATCCGTAGCAAAAGCTGGAAGGCCACTCTTGGTTATAGCTGAAGATGTTGAAGGTGAAGCTTTGGCAACTTTAGTAGTCAATAACATGAGAGGTGTAGTTAAAGTTTCTGCTTGCAAAGCTCCAGGCTTTGGAGACAGAAGGAAAGCAATGCTTGAGGATATTGCTATATTGACTGGCGGAACAGTGATATGTGAAGAAGTGGGACTCAATCTAGAAGGAGCAACTATTGAGGATTTAGGTCAAGCCAAGAGAGTCGAACTCGACAAAGAAGACACAACCATTATAGATGGGGCCGGATCTTCCGATACTATTTCTGGACGAGTCAATCAAATAAGAACTCAAATAGAAGATACTTCGTCTGATTACGACCGTGAAAAACTACAAGAGCGTGTAGCTAAATTAGCTGGTGGTGTTGCAATAATTAAAGTTGGTGCAGGTTCTGAAGTAGAAATGAAAGAAAAGAAAGCAAGAGTGGAAGATGCTCTTCATTCTACAAGAGCAGCAGTTGAAGAAGGTGTACTAGCTGGAGGCGGTGTTGCTTTAGTCAGAGCTCTGCAAAAACTTGAGGGACTTGAAGGAGAAAATGAAGATCAAAATGTTGGTATCAGCATCGCTTTGAGAGCAATGGAGATTCCGCTAAGACAAATTACCAGTAATGCAGGAGAAGAAGCTTCTGTTGTTTTAGACAAGGTAAAAGCAGGAAAAGGTAATTTTGGTTTTAACGCTGCTACCGGAGAGTATGGAGATATGATCAAAATGGGTATTCTTGATCCTGCAAAAGTAACAAGAACTGCACTTCAGGCTGCTGGGTCAGTTGCGGGTCTAATGATTACAACTGAAGCCATGGTTTCTGAAATTCCGGAAGAAAATTCAGGTGGAATGCCTGGAGGAATGCCTCCTGGAATGGATGGAATGGGCGGCATGATGTAATAAGAAAAAGGCCCTTCGGGGCCTTTTCTTTTTCTTATCCAAAAATTTTCATAGTTCCCCTTTATCTTGTAAGATAATCTCACAGGAGGGGTTATATGGAAGATTTAGTTAACATGTTGTTTCGTTGGGGGCATATCTTAGTCGGTGTCACCTGGATTGGACTTTTATATTATTTTAACTTTGTCCAAACTGAATATTTTAAGGAAGCCGAAGAAGAAGCGAGAAAAGATGCTGTTGCTAAGCTAGCACCCAGAGCTTTATGGTGGTTTCGATGGGCCGCTCTATTTACTTTTATAACCGGCCTGTATCTGCTTTATTCGATTACCCTAAGAGTTAATCTAGATATCATTCTTGGTGTCACTATGGGTACCTTTATGATGCTTAATGTTTGGGGAATTATCTGGCCTAATCAGAAGATTGTCATTGGACTAAAAGAAGGTGATCCAGGCATTGCCGGACCAAAGGCAGGTTTGGCTTCAAGAACAAACACTTTGTTCTCACTGCCAATGCTTTACTTTATGGTTTCATCCGCTCATCTACCGCACGGGGGATATTTAATGGTTCAAGGGGATATGAGCTCCACGGCTTTCTTAGCCGGTATATTTATCATTTTGGCAATTCAAGCAAACGCAATATGGGGAAAAATGTTTGGTGTTATAACTTCGGTTAGGGACGTAATAATCTCTGGATTTGTGTTGACTGTTGTGCTGTCTAGTATTAGTTATTATTTATAAATTGACAAATAAGACAAAGAGGGCTTTAAGGCCCTCTTTTTTTTGGAGCAATAATAATTAGGTCCGGTTAAAATGCCGAAATGGATCCTCAACTACAGGTTGCACTAGTAATCATTGGATTATTGGCCTTTCTCATATGGGGTAAGTGGCGATATGACGGAGTAACACTAACGGCTCTAGCCCTGATGGTGTTGTTAGGACTCATTCCTGCCAAAGAAGCTTTTTTAGGTTTTGGGCATCCTGCTGTGATTACAGTAGCGTTGGTACTTTTAATAAGTAAAGGGTTAGAAAAATCTGGATTCATAGGCATGATAGGAGATTTGTTAAAGCAGAGGATCACAGGAGAAATCCAGTTCCTGGTTCTTCTAATGTTTGTGGCTGGTTTTCTGTCCTCTTTTATGAATAACATTGGTGCCATGGCCATGCTCTTACCTATAACTATAGGCATAACCCAGAAAATGAAATGGAATCCATCAAAGTTTCTAATGCCTTTAGCTTTTGCCTCTATTCTAGGTGGGATGAACACCAAGATTGGGACTCCACCTAATATCATTATTTCTGAGTTTAGAGAAGACTACGCTAACCAGACATTTGAATTCTTTGATTTTGCTTTTGCCGGTTTACCCATTAGTCTCTTGGGCATAGTCTTTATAGCTTTAATAGGTTGGCGCTTGGTTAAATTGAGAGAAGAAGCTGGTGCACAAAGACCTTTGTTGGATATACAAGATTATTTAGTAGAAATGACGGTTGATGAACAGAGCGACTTGGTTGGCAAGAGGATACATGAGCTGACAAGTAAACTTGGACCAGATAACGTTTTAATGGGAGTAGTTTCAGATAAGGGTACTATTAGAAAGCATCATCATCTAGAGACTTTTGAAGCTTTACAGATACTCGTGCTGAAAATTTCACCAGACGACGTAGCGGGGATACAAACTCAATTTGGATTAGTAATTGATCCTGAACTAAAAGACCATACACAGATAGGTGAATTAGGCGAAATTGAGGCCATGATCACACCTAGATCAAGACTGATAGGACGTAAGTACAATTATTTTAAACGTATGGCTGGAGGAGTATTTTCACTACTAGGCTTGTGGCGAAAGGGAACCAAGTTTAGAAGAAGGTTGGCAAGAGAAATATTCAAAGCCGGAGATGTCTTACTTCTTTCTAGTAGGGACACCGAAGATAGAGCGGCAGAAAAACTAGAACTATTGGGCTTAATGCCTCTTTGGCAAAGAGAACTTGATGTAATCAGAGATACTTCTAAGGTAGTGCAAGCTTTGCTTATATTTGGAATTGCACTTATAGCAGTTATCTTTTTTAACGTTAATATTATCGTGGCTTTTCTTATTTGTGTTCTGGCTTATGCTTCCAGAAGGCTACTGACGGGCAATGGCTTGTACAGGCATATTGAATGGCCTGTGGTGGTTATGCTTGGAGCTATGATTCCTATTGGAGGAGCTTTAACCAGCTCAGGATTAACAGTAACCTCAGCTAATTTTATAACGACCTACTTTGCAGATGTACATGTGGCTTGGGTATTAGTAGTTATCCTTGTATTTACTATGTTTATTTCTGATTTAATCAATAATGCTGCAACGGCAGTCATAATGGCACCCCTTTCAATACAAGTAGCTGAACAATTGAGTCAGCCTATTGAGCCTTTTTTAATGGCTGTAGCTGTCGGAGCAAGCTGTGCTTTTCTTTCTCCAATAGGACATCAATGCAACACTTTAGTGATGGGACCAGGTAACTATAGGTTTGGAGATTACTGGAAATTAGGTCTGCCTTTAGAGATTTTAATTATATGTATCTCGATCCCAGTAATTATGAACACTTGGTTTTAATCTTTTGGAGTCTTTATTAATGGTTGTTTTTTTAGGACTGGTTTTCAACATAAATAGACTGACTTGGGAAAGCAAAGTCAGAATCGTTCGATTCAACAGCTTCTATTATTTTAAATATCAGTTTTTCTTTCAGATCACTAAAATCCACAAAGCCCACTGGGTCAGTATGACAAATTAGCCTGAGATCAATGGAGCTGGAGCCTAGTTCTGAAACTTTTACAAAGTTATCTTTAGTTAAATCAACGGGTAAATTTTTCTTGTCTTTTATGTAAGCCTCTATCTCAAAACATATCTTCTTGAATTGCTCTATTTTAGTGTTATAGGTTAGATTGATTTTCCAATCTATTCTTCTAACCTCCATCATTTGATGATTGACTACTTGAGCATCGGATAAGTCAGCGTTGGGCACAAAAACAGGTGAAGAATCAAAAAGTTTGACCGTGGTAGATCTAAATCCAATGTGGTCAACTATTCCATGAAGAGAGTCACCAATTCTTATTCTGTCTCCTTTTTGGAACCTGTTTTCGCTTAAAATGAAAATACCGGCAAAAATATTCTTAAATACATCTTGAGCTCCCAGAGCCAGAGCAACCCCAAAAAGACCTAATCCTGCAATAATGGGACCCACTGCTATACCCCATATATCTAAGATCATAGCCACAGCAATAATCCATACAATGACTTCGATAGCTCTTCTTAACCAATCCTTCATTGCCTCAGTCATGAATTTAGTACTTAGTAAGGAAAGAAGAGGTCCTGCTAGGTTTGCTAAGACACTAAAAATTGCGAAGATTACTAACATCTTTACGAAAGTGGTAGCAAAAAAGTCTAGAGATCCTTCGAGAGGTAGATAAAAAGTTATCAAATAAAAACCGAAAACTATCGGAATAAGACCTAAGGGGCCTCTTAGAGATTCTATAATTTGATCATCTAATTCATTTTCGGTTTGATCAGCCTTTTTACCTAACCAATCAATTAATTTATTAGAGAAGAATTTTCCCAACAACCAACTCAATAAAATTATTACTAAACAAATAATAATTTCACCGATTCCAAATCCTCTTATTCCTGTGTTCCAAGTTTCTTTTAAAATCTCAATAAAATTGTTCATCATTTTCAATCCTCTTCTTCTTCCTCTATTTCAATTCTCTCAGCCTTAGCCATTTTTACAACATTGTCTTTAATCAAAACGGTTTCAAATCTATATTCTCCAATTTTAATTCCAACATTACTCTCCGGTATAGATTGAGCAGTTTCTAAAATGAGTCCACTAAGAGTTTTAGGGCCATCAGTCGGTAATTCCCAATTAATCCTTTTATTAATATCTCTTATCATCATACTACCTTCTAACATAAATGAACCGTCAGCCTGAGGCATAATATCCATTTTCTCTAATGTATCGGATGTAATTTCACCCACTATTATTTCTAAAATATCTCTAAGGGTAATAAGTCCTTCAATATCTCCATATTCATCTACTATTAATCCAACACGTTTATTTTCTACTTGGAAGTTAGCTAATTGTGTGATTAAAGGCGTGTTTTCAGGAATAAACAAAGGATCCTCTATAAAAGCCTTTAAAGAAGTTTTGCTTGGGTTGTCTAAGCTCAAAAAACCCGCTTTTTTATTTGAGCTTATAAATCCAGATATGTTATCGATAGTATCTTTATAAAGCGGAATATAGGTATATCTAAGGGTGTTTAAATTTTTTACTATATTCTCTATATTATCTTTAATGTTGATCCCTACAATTTCGTTCTTTGTAATCATCACATCGTTTACTGACAGATAATCCATGTCAAAAATGCCCAGTATCATGTCTAGTTGTCTTTTTGGCATGCCTGAAGAAAGTAATAAGTTTCTTAATTCTTCAGGACTTAGTTCTTCTTCGAATTCTTTTTCAGGATTAATGCCTAACAGTTTTACCAAAGAATTTGATATTAGGCCTATTAAAGCAACCAAGGGTTCCAAGATCTTTAGTAAAGGTTTTAGAAAGAATGAAGCAGGAAAAGCGATACTCTCTGGTTTAAGTGCAGCAATAGTTTTTGGGGTGACTTCAGCAAATATAAGAATAATTAGCGTCAAAACTATTGTTACATAAATAACTCCAGTATTTCCCCAAATTTCAATCGCTATTATTGTTGCTAAAACTGACGCCAGGATATTGACAAAATTGTTCCCAATTAAAATAACTCCTAGTAGCTTATCAGTTCTGGCTAAGAGCTTGTTGACCCTTCTAGCTGGTTTGTGTCTATTTT
>DTSY01000143.1 GCA_012965075.1 Gammaproteobacteria bacterium | reverse complement strand
AGCAGCCGTCTGTAGCTGCGTTGGATCCGAGCTGGCTGTATCTGGTTCTGTCATACCAAAGCTAGGAAATATCTCACCTGCTACTAAAGGCCCTAAGTACGCATCTCTCCATCTGTCAGATGCAAATTCCCTCAACATAATAGAATCTTGTAATGAATGAGTTCCTAAAGCCACTATCGCTGGTGAAGACCGTCCTACAACTTCGTTTACATACACATATTCCATAAAAGGCATGCCTTGACCGCCTATGTCTTCAGGATGCCCTAAAGCCCAAAGATTTCTTTCCTTGGCTTTATCCATAAGCTCTTTTAGTTTCTGATTTGATTCCTCGCTTCTCTCATTCAAAATAGATTCAGCTGGATAAACTTCGTTCTCTACAAAATCTTTAACTTCTGCTCTGACTTGACGCCAATCTCTACTTTGACTCACATTACCTCTCCTCTTGGTTGAAGGATTCAATGTATCTAAATTCTAAGGGATTTACAATTTATCTTCAGTTAAATCAGGTCCAAAGAAGTTTGTCAGCCCTACTCCAAGTAAGATAAGGAAACAACCAGAAAGCATGGAGACCGTTATAGATTCATTGAGAAATATATTAGCCCAAACCATTCCAGCCACCGGAACAATAAAAAGGACAGATGATGCTCCAACAGGACCCATTCTTCTAATTAAGATAACAAAAGCTACATAAGCTAACCCTGTGCACAAAAATCCTAATAAGAGAATACTGATCCACACTTGTTTTGATAAATCAAAACTAATTCCACCTTCGTAATAAGAAAATGGCATAAACATAAAGGTCCCGACAATTAAGGTCATAGTAGCCAAGTAGGCTGGATCTAAATGATTAAGTTTATAAAGATAATTAGAGCAAGCTGCATACATAAAAGCGCCCATTAAGCAGCAAGCAATTGGAAACCAAGAGAATTGGAGAGACTCGTAACCAATAAAAATTAGCAGCCCTACAGATCCAATAATTAAACCTACTAGCTGCAACCAGCTGAAAGAAAATCTTAACCATAAAATTGATATAACGAAGGCAAAGAGAGGCGCAGTTGCATTCATTACTGAAAGTGTTCCAGCATTTATAGTTAACGCGGCGTAAGCAAACAGAAAGAAAGGCAGAGTTGCGTTAAATATGCCAAAAATAATCAAAGGCCTTATATGATCTCGAAACCCCTTGAAGTGATGTTTTCTTAAAAATATGGGAGCTAAAAAAGCTGCTGCAATTAATAACCTTGATGTGACTAGATCTATTGGTCCAACCACTGGAGCAGCTATCTTGGTGAACATAAAAGAAGCTCCCCAAGTTAATCCAATGGCAATAATAAGGAAAAGATCTATAAAAAATTTACTGATTTTCATAAAGACGCCTGATGGAGGCGCATGATATAGATTAAGTATTAATTATCTAGGACGATCCCCAATAATAGTTACCCTTTCTACTTTCCGAACCTGTGGCCAATAATCTGAGGCCGCATAATGTTGGACAGACCTGTTGTCCCAA
>DTSY01000142.1 GCA_012965075.1 Gammaproteobacteria bacterium | reverse complement strand
CTATCAACTCATTTGCATAAGTTTTATTACCTTGATTAGCGCTATAACCCATAAAGAATTCACCTGAAAGGAGAAATATTGATGCGATGACAAACATTATTATCATTAGAAGAGCAACCAGCCTACGAGACTGAAAGGCTGCATTCATAGCAATCACAGAGTCCTTTTCCATACCCTCCTGAATGCGATCTCCAGCATCATATGCTTTGATAAGTTTTAGAGCAGCAAACGATTCTTGGATCCGAGAGGTAAGATCTGAGGTGGTAGACCTGTATACAAGACTTCTTATTCTCATCCTAGGCATAGCCCATCTAGCCCAGAAGATTGTTGGAATGGCTAATGACAAGGCTATAAATCCCATGGTTGGACTGAGAAAAGAAAGTAAGAAAAGAGCATAAATGTAATACCAAAAACTTAAAGAAAGTTCTACCAAACGTCCTATAACAGCATTAACTTGTGCACTGTCTGCATAAATTCTAAAAATTGAATCACCTGTCCTATGTCCACTGTGATAAGAAAGTGGTAATTGATGCCATCTTCTAACCAGTGCAATTCGCATATTTTGATTAATTTGCTGCATGATCCAAACTGTGTAATACGGAACTATCATTCCTATGGGTAAGTTAAAAGCCCATAGAGACATAGAAAGATAGACCCAAGACCATTTCAGATCATGTCGCTGTTCTATGGTTAAAGATTCAGTATTTTCACTACCCATTTCCGGCGCTCCAAACCACCAAGAGGAAGCAACTTCTTGCTGAAGGGGCTCAGTCTGCAATAAGGACATGCTTAAAAGATCAGCAATTATTATTCCTAAAGGTAAAGTGACTAAACCTTGAGCTGCTGCTAGTAGATAAAGATAAGTTAGATGAGAATGTAACCTGAAGCGAGTAACAAGCCTTCCAGACTCAAACCTGAATTGGATTACCCACCCTAATCCACAACAAAGAGTAAGTAGAATTCCATAAATGATTGGCCCTGTACCATTTAGAACCAAAATACAGAGCAAAAGAGTGAAGAATGTGCACAAAGCTAGGAAAATAGCTACAGCTGATTGCCTGACTCCAGATAACTTTCCTAACGCTAAGAGCCACATGCTCAAAACCATAGAAGCAACAAAGATATAAAGAGTGCTCTCAGCAGTTCCTAATTCAATGTTTATAAGACCAAATAAAGGTCCTAATATAGCTATTGCAGTAGCCAAAACCGGTGCATAAATCAGTCCGTAACCATCTCCAGCTAAAGGATCGGCAACCTCTTGGCTAGTTCCGTTACTTCTCGTATACCATCTACCTAAAAAATAAGGTCTTACAAAAGGCCACGACCTAAAAAGCAGGACAATGACCTCTCGAAGACCATGATCATCTTCATCAATGGTTTTGTTTTTCTCCTCTGGTATGTCTCCATCAGTTAAAAAAGGTAAAGCGATGGCCCGTTTAAAGTCTTTAGGATCAAGTTCTGATTTAGGTATTCGGTCACTTAGAAACCACATACCTACTGGTATAGCAATTGCAATGATCATCATCCCTAAAGAGACGATGGCAAAGGAGTTCACAAGATTTCCTCTCTTTTTTCTTCCTCTTGTTTTTCCCAAGTTTCGTACATTTGAAAATAACTTCCTTTCTTCTGAATTAGCTCTTCATGAGAACCCATTTCAATAATCTTTTGTTCATCTATAACAACAATCACATCTGCCCTTCTTGTGGTTGCCAATCTATGTGCAATTATTATTGCTGTCCTACCTTCTAAAAGCTTATCTAGCGCTCTTTCTATCTTAGCCTCATTCTGTTGATCAACATTTGAAGTCGCTTCATCGAGTATTAAGACTCTAGGCTTACTTAAAAATGCCCTGGCAAGAGCTAAAAGCTGTCTCTCACCTGAAGAAAGTGATGAACCTCTCTCATGACAATGTGTTTCCAATCCCTCAGGCAGTCTCTTAATCATTTCTTCAATACCAACAGCCTTGCATGCGTCCTCAACTTCCTTGTCAGTGGCATCAGGTTTAGCAAATAAAATGTTATCTTTTATGGTTCCGTGGAATAAGAATGGCTCTTGGGGAACAATTCCTAGCTGACTATGAAGTGACTCAAGTGAGATATCTTTGAGGTTAATATTGTCTAGAGTTAAAGAACCTTCTGTAGGATCATAAAATCGACATATTAATTTTGCGACTGTAGATTTACCAGCTCCAGTCGGACCAACAAAAGAAACTGTTTTTCCCGCCTCAATATGAAGGGAAATATTTTTTAAGACCTTTATTTCATCATCGTATGAAAAAGACACGTCGTTAAATCTTATGTCTCCCTTTAAGTCTTTGAGATCAAAGGCGTTCTCTGATTCTTTCACACTAGGTTCTGTGTCTAATAAATCTCTGAGTTTTAGAACTGCAGCATTTCCTGATTGAAATTCATTGTAAAGTCCTGAAAGTTCATTAATAGGGATGAAGAACCTGCTTACTAAGACATTAAAAGCGACTAAACTTCCGACAGTAAAAGCACCTTCCGGATCCAGAGAAGGATTAACATCCTTAAGAATAAAGAAGCCAGCGGTAAAAATTAACAGGGAAGTAGCCGTGGTTATAAATTGAGTTCCAGAACGATAAGTGGCTGTTATTTTAGAAGTATAATGATTTGCATCCCTGTAATCCCCTACAATATTCCTGTGGTTGATAACGTTGTGTTTCATTCTGTTAAAAGAAATGACCAACCTCATTCCTGATAAGCTTTCTTGGAGGTCAGCTAAAACATCAGCAATTCTATTTCTTACTACTTGATAGCCTCTTTCAGAAGTTTTGCTAAACCAGACTGTAAAACCAAACATTATAGGTGCCGAAAATACAAGCAGTATTAAGGTTAATTGAAGGTTAAATGAAAAGAGTAAAATTAGAATGAAGAACAAGGCCAGTAATTGAGCTACCAGGTTGACTAAACCTGTTTGTAATAAATTTGAAAGAGCTTCAATATCACTGGTCATCCTAGTTAGAAGCCTTCCAGCCTTCTCTTCAGTATAAAAGTCTATGGAAAGTCTTTGTAAATGACTAAAGACTCTGACCCTCAAATCGTACATCAATAATTGACCTAAACGACCCAAAAACCTAATCCTTATTCCGCTTACGATGACTGCTAAGAATAAACTTCCTACCCAAACCATCGCTACCATCGTTAAAACTGAAAAATCTTTAGGCATAATGGCTTTATCAATAGCAACCTGAACTAAGTAAGGCCCTACCAACAAAAGCATTTCTGTCATCGCTACTAATACAAGCGCAAAAAGAAATCTAAATTTATAAGGAGAAAGAAAAGCCCACAAAGTAAAAGCTCTAGAAGAAGGATTTTTATGTGAAAAAGATACTTTAATATCAGAAAAATCAGGTTCTTCCTCAATTAAAGCATTAGTACGATCCAGCATTTCAGGAGGTATTCCGGCAAAAGGCAGGTTAGCTTCCTGACTCATCAAAGCCTCCTTTAAATTCGTCTTCAGAAGGATCTTTGATAAGCGTTTCACTTATCCTTTTTCTATATTCTTCGTCTGATTCTTCCTCCCCCTGCTCTTCTTCTGGTGTTTCTGTAGTTGATTGCTGAGCAAGAATTTCTGAATACCTAGGTTCGTCTCTTAATAAATCTTCATGTGTACCCGAAGCAATAATTTTTCCATTGTCTAAAACTAATACTCGGTCAGCTAAACTTATTGTAGAAAGTCTGTGCGCGATTAGTATTGTTGTTCGTTTATCTAAAAGCTTTAATAAAGATTTGTGGATCATAGCTTCTATTTTGACGTCAATGGAGCTGGTGGCATCGTCAAGAATAAGTATGGAAGGATCAACCAAAAGTGCTCGAGCTATTCCTAATCTTTGTCTTTGTCCTCCCGATAAAGTATAGCCCCTCTCTCCCACTACAGTTTCGTATCCATCTGAAGTTTGATTGATAAAATCATGTGCTTCTGCAGCTTTTGCCGCTTGAATAATTTCATCCATAGTAGCGTCAGGTCTTCCGTAAGCTATATTGTCTTTAATGCTAACTGAAAACAAAAAAGGCTCATCTAAGACTTGAGCGATATGATAGTGAAGATTTCTAATCCCCATGTCTTGGACTGGAACTCCATCAATTGAGATATTTCCTTTATCTGCTTCATAAAACCTGGAGAGCAGACGCACTATGGTAGACTTTCCTGAGCCTGTTTGACCTACAATAGCTACTGTTTCTTTTGGTTCTACCTCAAAACTTAGTCCTTTTAAGATAGGTTCTTCGGCGTAGGCAAAATGAACATCGTTAAAGGAAATTTTTCCCTCAAGTTTTTCCATTTCTACTTTATTTTCTTTGTCTTTAATCTCTGAAGTCTCATCTAGTATTTCGAAGATTCTTCCGGCTGATGCCTTTGCCCGTTGTTCAAGCATCAACATCCAGCCCAAAAATCTAAAGGGCATTTGAATCATCATAAGGTACATAGTGAAAGCAACTAAAGCGCCTAACCCTATCTCCCCTTCAATAACCAACCAACCTCCATAAACCCAAACTAAAACAGATCCTAAAACTGAAAGGTTTTCTATTAAGGGATTGTAAAAAGCAGAAACATCAATAGATCTTACTTGCACCCATTGAAGTTTTTTAGCAGCTATAGCAAGTAAATTAACTTGCATCAATTCTTGCGCAAAAGACTTAACAATTCTCTGTCCGTTGATATTTTCATCCACAATTACTGCCACATCAGCCTGCCTAGCTTGAGTCAACCAAGATAGAGGAAAAGTTAACCGTCGTAATTTAACACTCAGAATAAATACCAACGGAATTGCAATCATTGAGGCCAAAGCTAAAGTTAGGTGAACAGAAAGCATATATACCGCAGCGAAGGCAAAACTTAAGAGGCTTGTTAGTAGCATTGGGGCTATCATTAAAAACATTTGAATAGTCTTGATATCACTATTAGCTCTAGATATAAGCTGCCCTGTTTGTGTCTTATCAAAGAAAGAAAATGAGAGTGTAAAAAGATGGTTATAGATGACTGATCTTAAATCCGCTTCCAATTGATTCGAAACCCTACCAAGCTGATAGGACCCGATTGCACCTCCTATAAATCTGACGAAACTAATTATTAGAATTACTGTAACCAGGAATAAAAAGTTGCTGATTTCTCCTGTTGTAAGAGTGGGTTCAATCGAATCAACTAGTTTTCCAATTAGAGCAGGAACGGATACACCCAGCATCATTGTAGAAATCATAAGTGTGATACCCATAATGAAAGACCACCTATTTGCCATTAGAATAGGTAGCACTCTGCGGAACCAGTTCTTAGACTTGTCGCGGTCTATATCCGCCTTAGGATTTTCGAATCTTGGTTTAACATTAACCGGCTCAAGACCGGCTTCAAAACTAATTAATTCAAGTTCATCTGACGATGGATTCAGCATAAAAAACTATCCTTAGTTCCTCCAAATACCCGTATCGTTTGCTTGATATTTATTGATGTCGTCTTGACTTCCGATAACTGCGATAACCTGACCACTTAAGCTTAATAGCTGATAATTTTTTCCTTCTATTATTAAAGGTTCAAATGAAGTCTTTTTTGCAAAACTAGTTAAGTATTTATAGGCCTGTCTCTCATTCATACTACCTTTCACATTAGTTACATCAACGCCTTTAATTTTCCCTTTAGGAGTTATGAAATAATCAAATGAAATCAGACTCTTACCGTTTTCAGCTCCCTCAGGTAATTTGAAAACTCTCGAGACACGGGAAGGAGTGCAGAAAAGTAATTTACATATTGCTGCATCGTTTGATTTTTCTGTTGGCCATGATTTAAGAGTGCATGAGTCACCGGAACAATTGAGGCAAATTGAATGAGTTTGGTTTCTAACTTCCTTAAGCTTTTTTGCTGTGTCTTTGTTGAGTTCCTTGTCAATAGAACAAAACGAATCAAATCCTAAAAGTAGACTTGAACTAATTAAAACAGAAACTAATAAGAAAAGCTTTTTCACCACATTGATTACCTTACCTGCATTCACTTGAGAATCAAAGTTACTCAGTAACAAATATTTGACTCTTTCCATGTCTAATTTCTAGCCTAAGACGGTCTGCTTTGGTTAAATTTTGAACCACTAAAGCATACGAAGTGTCAATCATGCTTTCTATCTCTTCTCTGGGCACTGTTCCATCTAATATGACTGTGTTCCAGTGCTCCTTATTCATGTGATATCCAGGTATAACAGACTCAAAAATATCACGCATGACCATAGCTTCTTCAGGATT
>DTSY01000141.1 GCA_012965075.1 Gammaproteobacteria bacterium | reverse complement strand
CAAAACGATCTGGTTCTTCAGTAATCATTCGAAGTCCAATCAAACCGCCCCAATCCTGCCCAAAGAAAGTAATATTTTTGAAATCATTTTGGACTAACCATTGAGTCATCCAATCAACTTGTCTTTGATAACTATAATCTTCTCTTGAAGCCGGTTTATCTGACTTTCCATAACCAGGAAGATCAGGTGCGATAACCCTTATTCCTCCTGCAACTAAGTGTGGAATCATTTTTGAATAGAGATAACTCCAGACAGGTTGGCCATGCATTGCTAGAAGTATTGGGCCGTCTTTAGGACCTTCATCAATATGATGAATTCTTAGATCAGAGTCGTCGTGAGTTTTTATTGTTGTGTAGTGAGGTTCGAAAGGATAGCCTTTAATATTCTTAAATTGCTCATCAGGTGTTCTTAATATTTTCATTTAAATCTTCCTTTTAAATTTAGTTTGGCCAGTATATATATTCGTCTCCTTCTTCATAGTCTTGGCCTCCATGCTTGTCGATTAACATAGGAGAGTCTAAAACACTTGGCCAAAGAGGTTCAGCTTGTTCCGAATTATGGAGATCTAACAGTTTTTCTAATTGAGACACTTTAGTTGGATTATCTTTGGATAAGTTATTTCTTTCTGTTGGGTCTTTATCTAGATTAAATAACCATCTTTTATCAGGACGATCAGCCTTAATTAATTTCCAACCTTTATGCAAGACGCTTTGATGATGACCTTCTCTCCAAAAAAGCGTTTTGTGCGGTTTTTCTTTATTTTCTCCTTGAATGTAAGGAATTAAATCTACCCCATCTAATTTTCTATCTTTAGGCACAGAAGCTCCGGCAGCAGCAGCTATGGTATGAAAAATATCTATATGATGGATTGGAGATAAGAATCTTGTCCCTTTTTTTATTTGAGAGGGCCATTTAGCAAGGAAGGGCACATGCATGCCGCCTTCAAAATGGGTCAGTTTCCATCCACGATAAGGTTTATTTATATCGGGTAGTTCTATATAACCTGCACCTCCATTGTCACTCGTAAAAATTATTAAAGTATTGTCGGAAAGTCCGTTCTCTTCTAGTGTCTTTACTATCTTTCCTACACTTCTATCCAGTGCTTCTATCATCCCAGAGTAAACACTTAAAGTATGATTGCCACTATGAGAATGAAGATCGTAATCACTCTTAAGAGATTGCAAAGGGTTGTGAATAGCCCAATGACCTAGGTAAAGAAAGAATGGTCTGTTTTTATTTTCTTCAATTACCTTTATTGCATTGTTAGTGTAGTAATCAGTTAAATACTCATCGGGTTCAAAATCATCGCTCTTATTAAATGAAGCACTGAACCTGCCAACTGTCCAAACCATATTGTCTATGGGATCATTAAGATTTCTAGAATTCACTACATCAGGATGATTTTCTGGAAGGTATAAGGTCCCTATCATTGAAAGACTGTCATCAAAACCTTGATCTATTGGATGGCTTCCTTCCATTTGGCCTAAATGCCACTTCCCTATGTGCGCAGTGTAATATCCTTTATCCT
>DTSY01000140.1:2720-6265 GCA_012965075.1 Gammaproteobacteria bacterium | reverse complement strand
CTTCCGGTTTTAATTTGCCCATCGGTTTGGAGTACTACTCTTGAACGCAAGTTATTCATCACTAACGTTTGATGGGTTTCTGCAATTCCCAATTCCCAGGGTAAACCTGCGTGTTTTATAGAAGTTAATGGGGAGGCTCCAGTACCACCATCGTGACCGCATATTACCAGGTGATCAGTTTTGGCCTTAACCACTCCAGCTGCAATAGTGCCAACTCCTATTTCAGAAACAAGCTTCACACTTATTCTTGCTTCTCTATTGGCATTTTTTAAGTCATGAATAAGTTGAGCGATGTCTTCTATGGAATAAATATCATGATGAGGAGGAGGGCTGATTAGTCCTACACCTGGTGTTGAGTGTCTAATTTTTGCAATGTATTCATCCACTTTACTACCAGGTAATTCTCCGCCTTCCCCGGGTTTTGCTCCTTGAGCAATTTTAATCTGGAGTTCATCAGAGTTAGTTAGATACCACATAGTTACCCCGAATCTTCCAGAAGCCACTTGTTTAATAGCCGACCTTTTAGAGATACCACCTTCTAAGGCTTTATACCTAATTGGATCTTCTCCACCTTCTCCAGTATTTGATTTACCTCCTAATTTGTTCATTGCTATAGCTAATGATTCATGAGCTTCAGTGGATATAGAGCCTAAACTCATTGCTCCTGTTGCAAAGCGTTTAACTATCTCCTTTTCATGCTCTACTTCACTTAACTCCACGGGGGTTTTGGAATATTTAAACTTTAACAAACCTCTTAGGGTGCTTTCCTTTGTGGTTTGCTTATTGGCATAATTTGCAAATTTCCAATACGAATCTTCGTTATTTTTTCTGGCTGCTTCCTGTAGATCTGAGATAGTTTCAGGATCCCACATGTGAGAATCACCTCCTTGCCTCCAATGAAAATCTCCAGGATTAGGGAGAACTTTTACATTATTGAGGTTGATATTTGGGAATCCCAACTCATGTCTCCTTTCCATTTCATTTACCAAAATATCGAAATCAACCCCTTGGACACGACTGGCTGTTCCCGGAAAACATTTCTCTATGATTTCATCGGCAAGACCCACCGCTTCAAATATTTGCGCTCCCTTATAAGACTGCAAAGTAGAAATGCCCATCTTCGCCATAACTTTAAGAATCCCTTTAGCCACTCCCTTCTTATATGCCTGTACCATTTCATCAAAAGAAATTTGATCTAAAAGCCCATCCTGTCTGGCTTGCCACAAAGACTCAAAAGCTAAATAAGGGTTAATGGCATCAGCCCCATAACCTATTAGTAAGCAATGGTGATGGACTTCACGAGCTTCTCCCGTTTCAACAATAATTCCTATTCGTGTCCTTTTTTCTTTCCTGATCAAGTGGTGATGAACAGAAGAACAAGCCAACAAGGAGCTTATAGCTATCCTTTTAGGCCCCAGTTTCTTATCGGATAGGACAACAAAAGAGAAACCTTGTTCGATAGCTTGTTCAGATTCTTGGCAAATCCTATCGAGAGCTGAAAGCATGTCTTTTTTATCCCCGTCACCTTTTTGATAAGTAATGTCTATAGTTTTTGTTTTCCATCCATGAGAGTCTATTTTTTGAAGACTTTCTAGCTCAGCATCAGAAATGATGGGATTTTTTACACGTAGCCTATGAGCGTTTTCAGGTAAACAGGAAAGAAGGTTTCCCTCAGGTCCTATTAAACACTCTAAAGACATGATTACTTCTTCACGAATAGAATCGATAGCCGGATTAGTAACCTGAGCAAAAAGTTGTTTGAAATAATCAAAAATTAGTCTCGGTTTATCTGAAAGGCATGCGAGTGCAGCATCATTGCCCATAGACCCCAGTGGGTCTCTTAATTCCCTCACAATAGGCAATAACATAAATTGCATGGTCTCAACGGTATAGCCAAAAGCTTGCATTCTGGAAATTAGGTCGTCAGCGATCCTGGGATTGGATTCTTTGTTATGAACAATTTCTTCTAGAGGGACTATTTGTTCTTTTATCCATTTCTGGTAGGGGTTGGCCTTATAAATCTTTTCTTTTATTTCTTCATCTGGAACCATTCTTCCTTCTTCAAAATCGATAAGAAACATTTTTCCGGGTTGAAGTCTGCCCTTCATCAATACATTCTCAGGATCAACTGGAAGAACACCCACTTCTGAAGCCATGATTACTTTGTCATCCTTGGTTACGTAATATCTACTGGGTCGTAGTCCATTCCTATCAAGCACAGCCCCGATATAGTTACCATCTGTGAAAACAATGGATGCAGGACCATCCCAAGGCTCCATCAAAGAAGAAGAGTATTCATAAAAAGCTCTTTTTTTCTGATTCATGATGGTATTTGACTGCCAGGCTTCAGGTATCATCATCATGATTGATTCTTGTAAGCTTCTTCCAGTTAACATTAGAAATTCAAGAATATTGTCAAAATTTCCCGAATCAGAGCTGTCAGGTTCGGCAATGGGGAATAAATCTTTAAGTTTTTCACCAAAAAGCTCACTTTTTGCCACACCTTGTCTGGCGCTTATTAAGTTCACGTTGCCTTTTAAGGTATTTATCTCACCGTTATGACACATGTATCTATTGGGTTGAGCTCTGTCCCAAGAAGGGAAGGTATTGGTACTAAACCTTGAATGGACCATTGCTAAATGCGTTTCAAAACTTTTTTGTTCTAAATCAGGAAAAAATGGGAAAAGCTGTGTAGGGGTTAGCATGCCCTTGTAGACAATAACCTTGGATGAAAGACTGCAAGCAAATAATAAACTAGCTTGAGTAAGGTTTTTATCTGTTCTAAGTCTATGACTGAATTGTTTCCTGATTAGATAGAGATTCCTTTCGAACTCATCTTGGTCAATTCCAGCTGCAGATTTTACAAATAATTGCTCTATTACAGGCTGGGAAAGTTTTGCAGCTGGGCCAACATCTGCTTTTTTAGGGTCAACAGGTACTGGTCTCCATCCCAAGAATATTTGTCCTTCTAAAGTAACAATATTTTGAATTTCTTTTTTACAGAAGTCTCTTTCTTTTTCATCTTGAGGCAGAAAGATATTTCCAACAGCATAGGATCCTTTCTCAGGCAATTTGATTCCAATTTCTTTAGCTATTTTTTTGCAGAAATTATGTGGAAGGGCTACCAGAATACCAGCGCCATCACCTGTGTTTTCTTCGAATCCACAACCGCCCCTATGATCCATTCTTGAATTTACTAGATAGGCATCCTCCATAATTTGTCTGGAAGGAATGCCTTTAATATTAGCCACCATTCCCACACCACAAGAGTCTTTCTCATAGGCGGGATCATAAAGCCCTGTCTTTAGAGGAATTCTTAGTAATTTCTTGCGTTTCATCTTGAATACAATCTTTTAAAGAGGCGATAGATTTTACAGCAAACAAATGCTTGAAAATCATAAATTTTAGTTAAAAGACGAGGTAGAAAGGTAATTCTACCTCCTTAAGAGTGTTTAAGGAAATTAGCTCGGAAAAAGGCTGGTTTTAATAGCTTTTAAGACTGTTTCTTTATTTAAACCATTGATCTTTTTAGCTTTTCCTATTTT
>DTSY01000140.1:0-2620 GCA_012965075.1 Gammaproteobacteria bacterium | reverse complement strand
TGATTGGCTGATGAAAAGCTCCAATCATATTTTTCCCTTTGGGGTGATTTACGGCTGTTTTACCTCCGACAGAGGCATCGACTTGTGCTAACAAGGTAGTGGGTATAAGCACAAAATTAACCCCTCTTTGGTAGGTGGCAGCAGCAAATCCACAAAGATCACATAATATTCCTCCCCCTAGTCCAACCAGAATGCATTGTCTACTAAAACCTTTCTCTAATAAAAGGTTGTGGATTATATCTATGGATTCTTGTGATTTATTTTCTTCAGAGGCTTCTAATCCAATTGTTAGAAACTCATTTGATAAAGGCTTCAAGATAGATTCTGTATCACTAAGGACAGGCCCACTAATATTTTTATCATAGACAAGAAGAACTTCTTTATTTTCTAAAAGACCAGAAAATGTTTCTTTAGACAAAAACTGATACCCAATATCAATCTTATAAGAATTCTCACTTAGTTCTATTTCAACGGTTTCCATTTTTATATTATTAATTCGACAACTTATCTATTATTTCATCGATAACTACATTTCTGTTCTTTTGTTGATCCTGATTAATTGTTATGTCCGCAATTTCTTCGTATTGAGGGTCTCTTTCTTTCTTCAAGACCCTAAGAGTCTGTTCCCTGCTGCCCTGAGAAAGCAAAGGCCTTTTTTTATCATTTTCAGTTCTATTTAGTTGAATCTCTATAGGTGTCTTAAGGTACACCACTTTCCCTTTAGCACTCATCAGATCTCGGTTTTCTTCTATTGTTACTATGCCCCCACCAGTTGAGATAACAACATTGTCTTTTTCTACAGATTTTTGAAGAGCTTTGCTTTCTCTTTCCCTGAAGCCGTCTTCACCTTCAACCTCAAATATCCAGGAGATTTCTGCTCCGGCTTTCTTTTCTATTTCATTATCTGTATCAAGAAAGTCTATCTCCAGTGTTTGAGCAAGCTTTTTTCCTAGAGTCGACTTGCCTGAAGCCATAGGACCCACTATAAATATACGCATGATCTTATTATATCTTTACCCAGAGATTGTCGAATACAATTGATAATGCCTGATGATCACATTTATAAATAATTTTTACTTTAGGGCTTTTTTATTTCTGCTTGCCTGCTTATTAGCTGGCATAAGTAGTCTTAACATTTATATTTCGGAGAAGCTTCCTGAAGCTCAAGAAATAAGAGAAATAGAATTACAAGTCCCACTAAAAATATTTACAGCCGATAATAAGTTGATCGGCGAGTTTGGTGAGAAACGAAGATCCGCTTTAAAGTTTGATGAAATTCCTTCTTATTTCGTAAAAGCTGTTCTTGCTGCCGAAGACGATAATTTTTTTAATCATTCAGGAGTTAGCTATTCGGGCTTAATAAGATCAGTCTTAAGGTTATTAATTTCTGGTGAAGTGCAGGGTGGGGGCAGCACCATCACAATGCAGGTAGCTGGAAATTACCTCACCGGCAGAGATGTCAATTTATTTAGAAAAGTAAAAGATATTTTTCTAGCTTATAGATTAGAAAGAATTTATAACAAGAAAGAAATATTTGAGTTTTATGTAAATAGAATATTTTTAGGGAATAGAGCGTACGGTATAGCTTCAGCCAGTGAAGTGTATTACGGCGCATCAATAAAAGATTTAAATTTAGCCCAATGGGCAATGATTGCTGGCCTCCCTAAGGCTCCTTCTTCCATGAACCCATTAATCAATCCAAGGCGGGCTTTGATTAGAAGGAATTGGATTTTAACAAGGATGCTTGATTTAGGCTCTATACATAAAGAGCAGTTTGATCTAGCCATAAAGGCACCAATTTCAGCGACTTATCACGGCCTTGTTTCTGAAACTAATGCACCTTACCTTGCTGAAACCATTAGAAGATTTATGGTTAGCGAATACGGTTTGGATGCATATAAAGAAGGCTTAAAGGTCTATACCACCATAGATTCTGAACTTCAAAATCAAGCAGTCGCAGCACTAAAAAAAGGTTTGGAAACATATGATAAAAGACATGGCTTTAGGTTCCCAGAAAACTACGCGGAAGTATTCCCAGAAAACTTCTTTGTTGAGGATCTGGAATATCGCTTGAATCTGATAGCTGAAAGTAAGTCCCTGCCCCTAGGTATATCAGAAGTTCTTGAAGATGAACCCTTAGAGAATATTTACAGGTTATTAATGAACATAACCACTACCGATAATAAGTTTCCGGCCTTAGTAGTTTCCGTTCAGAATGATTTTGTGGCCTTATCGGGAGACAGGACGGTTCATAAAATGGCCTGGTCATCAGATTTAAGTTGGGCAAGACCCTATATTAATGAAGATCAGAGGGGTCCTAAACCAAAGTCTTATTCTGAATTGTTGAAAGAAGGGGATTTAGTTTGGTTAGAAAAGGATAAAATCAAATCAAGCATTTCTTTAACCCAGATACCCGAGGTGCAAGGGTCCATTGTTGCGATGGATCCTAAAAGTGGTGGAGTTAAAGCTTTGGTAGGTGGGTATGATTTTTTTCTGAGTAAATACAATAGGGCTACTCAGTCATCTTTTTTATTAGGTTCAAATTACAAACCTTTTCTTTATGCATCTGCTTTAGATGCAGGCCTCACTGCTTCAACTTTAATAAATGATGCTCCTATAG
>DTSY01000139.1 GCA_012965075.1 Gammaproteobacteria bacterium | reverse complement strand
AAAAATATCATTTGTGCCACTCCCTCGTTTGCATAAATTTTTGCCGGTAAACTGGTAGTATTAGAAAATTCTAAAGTTACGTGACCTTCCCATTCTGGCTCCAAAGGAGTGACATTAACTATTATTCCGCACCGGGCATAAGTTGATTTACCCAAACAAATGGTTAATACATTTCTGGGAATTCTGAAATATTCTATGGTGCTTGCTAAGGCAAAAGAGTTGGGCGGTATGACACACTCATCTCCCACCAAATTAACAAAACTAGTTTCATCAAAATGTTTTGGGTCAACAGTGGCAGAATTTATATTTGTAAAAATTTTAAATTCATTTGAACACCTAACATCGTATCCGTACGACGATGTACCGTAAGAAATCAGTCTTTTATCTCCGTTTGTTCTGACTTGATTAGGCTCAAAAGGATCTATCATCCCTTCAGTACTAACCATTCTTCTAATCCATTTATCTGATTTTATCGTCATTAACAATAATTTCCTGTTGGGCCGTTATGTGCTATTTTGCTATTTTGCAATGATGCTAAATTCCTAAAAATTATGAAAATTATACTCTCTATTATATTTATTTTTATTGTTTCGACTTCTACTTTAAGTGCTGATAGTGATGTCGATCTAATACAACTCTACAAAGAACTCCATTTAAATCCTGAGCTTTCTTTTAAAGAAGAGAAAACTTCAAAAAAATTAGCAACCATACTCACTGGTCTGGGTTTTGAAGTCACTGAAAACTTCGGTGGTTATGGAGTAGTAGCATTATTGAAGAATGGGGAAGGAAAAACAATCATGCTCAGAGCTGATATGGATGGTCTTCCTGTTGAAGAATTAACGGGCGCACCTTATGCAAGTAAAGCCAAGTCTTTCAATCAAGTTGGAGATGAAGTTTTTACCATGCATGCATGTGGACATGATATTCATATGACTTCTCTGATAGGAACAGTAGTAGATTTAATAGCCAAAAAAGATCAATGGCAAGGTAATCTGTTGGTCATCATGCAACCAGCGGAAGAAGTCAGTGGGGGTGCAAGAAATATGATTAAAGAAGGGATTTTTGAGAAATTCCCGAGACCTGATTTTAATTTAGCCTTACATGTAAGTGCTGATCTTCCGGCAGGAAAAGTTGGATATGTGCCTGGGTGGGCAATGGCAAATGTTGATTCCATGGATATAACTATTAAAGGTGTTGGTGGACATGGAGCTTATCCCCATACCACAAAAGACCCCATTGTTATGGCTTCTCAACTTATAAATAGCCTTCAAACCATAGTAAGCAGAGAAATAGCTCCCATTGAAGCTGCTGTAGTAACCGTGGGTTCAATACATGGAGGGACAAAACACAATGTAATCCCTAGTGAGGTCCGGCTTCAGTTAACATTACGTTCTTATACAGATGATGTCAGGAATCAAACCATTTCAACAATTAGAAGAATGGCGAGGGGGCTTGCACAAGCCAATGGGCTGCCTAAGGATTCTTACCCAGAAATCACTCTTAAAGACGAATATACACCAGCACTCTTCAATAATCCTGCCTTGACTGAGAAACTTAGAATTAGCTTTGAGAAGGCTCTAGGTCAAGAAAATGTATTAAAACTCTCACCGGTTATGGGAGGCGAAGATTTTGGGATGTACGGAAGAGTTGAACCAATAATCCCCACATCACTATTTTGGTTAGGAGCGGTAAACAAAAAAGTTTACGATACTTCATTAAGAGAAAATATAAGCTTGCCTTCTCTTCATTCAGCTTTCTTTCTACCTGATCCAGAACCAACAATTTCTACTGGCGTCAAAGCAATGAGCGGAGCTGTTGTAGATTTATATCAGGATTGATTATCTAGTTTTAAATTAGTCCTACCGCTAAGCGCATGCATGATTGTGCCTCCATCAACATATTCCAATTCTCCTCCTAAAGGCACGCCTCGGGCTAACCGACTAAGTTTTAAGGATTCTAAACCTTTCAATCCCTCAAAGATAAAGTTGGCTGTGGCCTCGCCTTCTAGCGTTGAATTAGTGGCCAAAATAATCTCTGAAAATGAATTCTCCTTAGCCTTTGTTAACAACTGATCTAATCCAAGCTCATGTGGTCCCATATTATCTATGGGGGAAAGATGGCCATGCAAAATAAAATATTTTCCTCTGTATTGATGACTCTCTTCGATTGCAAAAACATCAGAAACCGCCTCAACCACACACAAAGTAGTTGAATCTCTCTTTTTATCACTGCAAATAATACAAATCTCTTGTTCAGAAAATATTCTGCACTCATTGCATTGGCCGACATTAATTAAAGTCAGTTCTAAGGATTCAGCCAAAACCTTCCCTGCCTCTCTATCTTTTTCCAGTAAATGTAAAACCATCCTTCTAGCAGATTTAGGACCCACTCCAGGTAAACATTGAAAAGCTTCAATTAAGCCATCGACAAATGGGCTAATATTGTTCACTGAGATTCCTTAGGAGCTATTGAAGATTCAACAATTGTTCCTCCCAAAGTGTCTAATATATTCTTAACTGATGGGTCATTTTTTATTGCCTCTGAAGCCTTACTTAATTCCTTAGTTTTCTGCTTCTCTTTAGTTTTGTTAGGTGATAAACCATTAACTTCACCTTCTTCAAAAAAGATATGGCACTCAAAATCTAAAGCTTGGTTAAGACTGTCTTCGAATTTCTCTCGATGAGATCCATTGAGTATCTCTAATTTATCCTTAGGCATAGAGAAATAAATAACCGAATCCTCAGCTTTTAAAAAGGAGCAATGGGAAATTAATTGCTTAGTGCCAGAATCTAACGTCAAAGATTTAAATATCTTATTCCAAGTCTTATGGTCTAAGAATGACAAAGAGTGATCTTCTTCTTCTGTTACTTTTTTAGGTGGTTCTGCTGGTTTTGGAACTGGTTTAGAGCTGACTTCCTGCTCTGACCTTACTTCTTCCTTAACTACTTTTTTTTTACTCTTAGAGATATCTTTTTCTTCAGGAAGAAAAGACATCATCCTGAGTAAGGCCATTTCAAAGCCGTCTCCTACATTGGGAGCTAAATCCATATCTCTTTTTGCTATCAACCCTATTTGATAAAGTAATTGAATTTCTTCGGGTTTTAAAGATTCAGATAACGGAATAACCTCTTCTGAGGGTAGATTCAAGTCAGGAATGCTTTCAGGAGAAATCTTTATGATTGCCATATGTTGAAGGGTTTCTAATATGAGATCCATCAACCTCTGATAGTCAACACTCAAACTGGATATAGTTTTTAGGCTCTCGACCAGCTTAGTGGCTTTCTCATTGATAACACAATCGATTAACTCATAAACATGATCATATGGAAGAGTGCCCAACATTTCTGAAATATCTGATCCAATTAACTTTCCGTTACAAAATGCAATTGCTTGATCTGCGATCGTAAGACAATCTCTTAAACTTCCTCTTCCAGCTCTCGAAATCTGATTGATGCTTTCAGCATCATATTTAACATTCTCTTCGCTTAAGACTTCTTCTAATCTTTCGCTTAATTGGGATGGGGTGAGGTTCTTTAGATGAAACTGCAAACATCTGGATAACACAGTTGCTGGAACCTTTTCAGGTTCAGTTGTTGCTAGAATAAACACTACATGAGGGGGCGGCTCTTCTAAAGTTTTAAGCAAAGCATTAAAGCTATGTTTTGATAGCATATGGACCTCGTCAATCAAGTAAACCTTATACCTGGAAGAGCCTGGCATGTGCATTACTGTCTCAAGAAGCTGTTGGGTTTCTTCCACGCCTCTTCTGGAAGCTGCATCTACTTCTTGAAAATCTATAAAACGGCCTTCGTTTATGGACTCACATGCTTGGCATTTATTACAGGGAGAAGATTTAAGTCCTTTTTCACAATTCAGACATTTAGTTAAAATTCTTCCTAAAGTGGTTTTTCCTACTCCTCGAGTGCCACTAAATAAATATGCTTGATGTATTTTGTTGCTATCTAAAGCATTAGATAAGGCTTTAACTACATGTTCTTGACCGACAACTTCTGCGAAGCTATTAGGACGCCATTTTCTTGCTAATACTTGATAACTCATTTCTTAAGGATGGTGTAATCATATGGTTTGATTTTTACTAAGTCCACAACCGATTTTTATGTTTTTTTGTAAGAGGAAAAGGCCTGGTCTATTTGGCTAAAGTCAAACCCCCGATAGTTTAAAAATTTCTTTAGTTTAAGCACTGCTTTGGTGTCTTTAGGGAACTCATGATTAACCTTTTTCTTCAAAACTTCTATAGCAAAACTGGTCCAATCAATATTATCCAAAAGCGGTTGAGCGATATTTTCATTTACTCCTCTTTGTTTCAATTCTTGTTTTATGCGTAGAGGTCCGTATCCTTTTGCAGACCTAGAATGAATGTATTGTTCAGCAAATCTCTGGTGGTCTATTAAACCCTCTTCCTCTAACTTTTTAATCTCAGCGCTTAAAATATCTACGGACTCTACTCGGTTTTCTAGCTTGATAAAAATTTCTTTAGTTGTGTGCTCTCTTCTGGCAAGAAAATCCATTATTTTAATTCTTACCGATTTTGAATTATCCAAGTCCACTATTTAACCCCTTTTGCCAGAATGCTTTTAAAGATGTTTAAGTGTAAACTAATTTGAAGCAAAAATTTTGGACAAACTAGGGGAAATTCATGACTCAGCTAAATTATATTAATAAGCCAGTTTTTGATCATGGAGCTATAGAACAAATTTCAGAAATCCTGGGGGGAATGGGTATAAAAAAACCCTTGATATGCACAGACCCTGGCCTGGTTCAATTGGGAATGTTAGACCAATTAAGGAATCTTATATCAAATGAGTTTACTCCCATTGTATTTGACCAGACACCTGCTAATCCCACTCAAGAAGCGGTAGAAAAAGCTTTGGAAACCTATAAGGCTGAAGGATGTGATGGCATCATAGGATTTGGAGGAGGATCTAGTATAGATCTTGGCAAAGCCGTATCCATCTTAGCCACCCATGAGGGAACCATAGTGGACTATTCGGTCAATGAAGGAGGGATGGAGAAGATAGGTGAAACTGCCCCTCTTCTAGCTATCCCAACTACTTCTGGAACCGGCAGTGAAGTCTCTTCTGGCTCAGTCATTATCATGAATGATGGCAGAAAATTAATTCTGGCAAGCGCTCATCTAATACCGGATGCTGCAATCTGCGACCCTGACCTGACTCTTGGACTGCCCCCTATTATGACTGCGGGAGCTGGAATGGACGCCTTTACCCATTGCGTTGAAGCTGTTTTATCCCCAATGATTGATCCCCCTGCAGAAGCAGTTGGACTTGATGGGATAGAAAGAATATTTAGAGGAGAAAATCTGCTTAAGGCGGTTAAAGATGGGTCCAACAAAGAAGCCAGATGGAATATGATGATGGCAGCTACCGAAGGTGCCATGGCATTCACAAAGGGATTAGGAGCTGTTCATTCAATGAGTCATGCTTGCGGTGCTAATCAAGAATTGAGATTACACCACGGCACATTAAATGGCGTGATCTTACCCACCATAATAAGATTTAATAAATCTCATGTTGGAGATAAATACGAAAGAATTTCCAGAAGCATGGGCTTACCTGAATCTTCAGATTTAGCTGAGATAATAGAAAACTTAAATAGTGAGATTGGTCTGCCTCAAAATCTAGGAGAGATGGGCATAGTTGAGGACATGATTCCCGGCCTGGCTCAACATTCAGTAGTTGATATATGTTCCTTTACAAATCCGGTAATTCCAACTCTTGAAGACTACGAAAAACTATTTGTTGAGGCTATTGGATAAATTAACCTAAAACATAACATTTAATCTTTAAAATCAGCATCCTCTTCACCTGAAGGTTGCTCACTAGCCTTTGGACTATTTTCTTTCTTCAAAGAAGCTTTTGTCTCCTTATATCGCTCTCGTTGAAAAAATATTTTATTCCAAGGAATACGATTGTCTCTATCTGTTTGCCTTGATGAAGCCTTAAATCTTAGGAAATAAAAAAGGACTGCAACGGAAACTATGCCTAATAATGCTAATAGTAAGGTAATTGTGCTCATCAACTTCTAAGTTTTGCGAGCAATCTTAGTATTTCTAAATATAACCAAATCAAAGTCATGACTAAAGCCATAGCACCAAACCATTCCATGTATTTAGGAGCTCTTGTTTCAGCGGCCTGTTCAATAATGTCAAAGTCTAAAACCAGATTAAGAGCGGCTATAGCTACCACGAAGAGACTGAAGCCTATTCCCATAAGTCCTGTGTCAGTGATAATTGAAAAAGAGCTACCAGTAGCCATGGCATAGAAAACATTAGCTATATAGGTAAAAAATATTCCTAACGTCGCGCAAGCCATTATTAAAAGAA
>DTSY01000138.1:1949-6412 GCA_012965075.1 Gammaproteobacteria bacterium | reverse complement strand
GGACAGGGATTACCGCCAGTCTTTCCTTCTTTAGAAGGAAGTCAAATAGTAATGCGAGACAAGGCAAGGAACATAGAAATTTTAATGGAAGGTGTCCAAGGGGCTGCCATGCAGGATTTTTCAAAACAGTTATCTGAAGTTGATATAGCTTCGGTAATAACTTACACAAGAGACTCTTGGAGTAATGGAAAAAATGGAGATGGAGAAATAGTAGTTCCTAAAGACATAGTGGATTACAAAAACAGAGCAAAACTCTAAATGATGAAAAGAGGTCAGAAAAGATGAGTACGATAGTAGAAACACACGATGATCACGGGCATCACGGACCTGCAAAAGGCCTAACTAGATGGCTTTTTACAACCAATCATAAGGATATCGGTACTCTTTATCTCTGGTTTAGTTTCTTGATGCTATTCATTGGTGGCACTATGGCGATGGTTATAAGGGCTGAGTTATTTGAACCCGGACTTCAAATAATACAACCTGAATTCTTCAACCAAATGACTACCAACCACGGGTTGATTATGGTTTTTGGAGTCATCATGCCTGCCTTTGTGGGCCTAGCAAATTGGATGATACCCATGCAAATTGGTGCCCCTGACATGGCTTTACCGCGACTAAATAACTTAAGTTTTTGGTTATTGCCGATGGCTTTTGGAATACTTATTTCAACACTATTCATGGATGCAGGAGGACCAAATTTTGGATGGACCTTCTATGCACCACTTTCTACAACTTATGCACCAGACACAGTTACTTTCTTTATTTTTTCCATTCACGTAATGGGGGCTTCTTCAATTCTGGGTTCAATTAATATTATTACCACCATTTTAAACATGAGAGCCCCTGGTATGACTTTAATGAAGATGCCTCTATTTGTTTGGAGTTGGCTAATAACAGCTTACTTGTTAATTGCAGTGATGCCGGTTTTAGCAGGAACTGTAACCATGATGTTAATGGACATTCATTTTGGAACTAGCTTTTTTAACGCTGCAGGGGGCGGGGACCCAGTTTTATTTCAGCACATTTTCTGGTTCTTTGGGCATCCAGAGGTTTACATAATGATTCTTCCTGCCTTTGGTATTGTTTCCCACGTAATAGAGACCTTTTCTAGAAAACCAATTTTTGGTTACACCTCGATGGTTTATGCCCTGACTTCTATAGCCATTCTCTCCTTTGTGGTTTGGGCCCACCACATGTTTACCGTGGGCATGCCTTTAGCAGGAGAACTTTTCTTTATGTACTCAACAATGCTTATAGCCATTCCAACTGGAGTTAAGGTCTTTAACTGGGTAGCGACTATGTTTAAAGGGTCCATCAGTTTTGAAACACCGATGTTATTCGCCATTGCTTTCGTTGCACTTTTTACAATCGGTGGCTTTTCTGGGTTAATGCTGGCTATTGTGCCGGCTGATTTTCAATACCACGACACTTATTTTGTTGTGGCTCACTTTCACTATGTATTAGTTCCTGGGTCATTGTTTGGAATTTTCGCTGGGGTTTACTACTGGATACCCAAATGGACCGGGAACATGTATGACGAAACTTTGGGCAAGCTCCATTTTTGGTTGTCTTTTATTTCCGTAAATCTTACCTTCTTCCCCATGCACTTTGTTGGGTTGGCGGGTATGCCAAGAAGATATCCAGACTATGCCTTACAATTTGCAGACTTCAACGCGATGGTTTCTGTGGGGGCATTTATATTTGGATTCACCCAATTGCTTTTACTTTTTATAGTTATTAAGGCAATAAGAACTGGGAAAAAAGCCTCCCATGAGGTTTGGGAAGACACAAAGGACTGGGGTTTAGAATGGACCTTGGACTCACCCCCTTCTTACCACACCTTTACAGTTCAACCGGAGGTTAAGTGATGAAAGAAGCAAAGAAAACCATAAGAAATTTATCGTTAACAGTGGTGGGCATGTGCGCATTTAGCTTCTTATTGGTTCCAATCTACGATGTTTTTTGTGAAATTACGGGGCTAAATGGAAAAATTGAAGGACCTTCTGTTTTTTCTTCTAAAAACATAGAAGAAGAAGATAAAAGGGAGATGTTAATACAATTTGTAACTCATAATAATGAATTCATGCCTTGGACTTTTAAGCCTGAAATTACACAACTAACAATTACCACCGGTGTTCAACAAAGGGTTATGTTTGTGTTCGAGAATAAAACTTCTGAAGATATGGTAGGACAGGTAATTCCAAGCGTCAGCCCAGGTAGGGGAGCTGAATATTTCCACAAAACCGAGTGCTTCTGTTTTGAACAACAAAAGCTTTTAGCCGGAGAGAGGTTAGAGCTTCCGGTCGTATTTATCGTTGACCCAAATATTCCATTGGATATTGGCTCTCTAAGTTTGGGCTATACCTTGTTTGATATCACAGACCAACTCTCTAAAAATCAAATAGCAGCTTTGTAGGAGGGAAAAATGTCAAGCCCACAACCTTATTACGTTCCTGAATCTAGCAAACTACCCTTTGCAATGGCAGTAACGATGTTAACTTTAATATTTGGGGCTGCGACAACAGTAAATCCGGAGCTTGGCCCCTTTGGAGAAAATTCTTACCTAATACTACTTACTGGTTTTTTAATGATGTGGACCACCATGTTTTTCTGGTTTTCTCAAGTAATTAAAGAGAATAACGACGGACTAAACAACAATATGCTGAACAACTCTTATTACTATGGAATGGCCTGGTTCATATTCTCAGAAGTAATGTTCTTTTTCGCTTTCTTTCTTGCACTTGGCTACATAAGAAACTTCGCTGTACCTTGGCTTGGTGGCGAAGGAGAAAGAGGAATATCAAATATGTTGTGGCCAGGTTTTGAAGCACATTGGCCTCTAATGATAACTCCTGACCAAGCTGTCTTTCCCGGACCTGGGGAGGAAATGTCTATAGGAACCGCCTATGCACATGGCGGATTGGCGGGTGTACTGGGGGGGATACCTCTCTACAACACCGTCCTTCTTCTTTCTTCCAGTGTTACAGTCCACATAGCTCATCTAGGCTTAAAAAACGGAAATAGAAAACAGTTTAACTTCTGGTTAGCAGTAACATTGGTGTTTGGTTATGCCTTTGTCGTGCTTCAGGCCATTGAGTATTACGAAGCCTACACTCACATGGGCTTAACTCTTAATTCTGGTGTTTACGGGACTACATTTTTCATGTTGACAGGCTTCCATGGATTTCATGTATGTTTAGGAGCGATAATTTTAACTGTCATGCTGATTAGGGGGCTCAGGGGACATTTTAGTCATGACGATCAATTTGGATTTGAGGCAGGATCCTGGTATTGGCACTTTGTGGACGTAGTTTGGATTTGCTTGGTAGCTTTCGTTTATGTTCTTTAGGCTAAGATCCAGGACCAATTTGTCCTGTGGTTACGCCATATAAAATGGTTGCAAACAATACCACTGCAATAGAAACTCTAATACCAAGGCTATAAGCAGTTCTTTTTGTCTTGCCTTTATCTTTTATTAGAAAGAAGCCGCCGCTGAAGAGACTTAAGAGCATTGCTACAATTAAGAAAAGTATAAAATACTTGATCATAACGAAATGCGAAGTATACAAGTATTAATAATTAAAAATGAGGATATTTCTTATTAAAAACTTCAACCCCGGGGTATGGATGACCTGTTTTGTGATTTTTTTTCTGCCCCTGCTTTTGTATTTAGGGTCCTGGCAAATATCTAGAGGGTTTGAAAAAAAAGAAATATGGGAAGCGTATTCTGTTAATAAGACACTGACCCCTTTAGCGGAAAAAGAGCTTTCTGTTTATAAAAAAGAAGATTTGATTTATCGCAGTGTAGTCATTAAAGGGTCTTACATTAATCAATCCTTTTTACTTGATAACAGAATTTATCGTAGCAAAAAAGGTTATGAGATATTTACCCCCTTTAAAAGTGAAAGCCAAAAGCTTTATTTGATTAATAGAGGCTGGACTAATGATGATGCTGGCTACCCTTTTGCAGCTCCCGAAGGCAATCTACACATAGAGGGAATCATTTCTCCCTTTGAAAAATACGGTTTAAACCTATCTAAGCTGAAGGTCTCAGAGTCTTTCCCTGTTGTTCTTCAGGAATTAACTTACTCTTTAGCCTCTGATTTATTAGGGAAAGAGGTAAATATCGAAAACTTGGTTATACACCTATCCGCTGCTTCAGAAGGATCGTTAGAGCCCATTTGGGGCCCTAGTGAACTCAAAGCCCCTAGACACTGGGGATATGCGGCCCAATGGTTAGGCTTGGCTTTAGTTTTAGTCTTTCTTTACTTTTACTATGGATTTAAACCACCTTCAAAGCAATGAAACAAAAAGAGAAAAATCAAAAATATAAAGCTGCTATCATTTTTTTGATACCCATACTTGTTCTTATTGCTAGCACTTTATTGTTTTATGTTGGATTTTCACCGGAGGGCAGAACCAACAATGGTCAGTTAATTGAACCACCTATAGATTTAGCT
>DTSY01000138.1:0-1849 GCA_012965075.1 Gammaproteobacteria bacterium | reverse complement strand
ACCGGAGGGCAGAACCAACAATGGTCAGTTAATTGAACCACCTATAGATTTAGCTAAATTAAAGATAGAGGGTGTTAAAAATGGCTTTCCAGGCAGATGGACCATTATCCATGTCTTAAATAATCCCTGTCAGGAGACTTGTTGGAGTTCTTTGTATAAAACAAGACAAGTAAATATTAGGCTTGGCAGAGATGCAACAAGGGTTGGAAGGTATCTATTAATATCAGATTCCTACAATCTTTCACTACAAGAGACAGCAAGACTAGCAAAAGAATACCCTCGTCTAGAATTATTTAGGATACCAGAACAAAACATTCCTTCTGAAATAATTAAGGATTCCTACATGTTATTTGACCCTTTGGGAAATGGGATATTGATTTATTCACCAGAATTGCCAGGGGGTGAGCTTTTAGAGGATCTAAAGAAGGTTTTGAAAAATTCAAAAATAGGATAATAAAGATAATGTCATTCAGGAAAATAACTTCTTTCTTAGGACTTGTATTTCTTTATTAAGCTATAGTGCTCTACTAGGATGATGAAAACAAAAAGGGTATGCCCACCTTCTTTTATTCTATCTGGTATTTGGCTTTTCTTTTTAGTTCAATGCTAATAGATAACTTTATATCTCTATGAAAAGAAATTTCACTTGGACAATTGTAAGTTGTTTAGCTGTCATGCTTGTTGCTTTATCTTTATACGTAAACAAAATGACAACCAAAGTCTATTTAAGCAATGAACAATTAAAAGATCTGGGCCTTTACTTAATTGAGCCTGCACGAAACCTAGGTTCATTCAATCTTATAGATACAAATGGGAAGGAATTTCTTCCCAAAGATTTTAAGGGAAAGTGGAATGTCCTTTTTTTTGGTTTTACATTTTGTCCTGATATTTGTCCTATCACCATGAGTATGCTTTCAAGAATTGAAAAGGAAATTGACTCTCAAGAACTAGATAAAATCAGAATTTTTTTGGTCACAGTTGATCCCGTAAGGGACAATCCAAGTCAACTTAAAATATATCTAAAAAATTTCAGCGAGAACTTTACAGGCCTAACCGGGGGCTTGGATCAAATATATAATTTTGCAACTAGAGTAAATGCTCCCTTCACTCCCATTAACAATAGCAAGGATCCTTATTACACGGTTGATCATACTGGCAGTATTGTTTTGATTGATCCCAATGGTAATTACGCCGGTTTCTTTAGGGCACCCCACACCCAAGATAAAATAAAAAAGGCCCTTGTAGAAATAATCAGAAGAGATTTATGAATTCAGTAGAAAAACAAAAGAATGTCTTTGGGGAGGAAATAGAGACATGCTGTGAAAGCCCCATTACCGGCTTTTTCAGGGATGGATTTTGTCATACAGATGACACAGACGAAGGCGTTCACACTATTTGTGTAAGCATGACCAAAGACTTTTTAGAATTTTCCAAGTCTAAAGGAAATGATTTAAGTACCCCTAGACCAGAATTCAATTTTCCTGGTCTAAAAGAGGGCGACAGCTGGTGTCTGTGTGCAGAAAGATGGGCAGAGGCTTACGAGGTGAGCATGGCTCCTAAGTTATATATAAAAAGAACCAATTTAAGAACTTTAGACATTGTACCCTTAGAAATTTTGAAAAAGTTTGCGATTGATCTCAATTGAAAAATAATCAAATGAAAGGAATCTCCTTAGTCCTATCCATCCTTCGGACAAGTCCGATACATCAATTGGTATAATAACCTTCGCAGAACTTCCAAAATTCCTTGAAATATTCCCCTATCCTTCCGTTTGTGGAGACGGTTGTGCTATCCGGAAGGGTATGTACTTTTCTGAGCTCGAAATACCAGCGATTGTCGATGCGCACAT
>DTSY01000137.1:15931-23438 GCA_012965075.1 Gammaproteobacteria bacterium | reverse complement strand
GTTAATTGATTAGGAGAAATTTCTTTACCTCCAGAAGATCTTAAAGTTACCTTTTTTTCTAATAAAGAAGATAAGGGGATATTCCTATTAGGTAATTGTAGATACTTAAATCTTACTATCCTAGAAACAGTTGATTCACTTACTCCCGTAGACTTTGCAATTTGCTTTAATGATAAGGGCAAAAGTTCTTTAGAACTGAGCAAAAATTTTTCTTGTTTTGAAACTATAAATTTAGCTACTTCTAGGAGGGTTTTCTGACGTCTCTCAAGCCCATTAATAAAGGAAAGGGCTTCATTTTTTTTTATTGAAGAAGTCTTTTTAACTGAAGTTTTAAGTTTATGTGTGAGAGATTCAATTAAAAAAGTATCATTTAGAGTTACTTCCAATTTACCTACATTTTCAATTATTATTAAATCTGGGCGAATATAGCTCACTTCATTTGAATCCGTTTGGTTACAGGGGTTGAAATTTAGTTGTTTTAAAATGCTTTCTATTTTCGGATCTAAATTAGCTTGGCCTTTGTCCTCATCAGAAAATTCCTTAAGAAATTTCTTAATAATTAACTTTTCTTTATCCTCTATTTCTAAGCTATCTGTTTGAATCATCAATGATTCGAGTATATTTCTGTAGCCACATCCTACAGGTTCTAAGTTTTGAATTACTAAGAGGACTTTTTCAATCTCTTTTTTTCCAATTTGGAGATTAAAAGACTCATGAACAAATAAAGAAATATCATCAAAATCTAAATTAATATCTAGTCTTCCATCATTATTTATCGAATCAATTAGATACTCCCCAATAGAAATTTCATGTTCTTTGATATTTAGCAAGTAGAGTTGATCTAAAAGAATACTTTTTATATCTCTCTCTTTAGAAAGTAGATATTCATACTCTAGGGGTTGATTTCTTTTTTGTAACAGATAGTTGTATTGATCTCCTAAAACTATATCTTTAAAAAGAAAAAACTCTTTGCTTTTTTCTTCTTCACAGAACTCTTTGATAAGTTCATTTAGACTCATGCGAATTTCTCTCCCAGGCAAAGACAAAAGTCTAATTTGACTCTGAAGCAATGGAGTTAGAGCTAGAGATTGTTTAGGTAGTTGTTTTAACCCCTGTTTCATAATCTAGCTAGAAGTCTTGGCCTAAATAGATCTCTTTAACTAAATCATTAGCAGATACTTTTTCAGGAGTCCCCTCTGCTATTACTTTTCCTTCATTCATTATTAAAACATTGTCACAAATTTGCATGGTCTCTCTTACGTTGTGGTCACTTATAAGTATTCCTAGTTTTAAATTTTTGAGTTTTCTAAGTGTTTCCTTTAGTTCTGAAACTGCTATAGGATCTATACCAGCGAAAGGTTCGTCTAACAAAATAAAGCTTGGGTTTGAGCTTAATGATCTTGCAATTTCAACCCTTCTTCTTTCACCTCCTGAAAGTTTAATTGATTTAGTTTTTAAGAATTTTTTTAGCTGAAACTCTTCAACTAGTTTTTCTAATTCACGCTTTTTTTGTTCTTTATTTATATCTCTTCTTTGCTCTAAGGCAGCTAAAATATTTTCTTCCACAGTTAGTCGTCCAAAGACAGAAGGTTCTTGTGGTAAATAGGCTAAACCCATGCTTGCTCTCACTGAAACAGTTTTATCAGTAACATCTTCTTCATCAATTAATATTTTTCCAGAATCAGATCTTATTAATCCTGCAATCATATAAAAAAAAGTGGTTTTACCTGCTCCATTAGGACCAAGCAATCCTAAAATTTCTCCAGGCTTTAAAGTAATGTTGAGTTGGTCAACCACAGCCTTGCCCTGATATTTTTTTGTTAGATTTTTAGCCTGCAACTTCATATTAAGACTTAGTTATTTTAGATTTCTTTGAACTCACTATATTTTTAGTTTTAAAGTTGAACTCTATTTCTTCAGCATCAATTACTGAAGATTCATCTTTTATTTGAGCTGAACCTATCATAGTAAAAATATCAGAGGAGCTCTTATAAATTATGAGATCGGCTTTTCCATATAAATTATTTCCTGTGTCATTGTCTTGCATAAAATAAACTTCGGTTAAAGTTAACTCACTTTGTCCATTTTTATCTTGATTAAGCTCAAATCCTTTGCCTTCTAATTTTAAGAAAGAATTCTTTAGTTCTACTTCATTCTTTGAAGTTACGGACCTTTTCTTAAAATCGAAATTAAGTTTTTTGGTAAACAGATCAATCTTTTCATTCTTTACTGAAATGGTTAGATGAACATTATTTGTCATCATTAACATTTCATTACCTAAATCAAATACAGCGCTTACCGATGAAGCAGAGTTTTTTGATTGATCCTCCCAATAAGTTTTAAAAATAGGCTCATCTAATAAAAAAACCTCTTTATTTTCTTCTTGCAATGCTTTTAGAGAATTTAATTCATAAGAATCTTTTGTATTTTGAACTTGTATTTTCCAGATAGGCTTTATGACAGAAAAAAACTGTGTTTGCGTAATTTCGTGTTCTTTAAAAGAAGAGTTCGGATCATAGATAAATAGGTAGAGCCCTATCGAAATAAAACCAAAAAGAAGAAAGCTAACTCTTTTCACTTAAAACTTATACCAAACCAGATTGCATCAAGTCATGCATGCGTAAAACCCCAACTGGAATTTTTTTAGAGTCCAGAACAATTAATACGTAAATATTGTTTTTCTCCATTGTCTCTATAGCTTTTGATGCCAAAGAAGATTGTTGTATTGTTTTAACATTTTTTGACATAACCAAAGAAATCTTTGTTTTATGGATATCTTTTTTGGATCCAATAGTTCTTCTTAGGTCTCCATCTGTAAAAACTCCCGTTAGTTTCTTTTTATCAACAACGGCAACTATCCCAAGTCCTTTGTTAGAAATTTCTACTAATGCTTTTGAGAGGAGTGTGTTTGGACTAATAAAAGGGAAGTCTTTACCCTTACTCATAATATCCTCCACCTTTAAAGTTAACTTCTTTCCAAGCTTTCCTCCTGGATGAGATTTAGCAAAATCTTGAGGACTAAATTTTCTGCTTTCCAATAAAGCAATCGCCAAGGCATCTCCTAAAGCTAAAGCAGCTGTTGTGCTAGAAGTTGGAGCTAGATCTAAAGGGCAGGCTTCTTTGTCGACTTCTGTCGAAATATTGATATCAGTGCTTTTAGCAATCGTGGATTCAGTAGGTCCCGTAAAAGAAAAGATCTTACATCCAATGTTTTTTAAAGAGGGAATTAGATCTATTATTTCTTTTGATTCTCCTGAATGTGAAAAGATTAACACACTATCATTTTTAGAGATTACACCTATGTCACCATGGAGGGCTTCAGTAGCGTGTATAAAATAAGAGGGAGAACCAGTACTTGAAAGCGTAGATGATATTTTTTGAGCTATGTGACCTGATTTACCAACTCCCAAGGTAATTATTTTTCCTTTACTCCTTAAAATTACTTCACATAAATTAGAGAATTTTTGATCTAAATTGGCTGCAAGCTTGGTAAGGGCCTTTGATTCAATATCTAGGGTCCTTTTAGCTGAATTAATATGATTTGTTTTTTTCATGCTTTCTTCTTTTAACTAATATAAATATACCAATAATAACGATAAGAAATAACTTATAAATAATAAAATACATATTCCTAAACTAGCCCTCTTTGGTGTTTTTGTTCTTAAAAATATATATAAACAAAAGACGACCGTTACAAAAAGAAGTAAAACCAATGAAGGGTTCCATTCATAATTATGGCTATATGAAGATCCAATAATTCCAGGAATAGCCAAAACAAAAAGACCGTTAAAAATATTTGAGCCAATAAGAGTTCCGGCTACAGCTTCGTATCTTCCTTTTGATGCTAAGGCTAGTGCAGCCACAATTTCAGGTAGACTTGTTCCAATTGCTAAGACAGTAAAGCCTACAAACAGTTCTCCTAATCCTAGAGTATCTAAAATATTCAAGGCACCTTTTGTAATTAACCAAGCACCAATAGCCAAAAAAGCTAAAGATGAAAGTAATTTAGGTAATAAGTATTTCTCTTTGGATCTCTCAAATTGCGGTTCATTACCTGTATTAGTTTTATACCAGATAACAATGACTACAAACAATGCTGCAAGAAGAGTTATTGAAGAGTAAAGATTAAAAGGATCAAAGTTTAAAATTATACAAATCAAAAGCGTTGATAGAATCAGAATAATCAAGTTTAAGGAAATTTCTGGCTTTGCTAAAAATTCTTCCTTTTTAAAAAATAATACTCCTAAAGTTATTCCAAAAACCAAAGCTATATTTGCCACATTAGAGCCTATGACATTACCAACTACCATTACGGCTTTGTTGTCCAAAGCAGCAAAAAGGCTTGTTAACATTTCAGGAGCAGATGTTCCAAATGCAATCACTGTTGATCCAATAAGAAAAGGTGACATTCCGTACTTGGATGCAGATAAAACAGAGTATTTCTCTAATTTTTGTGCGCTTTTCCAGACAAAGGCAGTACCAAAAAAAATATATACAAAAGTTAGAGTAGTCACTTCAAAGGCTCTTAAAGAATGAACTTTAATTCATCAGGGTTGTTTAATGCAGATGTTATAATAACTTCAAATTTCATATAGCTCTAATTATCTCTTAACACTTATGAGACCACTATTTTTCTATTTTAGTTTACTTTTTTTTCCAGTTTTAATTTTTTCAAGTGAGGCTTACTGTGAATCTTCTTCAGAGTATGTCGAAAAAATACATGATGATATCGTTGCTGTAGTAATTGCAAAACAGGGACAATATAAAGAAGATCCAGAAGAATTTATCAATGCGATTTCTCTATCTTTACAACCATTAGTTGATTTTAAAAGAATTTCTAGAAATGTTATGGGTAAATATTATAAAGATGCAAATAAGAGACAAATCGAAAAATTTAATAAGGCATTTAAATCAACTCTTCTTAAAACTTACTCAAAAACTTTAGCTGAATTTAAAGATGAAAAGATAATAGTTTCACAAGAAATTAAGAAATCGCCTAAAGGGGATAGAGAAAAAGTTTCTTTACAAATAGTCACTTCTACGAAAGTCTATCCTGCCACTTACGATATGTATCTAAATGACCAAGGACAATGGAAGTTAATTAACATTGTGATAAATGGCGTTAATCTTGGACTAACTTTTAGAAATCAATTTTATTCTCTTATGAAAAGCGAATCTAATGATTTAGATTTAGTTATAGAGAAATGGGCTACTTCAATTTAGGAAATAATTTTTAATGGATAAACTATTGATAAAAGGAAAAAAGGAGCTAAATGGAGAAATTACAGCTTCAGGAGCAAAAAACTCTGCCCTGCCTATATTGGCAGCTTCTTTATTGGCTGATTCTCCAATGAAAGTGGGTAACTTACCTCACCTAAATGATGTGACTACTATGATTGAGTTATTGGGATCTATGGGTATAGATATCATGCTTAATGAGGATATGGATGTTTATGTTGATCCCTCTTCAATTAAAAACTTAAATGCAAGATATGAATTAGTAAAAACCATGAGAGCTTCAATATTGGTCTTAGGACCCTTATTAGCTAAATTCAATAAAGCCAGAGTTGCTCTTCCTGGTGGGTGTGCTATTGGAAGCAGGCCAGTAAATCTACATATAGAAGCCATGAGAAGAATGGGTGCAAATATTTCTTTAGAAGGGGGTTATATAAACGCTAAATCAGAAGGTAGGCTCAAAGGCAGCACAATAGATTTTGATCCAGTTAGTGTCACTGCAACCGAAAATGTATTAATGGCTGCTTCATTAGCGGAAGGTAAAACGATTATTAATAATGCTGCAAAAGAGCCTGAAGTAGTAGATTTAGCTGATTGTCTTAACAAAATGGGAGCTAAGGTTAAAGGGCAGGGCACTGACAGGATAGTTATTAGAGGAGTTAAAACTTTAGAAGGGTGTGATTTCTCAGTGATACCTGACCGAGTTGAGACTGCAACTTATCTAACCGCTGTAGCTATGACTGGAGGCAGTATAAAAATAAAACGAACTAGACCAGAATCAGTAGATTCTGTTCTAAACAAATTAAGAGAAGCGGGTGCTGTTATTGAATCAGGTGAAGATTGGCTTTCTTTAAAAATGGAAAAAAATAGACCCAAAGCAACAAGTCTAAGCACAGGACCTTATCCCTCTTTTCCGACTGATATGCAAGCTCAATTTATAGCTCTTAACTCTATAGCTAGAGGAACAGCCACAGTCACAGAAAATGTTTTTGATAATAGATTTATGCATGTACAAGAAATAGCAAGAATGGGTGGGAAGATTTCTTTAAAAGGTAATACAGCCATTATCGAAGGCATTAAATCTCTAGTAGGTGCTCCGGTGATGGCTACTGATTTAAGGGCCTCAGCTAGTTTAGTTTTGGCTGGTTTGGTAGCCAAAGGTACTACTCAAATAGATAGGATTTATCACTTAGACAGGGGTTATGAAAGAATAGAAGAGAAGTTACGTATCCTTGGTGCAGATATAGAAAGGATCTCTTAAAAATGAAAAACTTAACAGCCTACTTTTTTCCTTATTAGATTAGAAAGAAAGAACTTTAGCTAGAGGCTTGAGAAGTTAGAAGGTCTATATCTAAGTAGTCTTCCCCTCTTAAAATTTTAAATTTAATAAGAGTCCCAGGCTTTGATCTTGCAAATTCTTGAAATAAAAGAGGGTAAGAAGATTTTTGTCCGTTTATTTCAATAATTAAGTCACCTTCTTCTAAATTAGCTTCTTTAGCAGGACCATTTGGATAGATGTAACTTATCTTAAGTAATTTTTTAGTTGCGAGAGTTCGTCTATCAATACCAAATCCTAGCCAACCCCTTCTAACCTCCCCAAACTGAATAAGGTCATTGATTATTCCCATCACTCTGACCGAAGGGATGGCTAGCCCTATACCTTCTGATCCACCAGAACTACTTCTTATCAAGGTATTAATACCCACTAATCTTCCAGAGGTGTCTATCAAGGCACCTCCAGAATTACCTCTATTAATAGCAGCGTCTGTTTGAATGTAATCTGAATAAGGATTATTAAATTCCCTTCCTGTTGCACTAACTATACCCATGCTTACTGACTGTCCTACACCATATGGATTTCCTATAGCCAAAACAATATCACCAATTTTTAGATTGTCAGAATTTGCAATCTCGATAGAAGATAATTCTTCATTTTGATTTATTTTCAATACAGCTAAATCAGTTCCTTTATCTGTCCCTATTATTTTTGCCTCTTCCTTTCGACCATTTGAGAGTTCTACAGTAATTCCTATACTTCTATCTCCTATTACATGCTGATTGGTAATAATGTAACCATTTGAATAAAAAATAACCCCAGAGCCTAAACTTGATTGGATTCTAGATTTATTAAGACCAAAAATAGAATTAAACCTATCAGAAAAGGGAAGTTGAGATCTCCTGTCATTTACAAGTACATCACTATATATATTAACTACTGAAGGAGATGCCTTATTTACTGCTTCACTAAAGGAGCTAGGGATTAAGTTCTTAG
>DTSY01000137.1:0-15831 GCA_012965075.1 Gammaproteobacteria bacterium | reverse complement strand
TAGTTGATGCTGAAGATAAGACGTTAGGTAGATTGGCAAGTTCTTTAGCTTCAAGGCTGAGAGGCAAGCATAGGCCTGAATATACTCCCAATGCAGATTTAGGTGATTACATAGTTGTTGTTAATGCAAGTAAAATTACTGTTACTGGAGATAAATTAAATCAAAAGAAATATTATAAACATTCTGGTTATCCTGGAGGAATTAAGTCAAAGTCTTTGAAGGAAGTAATAAAGAACTCTGCTGAGGATGCAATTAGGATGGCTGTCAAAGGAATGTTACCAAAAAATAAACTTGGAAAGAAAATGCTTACAAAACTTAAGATTTATAAGGATGCTGAACATCCCCATCAAGCGCAAAACCCAAGTATAGTAGATATTTAAGGAATAAAATTGGATCAAATAATTACAGTAGGAAGAAGAAAAACTTCAAAAGCTAGAGTCTTCCTGACCAAGGGCACTGGATTAATTACAATTAATAAGAAAAAACTTGAAGATTATTTTGGTAGAGAAGTAGCCAGAATGGTTGTTAAACAGCCATTAGAGACCGTTCAAATGACTGAAGGAGTGGATATAAAAGCTACAGTTGTAGGAGGAGGCAGTTTTGGGCAAGCAGGCGCCATTCGGCATGGAATTGCAAGAGCTCTAGTACAATATGATGAGAACTTAAAGCCTTCTCTGAAAAAAGAAGGTTTTCTCACAAGAGATTCAAGAAAAGTAGAAAGAAAGAAAGTCGGCTTAAGGAAAGCAAGAAAAAGGCCTCAATACTCAAAAAGATAGTATGCAGCCAAAACCTCCTTCTAATCCTGGAAGAAGAAAATTCTTAATTGCTGCTACTTCGATTGTTGGAACCGGAGCTGTTATCGGGGCTGCAATCCCATTTGTTACAGCCTTTAATCCCAGCGAGCAAGCTAAAGCTGCTGGTGCTCCAGCCAAAGCAGATATAAGTAAACTGACCAAGGGAGAAATGATGTTGGTTGAATGGAGAGGAATTCCTATTTATATATTTAGACATACTGAAGAATCATTAACCAATTTAAATAAAAATTTATCCAGACTTTCAGATCCTGATTCTGAAGAAGATCAACAGCCTGATTATGCTAAAAATTCTAACCGATCCAGAAAAGAAGAAATTGTGGTTCTAGAGGCTGTTTGTACCCATCTATCCTGTGCACCTAAATTTTATCCTGAATTAGGAACAACTGACTTTGATTCTGATTGGCAAGGAGGTTTCTTTTGTCCCTGTCATGGATCGATGTTTGATTTAGCAGGAAGAGTTTATTCAGGAGTACCAGCACCTACTAACTTGCCTGTCCCACCACATTATTATGAGAGCGAAGATGTGTTGGTTATAGGAGAAGATGAGGAAGTAACTTAATGTTTACAAGACTCTTAAATTGGGTAGATGATAGATTTCCTTTAACGGATACTTTTGAACGGCATCTAAGTAAATATCCGGCACCTATAGGACAGAATTTCTGGTATTTAGCAGGTGTTCTTTTAATTGTAGTTCTAGTAATCCAATTAATCTCAGGCATTTGGTTGTTAATGAATTATGTGGCTACTACTGAAGATGCTTTTGCTTCTATTCAATACATAATGAGAGATGTCGATTATGGTTGGATTATTCGCTATATGCACACCACTGGTTCTTCCATGTTCTTTTTGCTTATTTATCTTCATATGTTTAGAGGTCTTTTGTATGGTTCTTACCAAAAGCCCAGAGAACTTCTATGGGTGTTGGGTTGGTTAACTTATATCATACTTGTAGCTGAAGGCTTCACAGGTTATGTCTTACCTTGGGGGCAAATGTCTTTTTGGGCTGCTCAAGTCATACTATCGCTGATTGGTTCTATACCCATCTTTGGAGAGGAACTTTTAACATGGATTAGAGGAGATTATTTAATATCTGGGATTACACTGAATAGGCTTTTTGCTTTTCATGTGGTCCTTCTACCACTAGCTCTCATTGCTGTGGTTTTTGTCCATATTGTTGCATTGCATGAAGTTGGATCAAATAACCCCGAAGGTATAGATATAAAGAAGCACCTAGATGAAGACGGTGTACCCTTAGATTCTGTTCCTTTTTTCCCCTATGATGTTGTGAAAGATCTTTTTGCTATAGGTATTTTCCTGATCATCTTTTGTTTTATTATTTTCTTTTTTCCAGATGGCGGAGGATATTTAATTGAGTATATAAATTATGAAGAAGCAAATAATTTAAAAACACCTGACCACATAGTTCCGGCTTGGTATTACACACCTTACTATGCAATGTTGCGGGCTATTACTTTTCCTATCGGACCTTTAACAGCTAAATTCTTAGGATTTGTTGTAATGGGTGGGGCAATGGTCATTATAGCCTTTGTTCCTTGGTTAGATAAAAGCCCAGTTAAGTCTATTAGATATAAGGGGTTATTCAGCAAGTTAGCACTCTTCATACTTGTATTAAGTTTTATAGTTTTAGGATATCTAGGTATGGTCACACCTAATCCACTAAGAACTGCATTAGCCCAGGTGTTTACTGCAACGTACTTTTTATATTTTATCCTTATGCCTTTCTATACAAAGTATGAAAAATGCAAGGTAGTACCTGAGAGGATAAAGATTTAATGAAGTTCTTAACTTTAATACTTGCATTTATGTCTCTTCAGTTATTTTCTGCAGAAGGTGGACCATGTGGTCATTTTCTTTCGGAGGACGGTCTTGAGGAAGGTAAATGTGAAGAATTTAAAGCTGATCACACTGATAAGGAGTCTCTACAAAAAGGTGCACAAATTTTCATGAACTACTGTTATGGATGTCATTCACTTAAATATGGTAGGTATAATAGGGTAGCTAGAGATTTAGGAATACCTGAAGATTTATTTCAAGAAAATCTTATGTTTGGAGACCAAAAAATGGGTGATTTAATGTCTATAGGCATGGATCAGTCTGAGGCAAAAGACTGGTTTGGGGTAGCTCCTCCTGACTTGACTTTAGAGACTGCCCTAAGGGGAACAGATTGGGTTTACACCTATCTTATAAGTTTCTATGAAGATGAAACCAGGCCTCTTGGTGTTAACAATAAGGTGTATCAGAATGTTGCGATGCCCAATGTATTAAGAGATATACAAGGGCTTCAAGTATCTACCTGTAAACAAGTCCCAAAGTTAGCTGCTAATGGAGGACTAAGTCAAGATCCTCTATCTGGGGAAGTAATTACAGAAGAGCAATGTGGATTTTTACAAATAGAACAAGAAGGGGAAATGACAGCAGAAGAATTTAAGGAAAGTATGAAGAACTTAACTAACTTCCTTTCTTATATGTCAGACCCTATAAAAGAGGAAAGAAAATACATAGGCAAGTTTGTTATTCTTTATCTCTTGATTTTCACTGTCTTAAGTTATCTTCTATATAGAGAATTTAAAAAAGACGTACATTAACAATAAATAATATTTAATATGGTTACAATTAATAAAAGAACTTCAATGGCTTTATTCTCGGATGCTGGAGATCATTACTGCCAAAGGGTAAGAATAGTTTTAGAGGAAAAAGGTATTTCAGCAGAGGTTATTGATGTAGATAAAAACAACCTAAGTAATGACATTCTAGAAGTGAGTCCTTACGCAACCTTACCAGTCTTGGTTGATAGAGATGTTGCTTTGTATGATTCAGTCACTTTAATGGAGTATCTTGATGAAAGGTTTCCTCATCCCCCATTACTTCCAGTATATCCTGTTGCAAGAGCAAACATACGTTTATATATAAAAAGAATAACTAATGATTGGTGCTCCTTATTTGATACTTTAGTTGATGATAAATTAAAGGAAGCAGAGGAGAGAAAACTGAAGAAGCAGTTAAAATCTATGATTCTCTCGACAAATCCTATCTTTAAAGAAAAGGTTTTTTTTATGAACGAAGAGTTTTCATTGGTTGATTGTTGTATTGCACCTATTTTATGGAGACTACCTCAGGTAGGTATAGATATTCCAAGAGATGCTAAGAATAAGCCAATTAATGAATACATGAAGAGAGTATTCACAAGGCAAGCTTTTCTTAATAGCCTAACCGAGATAGAAAGAGAAATACGCTCAATTTAGCTCAATATCCTATTACTTTAAAAAGACCTCCGCTGATTTCTGTTTTTAAGGATTTTCTAGAAAGACTTCCATTTTTGTAAGATAATTCCCCTGACATACCAGTATATTTAAACTGCCTAGTGCTCGAAGGATTGTTCAATAAAAGAGCTATATCATAAGAATCATATCCAAAAGCAAAATATCTATTTCTTTTTTTAGGTAAATTTCTTAGATAGGATATGTTGGAGTTAAACATCCACGGTAAATCAATAACTGAAACTCTTTCCAAATCTAATTCTTTATCCAGATAGAAGCTTTGATCTTTCCAATTAGGTAAAAGATAAACTGAAAGATTTTCCCCAAAATTATATTCCAATTCAGGTTTCAAACTCCTAGCCTCTCTTAAAGAAACAGACATAATAATTGAATCCACATCCATTCTTCTTCTGGGGTTACTTTCCAGCGGCGAGGACAATGCTCTTGAAAGTTTCCTAGATCTTTCTTTGCTACTTTCTAAGAGCAGAATGTTCGAAAGCAGATTTTGATTTGACATACCATTAGAAGTTGAGGAATCAAGAACATTCCCTTCTAACTCTAACCAAATTTCATTTAATATATGTTTATCTGAGGTATCTTTTTCATCAATGATTAATGCGTTATGACTACCATTAGTCTTTGCATACTTAAGAAGATCTTCGTATTCTGTTTTCTTATTAAAATTTAAAACCACCTGAGTTTGTTCATTAAGATTAGGATAGTTATTAGAATTTATTAAAACTGCTTTAAGTTTTAGAATTTTAGTTAAACAAGAAGATTTTAAGTTCTTTAGAAAGGCATCAGTTAAGAAAATGATTGAATAATCATTATTCTTCACATTAAAAGAACAGTCCTTCTTATCTAGTTCTTCTCTTGTTATAAAGTTTATAATAGGAAAATAATTTATTTGCTTTTTAAAGTAATAATAATTCATTGAAAAGCCGTTTATAAACTCTTTCTCCTTAATGCTTTTAGTATCCAATAAGAAGATATTGATACTTTTAGGAAGTTTTTTTACTTCATACGTAACTTTCGGCTTATCAATTGAAATGACTTTATTTGAATCAAATGTATTATTAGGAACATTAGATGTGCAACTAACGAACAAGGTTAAATTCAAGAAAATAATTAATAATTTATTAAGATAATTCACAATGGGTAAGAATACTAAATTTGGAGTCTTGTATATAGTGGCTACACCAATAGGGAATTTAGAAGATATTTCTAAAAGAGCTGTAAGTACTTTATCCAATGTGTCCCTATGTGCAGCAGAGAACACAAGAAATTCCAAAAAGCTTATGAATAAGTACAACATAAGAACGAAATTAATCTCTTATCACAAATATTCAGAAGAAAGTAAATTGGGTTTTTTTATTTCCCAGTTAAAGCTAGGAAATGATATTGCCCTGATCAGTGATGCTGGTACACCACTTATCTCAGATCCAGGCTATTTGCTTGTAAATAAAGCTATTAAAGAAGGAGTTATGGTTATTCCTATACCTGGTCCTTCTTCTTTAATTGCCGCTTTAAGTGTTTCGGGATTGCCTTTAGACAAATTTGTTTTTTATGGCTTTCCTCCTAGACAAAAGAAAGCTCAAAAGTCTTTCTTAACAAAAATAGTTTCAGATGCGAAGACTTCTGTAGTTTTTGAATCTAAATCAAGGATTAAGGGGTTTCTTAAGACCTTGGCAGAAATGAGTCCAGATAGGAATATCTTCTTAGCAAGGGAGATGACTAAATTATATGAAACATTTTATAAAGGCAGTGTAAGAAAGGTGTTAGACGAAATATCTTCAGATGAGAATGCAGTGAAGGGAGAATTTGTTTTAGTTATTGAAGGTAAAGCCAAAGAAGAAGATCAAGTTTTTTTAAACAGAGAGCAGGAAAAAGTACTTGAAATTCTTATGAAAACAATGAAAAAAAATGATGCCCTCAGCCTAGCTTCTAAGTCATTCGGTTTAAAAAAGAACTCACTTTATAAATTAACGCTTAAAAGAAAATAATTTTTCAACCCCACTATAAAGTATATACTCTGCTGGAGTTGGCCAGATAATCGCTCTTTTTAGAGAGGAAAGTCCGGGCTCCTAAGGGCAAGAAGCCAGGTAATACCTGGGAGGTGCGAGCCTACGGAAAGTGCAGCAGAAAATAAACCGCCTAAAGTTTCTTTAGGTAAGGGTGAAAAGGTGCGGTAAGAGCGCACCGCTTTGATGGTAACATCTTTGGCAATGCAAACCCCTTCTGGAGCAAGACCAAATAGAGGTTCTATAGTGTGCCCTCACTGGACCAGGGTAGGTTGCTTGAGCTCTTCGGTGACGTAGAGCCTAGATGAATGATTATCCTAGACAGAACCCGGCTTATAGGCCAGCTCAACCCTACATTTTTCAATTTTTTTAGCAATTTTATTTTCATCTTTCCATGTTTGATAAAAGCTGATTCTTCAAGTGCATTTAATGGGTGACTATAGCTAGTAATTTTGCTTAAAGTGTGTCAAAGTGTGTCAAAGTGTACTGAGAGGTAACGCTCTATCAGGTTATTAAGTTAAAAAACTAAGAAAAGTGACTTTAAGCATATATGGATCTAGTTTTCTTACCTTGGATGTAAAAGGTAGGATAGTCATTCCTGCAAGGTATAGAGACCTATTAAGACAGAGTTGTGAAGGTACTATCGCAGTTACCAAAGACCCTCAATATCCTTCTTTACTTATTTATCCGGGAAGATTATGGAAGGAAATTGCTTCTAAATTTGAGGTCTTGGGAGGTTTGAATCAGAAAACTCGGGTTATTCAGTGGAAAATACTTGGAAGTGCTTCCGTAACTGATTTTGAAGTTTCTGAAAGAATGTTATTACTAATTCCTAAACTTCTTAGAGATTTTGCAGGTCTTCAGCCAAAAAAACAGGTGGCTCTGATAGGCATGGGATCTAAATTCGAATTATGGAATATAGAAAACTGGAAAAAGAAGGAATCAGGCTTAGAGGTTGAAGGAGAAGATTTACTTTCTGATTTGCCACCAATGTTAGAGGAGATTCCCTTTTGAGGGAGCCTGGAATCCATGAGGCTGTTATGGTAGATCAAGTTATCTCTAACCTCATAGTAAACAAAAAAGGAAGCTACGTTGATTGTACTTTTGGTTTAGGGGGTCATACATCTGCTATCTTAAAAAACTTAGACAGTGAAGCTGAGCTTGTAGGCATAGACAGAGATCCAGAATCTTTTGAAGCAGCTAATGAAGTTATCAAAAAGGACAACAGGTTTTCTTTTATTAATGATAAATTTGGAAATCTAGAAGATCATTTTCCAGGAGAAAGCTTAGATGGCATCTTAGTTGATTTAGGAATCTCTTCTAGACAACTAGATAATCCAGAAAGAGGATTTAGTTTTCAAGCCCAAGGACCTCTTGATATGAGAATGAACCAGTCTGATGTAGATTCTGCAGAAACTTGGTTGAACAAATCCAGCAAAGAAGAAATAACTAGAGTTTTATGGGAAAAAGGTGAAGAGCGTAATTCTAGAAAAATAGCTGAAATAATTTGCAGAGAAAGAGATGTTAGTCCTATAAATACTACACAGCGTTTAATTAAAATTATTGTAGCTTGTAAACCAAGAAAATCTAAGAGACATCCAGCTACTAATGTCTTCAGAGCAATCAGAATGGAGATTAATTCAGAGATGGAAGAATTACAAAACGTATTGATAGCAGCAGGGTGTCTTCTAAAAAATGGAGGAAGGCTAGCTGTTATAAGTTTCCACTCTTTAGAAGACAGAATTGTTAAGAGATTTCTACAAGGAAAAAGCTTAGATGGGAAAAAGTTTTCTTTTCGTAAAGTTGGATCAAAGCATTTCAAGCCAAACAAAGAAGAGATAATAAAAAATCCAAGAAGCAGGAGTGCTATTTTAAGAATTTCAGAGAAAGTGGCTTGAAATGATAAACATTAGAAAACAACTTCTTTTTATTGGACTTGTATTTGGACTGATGGCTAGTTCAATTCAATTAATAGTTCATATTTATGATTATCGCGTAACTTTCTCAGAATTAGAGAAGTTTAATAAAAAATATGAAGACTTATCTTTTAAATCCAATCTTTTACTAAACGAAGTCGAGTATTTCAGGAATCAATTGACTATCAGAGAAGTTGCAACTGAGAAGCTGGGTATGCGCTCACCCAGAGTAAAAGAGCAGGTAGTTGTTCATAGGCAGGTGTTAAACAAATGAAAAGAATAACCTTTCTCATAATAATACTGTTTGGACTAGGGTGTTCAAAGAATATTGATTATGAGAATTTAAACGAGATTGATATCTCAATCTCTTCTGATCATAAGATTTTATCTAATTCAGATTTGATAAAAGAAACTTTCTTGAGTTTCTTAAACGAACAAGTGATAGATTTTTCTAGCGTATCAAAAGATTTATACAAAACTACTTGGGTATATGCCTTTCAAGCAAAAAGAAAATGGCCTAACCGATATAACATTAAGGTTAAGGAGCACCAGCCCCTGGCTAAATGGGGTGACAATAAATTTCTAACTCATTCGGGAATATTAATTAAACCTTCTACTGATGACTCTAATATTCATTTAGTTTTATTGAGAGGAAGGGAGTCGGAGAAGTTTGTTCTGCTTGATATGTCTAGGCAGATTCAAAATCAACTTAATAGGTATAACGAAAAAGTAGAAGAGGTAAATTTAAGTTCAGGAGGATACCTAAAGGTAACAACAGAAAAGGGCACTGAATTAACTTTTACAACAAAGAATTTCCGGGAACAGCTTGAACGTCTCGAGGATTTTATCTCGTTCGAGCTGTTCTCAGGAAAACTTAATAATATCAGAAGCATGGATTTTAGGTATAACAATGGAGTTTCTATTCTTTTTTATTGAAGAAAGGAGAACAGTATGAGTGGAGTTAATCAAAGCGAAATGTTAGTTGGCTTAGACATAGGGACTTCAAAGGTAGTAGCTGTAGTTGCAGAAATAACCTCTGAAGAAAATATAGAAATAATTGGTCTAGGAACTCAGCCTTCTAGAGGGTTGAGAACCGGAGTAGTTGTTGATATTGAATCTACAACTCAGGCCATAAAAAAATCAATTCTAGAAGCAGAATCTATGGCTGGCTGCCATATAAGCTCTTGTTATGTAGGAATTTCAGGAAGTCATATTAGAGGTTTAAATTCAGAAGGCGTAGTCCCTATTAGGGATGGAGAAGTTAAGTATGGTGATGTAGACAGAGTCATTGAAACAGCACAAGCTATGGCTATTCCTGCTGACCAAAAGTTACTACATGTTTTGCCTCGAGATTACATCATTGACAAGCAAAATGGAATTAAAGAACCATTAGGTATGGCAGGTGCAAGACTTGAAGCTAAAGTGCATTTAGTTACTTGTAGTGAAAACTCATCTCAAAATATACATAAATGCGTTACAGCTTGTGGTTTAGATATTGAGGCATTCGTTTTAGAGCAATTGGCTTCTAGCTATTCAGTTTTGACTCACGACGAAAGAGAATTGGGAGTTTGTTTAATAGATATCGGTTGTGGAACAACAGATATGGCTGTATTCACAGAGGGTTCTATTTCCTTTACTGATGTAATTCCCATAGCTGGAGATCATGTAACTAACGATATTGCAGAAGCTCTAAGGACTCCGCCTTCTCAAGCTGAGGATATTAAGCAAAGGTATGGATGTGCTGTAAGCTCTTTAACTCAATCTGAAGAGTTGATGATGGTTCCTGGAATGGGCGGTAGACCTGAGAGAGAATTATCTCGTGAAGCATTAGCTGATGTTCTTGAAAGGAGATATGTAGAAATTTTCAGCATGGCTCAACAGAAATTAAGTTTGAGTGGGTTTGAATCTTTAATACCAGCAGGGGTAGTTTTAACTGGAGGAGCATCTAAAGTTGAAGGGGCTATAGAGCTAGGTGAAGAAGTATTTCATGCTCCTGTAAGACTAGGTTCTCCTAATACTGTTGGAGGATTTAATGAAGTTATACACAATCCTGTTTATGCCACAGCTGTCGGCTTATTGCTTTATGGGCATAAACAAATGCAAGAAGATCACATGAATTACATCCATCGAGATAAAAATATTTTAAATAGATTATCGAGATGGCTTGGAGGAAATCTTTAAAAATTTACCAGGGAGAAAAGAATGAGTGAATGGGGAATAGTAGAAGAGAATAAAGGTCACGCAATTATCAAAGTAATAGGTGTTGGGGGTGGCGGAGGTAATGCAGTTCAACACATGGTCGAGGAAGGCATAAATGGCGCAGAATTTATTTCTATAAATACTGACAAACAGGCTTTAGATAAAAATAAAGCACCCCATAAATTTATCCTTGGAATGGAAATTACCCATGGTTTAGGTGCAGGAGCAAATCCTGATATAGGTAGAGAAGCAGCACTGGAAGACAGGGACAGGCTGACAGAAATGTTGAAAGGAACTGACATGGTTTTTATTACTGCTGGTATGGGAGGTGGAACCGGTACAGGTGCGGCCCCAATTGTTTCTCAAGTGGCTAAGGAGTTAGACATACTAACTGTTGCTGTAGTAACTAAACCTTTTGAACTTGAAGGCTCAAAAAGAATGAAGATAGCTAAAGAAGGGATTAAAGAATTGGTTGAGGAAGTAGATTCTCTTATAACAATACCTAATCAAAAACTACTTGAAGTATTAGGTGAAGATTGTGCAATGATAGAAGCTTTTAAAGAAGCTAACAATGTTTTAGCAGGAGCGGTCAGAGGCATATCAGATATTATTATGTGCCCTGGATTGATAAATGTAGATTTTGCAGACGTTAAGACAGTAATGTCAGAAAGAGGAACTGCAATGATGGGCACTGGTATAGGTTCAGGCCCTGACAGGGCAAGAATAGCGGCAGAAAAGGCAGTAGAAAGTAAATTGCTAGAGGACATAAGCCTGAAGGATGCAAAGGGTGTATTGGTAAATATTACTGCCGGTACAGAGATCACTCTGGGGGAGATTACTGCTGTAGGAGATTGCATAGACAACTTTGCAGATAAAGACGCAATTATTGTCACCGGAACAGTGATTGATGAAAAGGTAGGAAATGATCTGAAAGTAACTGTTATAGCTACAGGTCTAGGTGCTGCACCAGCAACTACCAAGACTATTAATATCTCAACAGCTAAATTAAAAGAGACAAAAGAAAGAGAGCCACTTCCTTTAAGTGATGCTGCAAGACAACTTTTAGAGAATCCACCTTCTCTTGATAAGGTTCCTGACAAAAACAAACAAGAAAAAAAGGAAGAAGAGTTTCTTGATATTCCTTCTTTTGTTAGAACCCAATTAGATTAAAGTTGCGTTAAATGATTTCTAGAGTAGTAAATTATTCTGGAAGATCTTTTTTTATACAGCTTGTTTTTCTTATTGGCTTTGTCTTGCTGCTATCAAGACTAATATATATTCAAGTTTTTCAAGACGAGTTCATAAAAAGACAACTTGATACAAGAATAGCTCTAGAAAGCCATATCTTAGCTAAAAGAGGAAAAATTTTAGATAGAAATAACAGACTGTTGGCCGTTGATGTAACTGGGTATACGGTAATCGCTGATCTAAGTTTATTTAAACCAAAAAAAAATGAGATCAGCAGTTTAACTTCCTTGCTGCAAATTAATATAGACAAGATGGAAAAAATACTTAAGAGAAAGGGCCATGTAGAAATAATTCGACATATCAGAGAAGAAAAAAAAATAGAGCTTGAACGTTTGAATATTGAGGGAATATTTTTTAAGCAAAATCTTCAGAGAAGTTATCCTCAAAGAGAGATCAGTTCTCATGTGGTAGGAATTACAGACATTGACAGGAAAGGTATACAAGGTGCTGAACTGGTTTTTAATAAATTACTAAAAGGCGAAGATGGTGGATTCACAGGATTAAAAAGTCCAATAGGAACTATTGGAGGGGAAAGGAGCTCACCTAAGCAAGGTTTAGATCTTAAATTAACTATTGATATACGACTACAATCTATTTCTCATCATGAATTAAAGAAAGCAGTTGAAGAGTCTGGAGCTGAGTCAGGGAGTATTGTTATAGTTAATCCTAAAACAGCTGAGATTCTATCTTTAATTAACTATCCAACTTTTAATCCTTCCAATAGAAAGGGGAATTAAAGATCTGAGTGTTTTTAGGAATAGAGCAACAGTAGATATTTTTGAACCAGGGTCAGTAGTAAAGCCAATTGCTATGGCTGCCATAGTTAGCTCAAAAAAAGTTGATATGGATACTAGAATAAGCACTTCTCCCGGGTGGATAGAATATGAAGGATATAAAACTAGTGATTTTAGGGATTATGGCAATTTGTCTTTAAGTGAAATTATTTCTTATTCAAGTAATGTTGGAATGGTGAAGTTGTGCAAAGATCAAAGTTCTGAACACCTGGTACATGTATTTTCTAACTTCGGGATAGGCTCTCAGCCAGTAAACATTTTGATTCCTGCAAGAGAAGGCTTCTTGCCTCAAGCTTCAGCCTTAAGTGATAGAGATAAGGTAAGCTCGTGCTACGGTTACGGAATTTCTATGAGTGCCCTTCAAATAGCTCAGGCTTATCAGGTATTTGCTAGCGAAGGAATATTTAAGGAATTAAATCTTTTTTACGACAAGGCTCTAAGTAGCCCTAAACCTGATGTTAGGGTTTTATCTAAGAATACTGCTAAATTAATAAACTCTATGTTGGTAGAAACCGTAAATTCTAGATCTGGCACTGCTAGGAAAGCTAGGATAGAAGGAAGAGTCGTAGCCGGTAAGACGGGTACTTCGAAGAAGAAAAGAGATGGGTTAACAACCTATTCAACTAGTTTTGCAGGATTTGTTCCGGCTGAAGATCCATCACTTCTGGCTGTTATAGTCTTACACGGAATAACCAAAGATATTCATTCAGGAGGCTCTGTTGCTGCTCCAATTTTTTCTAAAGTAGTTGGGCAATCTATACATGCCTTAGAATCAGGTTCTTAATGGAAAAAATTACTTCAGGGCCTGTCAGTTTAGGCGTTCTTTTAGAAGGACTCTTTAAAGGGAATCTGGGAAGTTTAAGCAATCTTTTGATCGATGGAATAAGTTTAGATAGTAGAGAGGTAAACCAGAATTTTCTTTTTTGTGCTGTACAAGGAGAAAAAGCTAATGGAAATCATTTTATCAAAGAGTCTTTTAAAAAAGGGGCAGTATTTTGCTTAACAGACAGTAAAAAGTTTCAGGATTCAAATATTCTTTATTTAAAAGATTTGAAAAAATATCTAGGCGTTATTAGTTCAAGACTATTTAATCATCCATCACAAAACCTTGAGACTTTTGCAGTAACAGGCACGAATGGAAAAACTTCTTGTGTGGAATTAATCTCCCAAATAGCTAAATTAATTGATTATCAATGTGGTTATATTAGTACTATCGGAACTTCTTTTGATGGAAAATATTTTAACTTTCCTTCTTCTTTAACTACTCCTGATCCTATTACTTTACAAAGATATTTTTATGAGATGGTCAAAAAAAACACTAGACAAGTTGCCTTTGAAGTCTCTTCCCATGGATTAGACCAATCTAGAGTTGTTGGTACTTCAATTGACACAGCAATTTTGACAAGTTTTTCCCAAGATCATTTGGATTACCATAAAAATATTAGATCTTATAAAAATGCCAAAAAGAAGCTTTTTACTGAACTTAGACCCAAAAATATAATCTTAAATATTGATAACATATTAGGTAAAGAAATATATAGGGATCTTCAAAAGAGTAAAGAGCCTCACTCATTTTTTTCTGTATCGAGTCAGGCAGGAGCTGATTTTCATTATTCCTTTTTAAGGACTGAAGATGAATGTATCGATGTCAATCTTGAAACTCCTGAGCAACAAATTTATTTTTCATTGAGTACAATATCTAAACCTTTGGCGTCAAATGTTATATGCGCTTTAGCAGCCTTTCTTTCAAGAGGTTTCAATTTAGATAAAGTTTATCCTTATTTAAAGAATCTCGAATTTCCTAGAGGAAGAATGGACTTAATTCTTTTAAGTGAAAAAGATAAGTGCTTCATAGATTATGCCCATACCCCAGAGGCCTTAGAGACCGCTCTTACTGAACTAAAAGAAGCTTTTAAGAATTCTAATCTTTGGTGCATTTTTGGTTGTGGTGGCGACAGAGATAGAGATAAAAGACCGAAAATGGGACAAGTCGCAGAGTTATTGTCTGATTTTCTGGTAATTACTAACGACAATCCAAGAACAGAAAATGAATTTGATGTTATTGAGGAAATTAATCAAGGCATAAAAAATAAAACTAGAATAAAAATAATACCAAACAGGAAGGAGGCTATTCTTTATTGTCTTAATAAAATTAAAACTAATAAAGAGAGTAACGTTCTCTTAATTGCAGGTAAGGGTCATGAAGATTATCAGGATGTGTTAGGAAAAAGAGTTCACTTTAGTGATCATGAACAAGTAAAAAGTTTCTTAACAAGTAATTAAAGACATGATGAATTTAACTCTCTCTACAATTGCTGAAAAGGTAGGTAAGAAGGTGATTGGAGGAACTGGCCAAGAGAAGTTTAAGGATATAAGTATAGACTCTAGAACCTTAGAACCAAGTGATCTCTTTGTAGCTCTCAAAGGGCCTTTTAATGATGGACATGATTATTTAAAGGATGCCATGGAAAAAGGGGCAGCGGCTTTTGTAGTTGAAAAAAAAATTCCTATTAATAAGCCTTATATCCTTGTAGAAGACTGTTTCAAATTTTTGGATCAGTTAGGTACTTATCAAAGGGAAATATTTAATGGGAAAGTTATAGGGTTGACTGGTAGTAATGGTAAAACAACTACTAAAGAAATTATTTACAGTTTGCTTGAAAAAGAGGGTTGTCATAAAACTAAAGGTAATAAAAATAACCATATAGGAGTGCCACTCACCTTAGCTTCGCTGACAAACATGCAAAAATATGCAGTCATAGAAATTGGTACTAATTCTCCTGGAGAGATTAATAAGCTTTCAGCTAAAGTTACACCTGACATTGCTTTGATAATAAATGCAGCAGCTTCCCATTTAGAAAAGTTAGATTCAGTTGAGAAGGTAGCTAAAGAAAAGAGTTACATTCTAAGACATTTAAAGAATGATGGAGTAGCTGTATTACCCAGGGATTCAGAGTTCTTTTCTTATTGGAAAGAAAAGTGCGTAAATAAAAGAATTATCTCATTCGGGTTTCATCAAAATTCAGATATTTGGTTGAGAAATGTTCAAAGTGATTTCTTAAAAAACAAAATATCTTTTGAGTTGAATTATGCTCATAAGTCTATTAAGTGTTTTATGAATGGAATAGGTGTACATAACTCCTTGAATGCTTGCGCAGCTTTAGCCGTTTGCCATGCTCTAGAGATGGATCTTGAGGAAATAAGCATTAATTTGAGCAAAGTTACTTATCCAAGTAGAAGGATGGAAGTGCATAAAGGATTAAAAGGCTCTGTTCTTGTAGACGATTCTTACAATGCTAATCCAGAATCTATGAAGAAATCTCTTGATGTTATGAAGGAGTTAGAAGGTAAGAAGAGAATTTTTATAGCAGGAGAGATGCGTGAATTAGGTGAACATCAAGATTTCTATCATGGGGAGATTTGTAAATATACTAAAGGAAGAGTTGAAGAATTCTTATGTATAGGAAAATTATGGGAAGAGGGCATAAAGGATATTCCTAATGTCGGTAGAAGTTTTTCTTGTAAAGATGAATTGTTAGATTACTTGAACACTAAAGTAA
>DTSY01000136.1 GCA_012965075.1 Gammaproteobacteria bacterium | reverse complement strand
AGCTCCACCACCTTAATACCCTATACATTTTATTCATTTAATTTAAGGACTTTGATACTAAGTATAAAAAAACCGAAGGGTGAAAAGAAGAATAATACCCAAACCAGCTTAATGGCAGGGTTTGGGGATAATTAATAGCATTTAAATCTCCAGTAGCAATCATTTTTCTATCAAATGAAGCAAACTGCATAGGGTAGTAAAGACTGTTTCTTACAAGAACCATATTATTTTCAATGTCTAAAATAATATACTGACCATCAGTTCCTGCAGTTAGGAGAATCTTATTAGCTGGTGGGAAATCTGTCCCATCGTCTTGCTGGGTAGGGTCAAGTGTCCAAAAAAGCATGCCATAGCTATAATATGATCCATCTTCTTCAACAACAGAGTCAATGCCTATTCTTTTTATCTTTTCAACATAAGATGAAGATACAATTTGTTCATTACCCCACGAGCCGTTATTAAGAATTAACTGACCAAATTTAGCAAAATCTCTAGCTGTAGCATCTAAACAACAATACGCTAGATAGTTACCATTTGATTGTCCATTATTCTCGTTATCTCTCCACCAATGACCCTCAAATCCTATCTTGGAGAATAGATTAATGTCCGCATAAGATTGGAGGTCTTTACCAGTTGCTCTAAAAAGGAGTTCACCTAGAACTTGTGCATCACAGTTACTATAAAGTAAATAGTCTTTTTCCCATGTACGTTCACTAGAATACCAAGATTGAATAATTCCGGTTTCAGCAATTTCTCTATTAATACAAGCATCCAACTGATTTTGAACAGGAGTTAGGTTACCTCCGGACCAATGTATTGAATACGGGCACACCTCAAGTTCATAATTTGGTTGAGAACCAGTAGCACATAGACCTGGCAGCCCAGACCTCATATCTAGTAGATTTCTTATAGTAATCTGATTCCTATTATCATTAGACCATTCTGTAATATAGGTCGATGCGCTTTCATCCACTGATTGTATATAGCCTTGATCTATGGCTATACCTATTAAAATGCCAACAAATGATTTTGCGGTTGACCAAGAAGTTGCAAGGCTATATCTATCCCTATTAATAAAGGCGTCTTGAAGTTCTTGTGGAATTTCTACTCCTAGCTCTAAGCGTTCAGTCAAAGACTGATTCCAAAAACCTAATTCGTTCGCCTCCAAACCTCTGTATTTTTCATAAATTAGTTTTTCGTCCTTTATTATTATGGCTGCCTGTGTATATGTTTCATCTGCAAGTGCATAAATAAAAGAATTCTCAAGAAGGACAGGATCAATTCCAACATTTGTAGGAGTGGCTTCTTCCCATATTAAATCAGTATAAAGAGAATTTTCTTTTTCGTTGATGGTTAATGATTCGCTTATTGAAGGATTATCACCACAAGACATTAATGAGAATGCAACTATTGACATAGTTCCCCATTTAGCAATTTTAAATATTAGAGTCATTTAATAATCATTCTACGATAGAATGATTAAATTGATGTTTTCATGCGATATTGATCTCTTATGGTTTCTTAAAGATCTGCTTTCATGAGTTGTTCTCCGAATGGTGATGAAGGAAAATAAACTTAGAGTGTAGGCGGT
>DTSY01000135.1 GCA_012965075.1 Gammaproteobacteria bacterium | reverse complement strand
TCTGCATTTTTCTGATCGAGACACAAGGCCACCAGTACGAGTAGTAAGCCTTCCTCCAAAGCCATCTTGTCCATTGTTGGTGGCTTCCATATAGGGATCGGTCTCTTTTCTAAGTTGGTTAACAAACTTTTCAGTCAAGATATTGTCAATTACAAGAGCACCATCAGACTTAAGAGTCTCAGTTATTTTCTCTATGGAATCCGTTTTTTTGAAGTGCTTTAATTCAGACATCCTCTTATCTTAATACTTCTTGCGTTCACGTGCGAAAATATAGTCCAAAACCCTGTACGTAGAGCAAGTTGTACGTTGTGAGGTGTTGTTATAAAGGGATTCTTTGAACTACTACAATAGGTGCCACGCAAGAGCTCTCCCAGCTGAGTTATAGCCCCATGTGTTATTTTTAAGCATTAAAAAAGGGACTGAGCATAGTCCCTTAGGTTCGCAGGGCGAGAGTTTTTGGTTATTGTGTTTTCTCTCTCTCGCTTCCACTTCAAAAACTTTAACTTTGTTATATTGGTGTTGCCACCTTCTAACCCGTTTTTGGTTTCGCCTGATTAGTATAACTGAATAAACATAAAAAGAAACACCTTATTTGTAACCTTTAATTAATGCTTTGCCTTGTGCAATTACTAAGCTTGGTACTTACAATAATAAGTTGGAATCTTAAAACTGGAAATTTAGTAAGGGTATAAAATTTTTTAAGTATGATGTCGTGCTTCTATTTTTTTATTCTTTTCTCGAAGGTGTCTCAAGTGAGCGAATTCTCTTTTGGTTAGCTTATCTCTGAGTTCTTTTGTGTCTTTCCTTTTTCTTCTTGCTTTTGAAGATTTGAACATTTTCTCTGCTTTATTCATATACCTTTAGACTTGAAGTTTAAATGTAAGTTCGATTGAAGCAGGGAAATTTAGTTAGGGTTTAGATTTTATTTTTTTTCAGTGCCTCTTTGAAATAAGTATCACGCTTTCTAACGACTTGGTCAACCGTCATAGCTGAACATTTATAGCTTAATTTTTTCTTAGTCATTATCAAAGTCTGCCTATCCAGCCTCACCTCGATACTTTTATTTTCCCTCCAATACAGAATGGAAGTATCTCCTCTTAATTTATCTCCTATTAAATCTTCGAGTTTTGTTAAAAAATTCTGTTTACTTGAATTGTATAAAACTCTGCCTTTATCAAAATCAATTCTGTACCAGTAGGTATCGTGGACTTCTTCAAAGTTTACTTTTCCAACAGATGAACTGTCAGACTTGCATTCTAATCCTCTAGCTTCTGCCCAAGCATTAGTCGCTAACAGTAGGCTTAGAAGTAAGATAAGGCTTTTCACAATCACACCAATCCTACGGAATAAAGTACATTCATAATCACGTCAATGGATAAAGCAATCACCAGTCCAGCTGCAAAGGCAACTGTTTCTGCTCTTCTATATTCGTTCATAACCTAACTATACCAAACTCAACGACTCAAGTTTTCTCCAAACATCATAAGCAAACAGCAGCAGGATGGATAGGACTTGGGTTCTATTATCCCAGTTTGTATTCCCCACCTTTTTCTAAAGCTACCTTATATGCTGGTCTCTCATGATAGCGTTCTAAAA
>DTSY01000134.1 GCA_012965075.1 Gammaproteobacteria bacterium | reverse complement strand
ATTTCTTAGGATTAGATCAACCTAGTAAAACTTCATTAAAAACTTTTATAGAAAATCCTCTGTTTATCCCAGAAAGCACCCCTTTAAATAAACAGTTAGCAAATTTCCAGTTGGAAAACAAACGCGTTGGCCTAATAGTTGATGAATATGGTGATATTGAGGGCCTTATTACCCTTCGAGACATTTTAGAAATTATTGTTGGTGAAATTACCTCCGAAAGAGCAGACAAAATGGATATTATGCCGCAAGCAGATGGTTCATATATGCTCGAAGGAAGTATGATGATAAGAGATATCAATAAAAGGATTGATTGGGATTTACCAACTGATGGTCCTAAAACTCTCAGTGGATTAATCCTAGAAACAGCCCAATCAATTCCTGAAAGCAATGTTGGACTTAAAATAGGTGAATACAGGTTTGAAACAATTCTAATCAAAGATAATGTTGTTAAGATGGCGAAAGCTCAAAGAATTAAAGAAATTGAAGAAGAGGATTGAAAATGGATAATTTTATTGAAATTTTAAGAGAAACCTGGAACGAGGGCATTAGAGGATTTGGAATTGGTGAAATAATCATATGCCTTGCAATAATTGTTGTGAGCTTATTAGTAAGGTCTCTCTTAACAACTAAGGTCATAGATTGGTTAAGCAATAAAGCAACCAAGACTGATAGTAGGTTAGACGATAAAATTATAGAGTCTCTAAGAAACCCATTAGGTCTTGTCCCTATAGCACTTGGCTTCTATTTGATAGCCTTCTATTTACCTCTTGATGGGACCCTAGATTTTGTCGCAACGACTCTCGTTAAGATGATAGTCATTGTCACTATCTTCAGTGCATTAGCAAACCTAATTGGTCCTTTGCTCTCTTTGTTAGATGATAAATGGATGACTCCAGCTATGTTGGGTTGGATGAGAAAGGCAATTGAAGTCCTAATATGGATTACTGCTGCAGCAATGATCCTAGATATATGGGGCATACAAATAGGACCTATTGTTGCTGGATTGGGGCTTTTTGGAATTGCCCTTGCCTTGGGAGCTCAAGACGTATTTAAGAATATATTTGCTGGTATTTTTATACTAAGTGAAAACCGATTTCAAAAAGGGGACAGAATTAGAATTGGAGACTCACTTCATGGAATAGTCGACCATATCGGTTTAAGGTCTACGACGGTAAAGCTTTTCGATTCTTCGCCTGTTTTTGTGCCTAACGCGGACTTATCTGATGCTCAAGTTATAAACCACGCAATGATGGAAGTTAGGAGGCTAGACTGGACCATTAATCTTACATATAGCACGACAATAGACCAGCTTAAAGCTATTAGTTCTGACATAGAAACTTATATAACAGATGATAAGAATTTACCCACAGATATAACTAAAGATAATTTTGTTAAAGTTTCTGAACTAGGCTCAAGTTCTATTGATCTTAGAATCATTTGGCATATAGACCCAGTAGCTTTCAAAGAGTATGCTGATATTAAAGAAAAGCTTATCTTTAACATAATAGAAACAGTAAAGTCTAACGGTTCAGACTTTGCTTTTCCAAGTCGTTCACTCTATGTTGAAAAACTACCAGAGATTAAATAACTATTGGTATGAGT
>DTSY01000133.1 GCA_012965075.1 Gammaproteobacteria bacterium | reverse complement strand
CCCTTCTTAAAAAATTTGCCCTAACGGTTAATTCATTAGGTGCACAAAACTTTTTTAAATCTGAAAAGATTTTCTCAACACATTCTTCGTGAAAAGCTTGAGAATTCCTAAAAGATAAGAGATAGCTAAGCAATTTTTGATAATTTATCAACTTCCCAGAATAAGTGACTCTAATAGTTGCCCAATCTGGCTGACTAGTAACAGGGCATAAACTTCTAAAGACACTGCAAGAAATCTCTTCACTTACTTCGTCAGCACTAACCCAAGGTGCATCTTCTACAACTCCCTCTTCTGAGTTTATCTCTACTAAATCTATTGACTTACTTTCCTTAACAAAATCTTTTGGTGTATTTTTAATCTCAATCTCTACTTCACTAGAAACACACTGTTCCAAATCATGTTTTATTAAAGCCAATAGATCATCCAAGCTGTTAAATATTTTATTATTTAGAGAGTTTAAATATAGTTTAAATGATTTTGATTCTATGAATTTTTTTGAGTTACTTTCGTAAGAAGCATACAAAACTGCATTTTTTGGAATCCCTTCCAAATTTAACCAAGAAAGTTCATAGGCTGTCCAAGAATCTAAGCCATAAAAGGTATTGGGTTCCAAGGTAATTGCTGATCGGCTTCTTGATTCTTCTCTACTAATTCCAACCAATAAAGAAGGGTCATACTTTTCAGGGTATGTTATTTTTTTTCCTAGCGGTAATTTATCTAGATCCAAAGTTAAGTCCTTATGCCCTTCCCTCTGTTTAATAACCATAATGCTAGGAAAAAGAAAACTACGATGAAGCAAACAATCATTAAAAGAGCGAAATTTACTGACATATTCATTAAAGGAAGATCAGAGGATCCTAATACAGCATGTCGTAAAGTGTTAACCATATATAAGATTGGATTCCCTAGAGAAACGGTACGCCAAAATTCAGGTAAAAGATCTATGGAATAAAAAATTCCACCTAAGTAACTCAAAGGGGTCAGTATAAAAGTAGGCACAATCGAGACATCATCAAAAGATTCAGCGAATAAAGCATTTATAAAACCACCTATAGAAAAAAGCATAGAAGTTAAGAGAATAACTAGAGCAGCTAAAGGCCAATTTTGGACATTCAAGTCTGCAAAGGGCAGTGAAACTATAATAACTAAGACTGAAACCATGACTCCTCTTGCCATTCCACCAAAAATCCACCCTCCCAAGATGATGTAATTTGGCACAGGAGTTACCAATAATTCTTCGATACTTCTTTGGAATTTAACATTAAAAAAAGAAGACAGAACATTAGAGTAAGCATTGTTAATCACTGACATCATAACCATGCCTGGAACCATCCATTGCAGGAAGCTAAAACCTCCCATTTCTCCAATTCGTGACCCAATAATTACCCCTATGGTCACAAAATAAAGCGCAATCATAATTGCAGGGGATACCAAGGTTTGTAACCAAATTCTTGTAAATCTATTTACCTCTTTTCTAATAATGGTTAGAAATGCGTTAAATATCTCTACTGCATTCATTCTATTTCCCCGAGCTGGATATCAAGTAGAGATGATTTATCAGGGTCAGAATCCACTAAACTTAAGAACAGTTCCTCCAGTCTTCCAGTTTCATTTCTCA
>DTSY01000132.1 GCA_012965075.1 Gammaproteobacteria bacterium | reverse complement strand
TTTGCCTTTACAAAAAGTAAAACTTATTCATATTGCAGGGCAACTGCAGGATCTAGCCTTGCAGCTCTCTTAGCTGGCCAAATTCCAAAAAATAAACCTACGCAGGCTGAGAAAGTGATTGCACCTATACTAGCCAGCACAGGTATAACAAAGGGCAGTTCAGAAAATGAGGCGGCTAAGAAATAAAGAAAAGTTCCAAGTAAAACCCCAATTATCCCTCCAATTACACACAAAATAATTGCCTCAACGATGAACTGAAACAATATCGCTCTAGGCGTAGCTCCTAAAGCTTTACGTAAACCTATCTCTCTAGTTCGTTCTGTGACAGATACAAGCATAATATTCATAACCCCTATTCCACCAACCAGTAAGCTTATACCAGCGATTCCAGCAATTAAGGTGGTAAATATGGCTGTAGCATCTTGTTGAATTTGTTGTATTTGAGACCAGTCAATAATTCTAAAATCATTGTCTACACCTGGACTAATATCATGCTCTCTACGAAGCACTCTTTCGATGGACATCATGGCTTCATTAATAGTGGTACCTTCAGGTATTTGAACTCTTATGGTGTTGATCAATTTTCTACCGTATACCCTTGTGGAAGCAGTCATCATGGGTATGTATATTTTTTCATCAGTATTCTCCCAACCCCCTGATCCTTTTTTACTCAAGAACCCTATTACTTTAAAAGAAATACTTCCAATTTGTATCTCTTTATTAAGTAGCATCTCCTCTGGAATCTTTAACTCTTCGGCTATAGCGTTTCCTAGTACAGCAACTCTTTTTCGAGAAAAATTATCGTTTTCACTAAAAAGTTTTCCTTTTGAAAGTACAAATGAGTTAACAGAAAAGAAGTTAGGTTGAACCCCATTAACTGAGAAATTAGCGTTCTTGTCTCCAAACTTTACTTGTTTATTACCATGCATCTCAGGAGATATACGCCAAGCTACTTCAGAGTCTTTTGCCAAGGCATCTGAATCTTTTAACCAGAGGGCAACCCAACTTCCAGTTATGCCTCTTCTTTTCTTTTGACCTGGATAAACAGAGACAGTTTTAGCCCCTAGGCTTGCAATGGAATCTTCTATTGCCTGTTGAGCACCAGTGCCAATTCCTACCATTGCAATAACAGCAGCTGTTCCGATGATGATGGCTAGCGCAGTCAACAAGGATCTAAGTAAATTAGCCTTAATTGCATCTATCGCAGAATTTATAGATTCCTCAATGATCATCTTCTAGCTCTCTCCCTGAGGCTCTCGCCAAATTCTTCTTGGCTTCTAATTAGTCCTTCACTAGGCAAAACATATACTTTATCTCCTGCAGACAGGCCATCTTGGACTTCAACGTTTTGGAAATCTGTTGAACCTACCTTAACCCAAGTTAATACAGGGCCTTTATTGGTATCTTTTATTACTACAAATTTAGTAAAACCCTCATCCTCTTGTCTTGTGCTTAAAAAGTCTCTGATATCTTCTTTTGAGACTCCAACTAATGCAGCGACAAAAGAGATATCTTTTCTAGTCCGAAGAGAACCTGAAGGGACTGCCAAGGACGCTTTTTCGTTGAGGATTTCTATTTCAACTTCAGTATTCATACCTAATAAAAGTAGGTTTTCTTTAT